>JAJDXV010000074.1 GCA_022823085.1 Candidatus Poribacteria bacterium
GCGGAGTGCTATGTCAAGATACCTGTGGCGGGAAACCTAAATATGCTTTCTCGGATCTTACATCCAGATTCAAAACTCGTGAAAAAATAAAAAACGTTGAAAAACGTAACGTCCAACCGATATAAATTGTCCAAACTATAGCAGGACTTACGCACTTTTGGCTATAGGTGGCTCTGTTAGATGAAATTCTTCTGAAAACACAGCGTTTTTGCGTCACAATCTAACAGATTGTGGTACAAAAGAGCGATATGCGTAAGTCCTATATAGTTAAGTATCAATACACCACTGCTTTTACTAACAATTATGCAAAACATAAGAAGTAGGGAATCGGGGTTACAAATCCCTTCTGCAAGTATTAGTCATCGTACTCAGGTTCTTTTGCAGGGCGGACGGTCCATTTTTCAAAGGCTGCTGTGAACGATTTCGCTTCCGCTCCAAAGTGGAGGTACCGTACACTGTCAACCGGAACGGAGACTTCGCCGTATATCGACGAATGTCCGAGCAGTCTGCCATCTTGAACTTCGAGTGGCTCGAAAATTAGGATTGAACCGTCGGTCAATGTGACGCGAATCTCAGGTTGAGAATGGCTTTCGGAAACCTTCGGCTTTCGGAAACCATCAGTAGAAGCGGGTTCTGATTTAATCAATAACCTCTTGTCGCTGATCGCTGATTCGCTGATATTTACGACTCGTGCGACACGGTCTATTGGGATGGAAAACTCCCGCAATTTTGAATCGAACTGAACCGTTTGTCCTTGGAAATCTAAGAGTGTTCCCCGTTTCATATCGCCTGTTTTTGCGACCAATAGATGACTCGGCGGGTTATCCCGACTGGCGCGCGGGACGGTTAAAGCGCGTTCTAATTTCCGGTGCGACTTATCTTTTTCGAGGTCGGGTAGCAGTGTGGACGAGGGTGGGCCAAAAAAAAACTCGAGGTTTCGATTTCCATTTCTGGGTGCGATTTCAATCCAGTTTTGGTTGCGATTCGCTTCATTGCCTTCATCTATTCTCAATTCATTTTCTTCATTTATTCTCAATACCATACGCCCGTCGTTGATTTGCTTCAGGAAGTCAGCATTTATTTTTACCCTCTTGTTTCCGTTTCCATCCAGATGCATTTCAATCGCTACAACTTCGGCTTCTCTATCCACCCGAGCAGTGTGCAAGGTATAGAAGTCGGTTTCGGGCTGTGTTCTATCGATGCTTGGTGCGTGTGTCCTGCCGGAGAACTCAAGTGCTTTTATATCGGCTGCCTCCAAATGCTGCGCGCTGATAAAAGGGGATTGGAAATTGGCGGATTTGCCATCGTAGGAAGTGATTTGCCCCGGAAAGATTTCGCCACTTTTCAGATGCAACGTGTGCCGAAATTGTGCTGTGGAGTAGGGGCGAGGTAACCTCGTCCGTACAGGTAACCGAGTCCCTCCGGTAGCAGATTTATCGTACCGTTCTATGTGAAATGCTCGGTTGTCCGCCAATCGGACCGGCTTTAACGCGCCTACGGACTCCCACTGTACAGACGATGTCCCTTGACCTCCACCGAATACGACGCGCCCACGTAGGTCTCCTGATGCCAAAATCAATCTATCTTTATTTTTCTCTGCTTCGCTCATGTCAGGTTTTGCAGGAAACTGAAGCAGTGCAGCATCTGAAAGCGAACAGGTTACCGGTTCATCGGCGAATGCAGTCTGGAGGACCACGCTATCAGATTTCACCTGCATAAGTTCGCCGTGCAAAACAACTTTATCGGGATATTTTAGCGTAACGGCTTGATCTAACTTCGCCGATAGAATTCCGGGTTGAAGGATGTGGTTTAGTTTTTGCAGATCGATGTCCCGTCGTGTTCCGTCTGTGCTGAGGACATAGGTCCCGTCTTCTTGTACAAACAATCTGCCCTGAATGCGTTCTCCATTCGTCATGTAGACGTGCGGTTTAGAAAGGTTTATTCGCGCTGCTGCTGGCACCTTAAGTTGCCGATAAACCCTTACGTTTCGCACCGTCAAATCTTCACCTCGATTCTGAATGTAGATACCGGAATCTTTAAGAGTTGGTTTGATACCCTTCAATTCCAATAGCAAATTGCCTGTGGCATCAAACACTTTCAGTGCGCCAGTACCTTCGTGATACGTCAGTCGCAAACGGACGCTCCGTTGTTCTGGCTGCATTGCCAAAACGGATTCAAACAGTACACCTTGAACAGCGACGAGTTCGTCCTTCCAGATTTCTAACCGCAACGCTCGGTAGAGGTCTTTGCCAAAAGCGAAAGAAAAATTCGGTGAATGCGTATCGGATGCTAATTCCAATTCAATCTCAAAATGTTCGGGCCAGTTGAAGGCGTAGAAGATTTCCGCTTTGTCTATCCATGTTTTGGGGTGATCTTCGGGGGTCGCGAACCAGTCGGAACGCCGAACGAAGTCGAAAGGAAGCGCGGGGTCACCTGCCTCTCTCTTAGGTTTAGGTAATTTCCAATTTTTGAGTTGGGAACCGTCGAAAAGGAAATCCAGACGTTCTCGGCGTTCAAGCATATAAACGGCTGAACGTTTGACGCGAAATTGACCGTGCCGTCTGCTGGAAAAGAGAAAGGTGTCGTCATCCGAATCGATGAGATCGGCTATCCATGCATCGCCAGACAACGTGCTCACCCGAAACGCCTCCGTTGTTGATACTTTTCCGTTCTCAGTAACGGGCGGGGAGTCCTGTTTCCAGAATGCGACACCATCCAATACCTTGACATCAAGTATCAGATCGTCTAAAAAATAGGGTGATGACCAGCGGATTGTTCCTGCCCTGCTTTCAAGTAACTGCCCCGGCAGAACATCGCCATTTTTCCAGCGTAACCCTATTTCGTCAGGGTTGGGAAACCCAGCCCTTACGGGAAACAATAACGCCATTATCACTGTAACTGTAACGAATATTTTCTTTACGCATCCCGGCATTTTAAGGCTCCTAATGTGGATGGGTATGTGCGTCCTCGTAAACCGGTTCTTTTGCTGAACGGACGGTCCACTCTTCAAAAACGGATCTGAACGCCTTCGCTTTCTCTCCAAAATGGAGGTATTGGATACTGTCAACCGGTACCGAAATCTCACCATAGATTGAGGAACGTCCGGACAGTTTGCCATCCTCAACTTCAAGCGGCTCAAAAATCAGGATCGGATTATCAATCAAAGAGACGCGGACTTCAGATTTTGGCTGGAGGAGTGGAAGAGTGGAAGAGTGGGTCCCCATCCTTCCATCGATTCCATCGCTTCCATCCAAGTCGCTTACATCAACGACGCGTGCCACACGGTCTATTGGAACGGAAAGCTCTCGCAACTTTGAATCAAATTGAATCGTCTGTCCGTTGATACTGAGCAGCTTTCCTCGCTTCAAATCGCCGTTGTTCGCCACGAGAATGTGGTTCGGCGGATTATCGCGGTTGAAACGCGGAACGGTTAACGCACGCTCCAATTTCACATCAAGTTTCTTCGTCTGCGTTTCAAGCGGATCGAACATGAGTTCAACGCCACGTTTGAGCGCAGCGGCATCGTTTTCTGCGAAGTTTCTATCGACGACAACAAGTTTCGGCTGCTGTTTCTCGGCATCGTCAGGCAGTACAACTATTTCGACTTTCCCATCTTTTCTACGACGCGTCACGGCGTTCAAAATTCGACCATCTTCCAAGATGATGCGATGCTTACCTTTCCCGCCTGTGATTGTAATCGGGTTTCGGTTCTCCGTTCTTGCGCTACCCCTTTTGCCTGAGAATTCAATACCTTTGACATATTCCGAATCGATGTGCTGTACACCGATAAACGGTGATTGGAAACCGAGGGTCTCTTCATTGTACGACAAAATTTGACAAGGAACGACTTCTCCGTTCTTCAGATGTAACAGGTGCGGAAATTTTTCCGCATCAAAAGGTTTCTGACGCGATACTCGCTGTAAAGACCTCTCGACCCGAGCCCCCCGAGCATTCGCCAGCCGGACGGGTTCAGATGTTCCGACAGGCTGCCATCGTAGGTCGGCGGTATTCTGACTATCAAACAGAATATGACCGTGCAGACTCCCAGATTCATAAAACAACCTGTCATAATCTTCTGCGGATGTTTGCGACTCGGTTGTTGCGTTGAACTGAAGCCGCGAAGCACCCACAATAGAGCAGATGACCGGCTCGTCCATAAACGCCGTCTGTATCAGCATGTGATCAGGATGCAATTGTGTCACCTGTCCGCGGACCACCGATCCATCAATATATATCAGTGATGCTGGAGATGTATGGGTTGGATCCAAGGTGATACCCGGCTGCACAATGCGATCAATCTGTGATAAATCAATATCCGTTCGCGTTCCATCTGTATCAAGGACGTAGCCTTGATTGTTCGCTACAAACAACTTACCGAGAACTATTTTCCCGTTCATCAGGTGTACCCGGGGTTTGGAAACATCAAACTGCCGATATTCAACATCAGTAGACTGTTGATAGATCCTTAATCGCTTTATGGTTAGGTCTTGACCTCGGTTAAAAACATAGATGCCGGATGCTTCAATAGTTGGGCGGACACCTTCTAATTTCAACAAAACGTTGCCATTCAGGTCAAGGACTCTCAGTATGCCAAGGTTCTCATCACCGATCTCATGATAGGCAAGTCGCAAACGGAAATTCCGCCGGTCTGGTTCAATCGTCAACACAGACTCAAACAACGTGCCTTGAACGACGACGAGTTCGTTGACCCAAGTTTCCAGTCGCACTGTTTCATATAGGTTTTTACCGAATGCAATGACAAAACTCGGTGGACGTGCAGCAGATGCCAATTCCAGATCAATCTCAAAACGTTTGGGCCAGTCGAGTGCGTAGAAGATATTTGCCTTGGCTTGATTGGTTTGTGGACGCCCCCCGCGATCTGTGTGCCAACCCGGTTGTGGGTCTGCAAGGAGTTGCAACTCGTTCTTGTTCTCATTTTCTTCGGGTAGTTTCCAAGCTGAGAGTTGTGAGCCATCAAAGAGCAGGTTGGAATGCTTTCGCCCCTCAAACGTATAAATCATCTCTCGGTTGACGCGAAACCGTCCGTGACGCTTGCTCGAAAAGAGAAAGGTGTCGTCATCTGAACCGACGAGGTCCGCCATCCAGATATCTCCGGATACTGTACCGATGCGAAACGCCTCAGTTGCGGGGGTTTCCGCTCGGTTTGGAAAAACGATGGCATCTAATACATCGGCATCAACGAGCAGAGGATCCGAAAAGTGTGGGGACACCCAATGAATTCTTCCACCATTTTCAGTAACGGATGGTGATCCTGGTTCGCTTTCCAATAACTGACCGGGAAGGGAGTCACCATTCTTCCAACGCAACTGCGCCTCTGTCTGTTCAGCGTGCACCACTGGCAGCCATACCCATGTTAGCACCGTGATGGCGAAAAGTATCCTTTTTAGGTTGCACCGCATGGTTTTCTCCTTTTTTACCTTTCATAAATAGGCAGTAGGCGATAGTTCAATGCCAGCGTAAGAATAGCCATTCCGGTTCCGTAGGCGCCGCCGTAGCTGCTCGTGAAGCTGCCATCTTCCTGTTGCATCCCCTGGAGTCGCTCGATGGTGCGTCGATTCCAAGCCTTCCAGGCTTCAAAGTCGCTTTGGAAGAGTGCCTGCGCCATATAATATAGGTTGTAGAAGGCGTACCCGCCGCGTATGCTCTGATCCATCCGACGCTTGATGAATTCAGAAGTGGCTTTGTATTCGGGGGTGTCTTTTCTTTTTCCGATTGCGTAAACGAGCGTTGCGATTGCTGCCCGAGTGGCACCATCGCCGTGGCTGCTCATAGGTTGGTAAGCGACACCACCGCCGCGCACCGTACAGGTTTGAAAAAAATTCAACGCCTTATCAACGGCTTCGTTAGGTACCTCAATCCCTGCGTTCCGTGCGCCGAGAACGCCCATCAACACGGTTCCGGCGACCGTTGTGTCGGCATCTTGGGATTGCGGAGAGTATCGCCAAGCGCCCCAGGGGTTCTTCTCTTGTGCAGTCAACGCGCATCGGACAGCGAGTTCCAAAGCCTTACCGATGGTGCGTCGTCTATCAGCAGAGACATCTGTCCCTTTCCAGAGCAGGTCTTCGCTGACTGCCCCGTACGCCTCGGAGAGCGCTAACGTCGCGAAACCGTGGTGGTACATTGATCCGCGTCCGAACCCTGTCATGTACCCGGTTTTAGGGTTCTGATTGATAATCATATTGCGCAAGGCTTTACGGATGTTTGTGGCATAAGGCCCGAAATCTGGGTCTTCACCACTCGCCATAAACGCCATGAGACAGATCCCTGTGATGCCTGCGCCGTTTTGTCCGCCTGGCCAACTGCCGTCTTCGAGTTGTGTGCTTGCAAGGTAGCGCAAACCTCGGTCACTAATGCTTCTGACGGCTGGTGGTACACCTGTGCCGTAGCGGATCGTTGGATCTTGTGCATAAGTTTCCATTTCCATCGAGAATGTGCTGAGCAACATCAAGAAACCGGAAAACCCGATAAGAAGTGTGTGTGTTTTATTCATCCGTTTGATTCTCCTCACGATCATTTCTCCATCATAGGTGGCCCGAATATATGTCTGAATTCACGCTGCTGCCAAAAGCTCAGCACCTTGGTATCTACGTGTTGCGGAAGTTGTAATCACCATTCGCATCTGTTTTGGTTGTGTATTCTGTGCCGTCTTGGGCGACAATTTTGACTTCAACGCCTTCAATGGGTTTCTGTCCTTGCGTTAAATCTTCAATCGTGCCTCGGATCGTCCCGCCGTTTAAAGCGTTGTCCTGGGCAAAAGAGATTCCCATAAACACGCCAATACAAACGATTACACTTAGCATGCAGGTATAGTAGAACGTCTTTCTGAGTTGCATTGTAAACGTCTCCTAATTCTCTTGGATTGTAGCCAAGCCTGTTTGCCACTCCTGTCCCTTCTTGCCTGCGTAGAGCATGACGTAGGTGCCACCGATGTCGAGGATCTGGCCCGTTAGCACGCCGTCGCAATCGAACGCTTCAGGGTCGTCCGATGGTGCAAATATAGGGTTGTCCGGGTTAGATTCAAAGGTTTCAAAATCGCGAGTCCGTGCATGTCCGATCCGCCAGACTTCGCCATCAAAGCCGCCATAGATAACATGGAAGTACTGCGGTCCTTTAAACAATTCCGTTTCACGGACAGATTTGCTATCCCATACTTCTCCACTCCCTGTAAAAACCGGGTTGGCAGGATTTTTTGTGACCGATGCCGGATCGCTCGTCGGTGCGGTCGCATGCCCCATTGTTAACCCTTCTCCGAACGATTTTGTTGCCTTCGCCGTATAAAGGATATGAATCGTGTCGCCATCCACTGCAACGGAAGGGTGCGATGCGCCGTCGAATTCGTGCTCGGCATCCGCTAAAATGACAGGTGTTCGCTGAACGCGTCGCCACTCACCGAGGTCGCCATCGCTCACCAGCAACCCTGTCTGTTCAGGTGTCGTTTCTCCTTTACCGCGGTAGTACATGTAGTACTTCCCATCAGCAGGATTCAGGAACGGAAACGGGTACTCGACGGCTTGATCATCAAAACCTTCCGCTGAAGGTTCAACAACTGGGTTGCGCGGGTCCTGTGTGATATTGGTGATGTCACTGATCGGTGCCGTTGCGTGCCTTATGCACCAGCGACGGTCAATTTTACGATCACACCAGATATAGTGCAGTGTGTCCTCAACGACAATCGCATGGGTCGCTGCTGCCCAGAGCGGAGGTTTCAAAGCGATAATCGGATTTCCTGTCTCTATCCGCTTGAAACTCGCGAAGAACTCAAACGGGATCGCATCTCTGTTTGCCTCTGTCATATTAATCCTTTGTAGTTATAAGTTAACAGTTATAAGTTATAAGTTAAAGAAATTGTGTCCACAAAATACCGTGTTAACCTACCACTTATAACTTACGACTTATAACCCTTTATGCGTAAGTCCTAATCAAGCACTGTTAGTATGTCTATCTTCCCTCTAAAGTGTTGAAATAAGCGTCCAAGCCTTGACGAAATTCCTCTGGCAGGACGCGTCCGGTTTTACCAGTCGCCTGTCTGGGGGCTCGGTTTTCGATGAAGGCACTGCCGCTGTCGTCTCCGAGTCCGAGGAGTACCAATGCAGAAGCTGTCGGCGGTGGTGCTGTCGTTACCATAGGTGCGTTTGGAATTCGACATGTTTGGAACAGGATTTCAATCACCTCTGTTATCGCGGCAATCGCTTCGGGCCCTGTATTCGGTTCTGCGAGGATGTCCTCTACCTCACCCATAACATCTGCAGCTTGCGTAACTTTTGCGAGTTGTTGCTGGATTAAGGGTTCCTGTGCAGTCGGTAGGAGGCTAATCTGTGCAGCGACTTCTTGGGTATCTTCAGTAAGCGTAACCTGTGTATCATACAATGCGATGCTGCGCTCACTGTATTCATCGGCGGTAAGTGCTTCCTTCGCCTGCTCAACTTCGCGCGTCTCCTCTCGGAGCTGAATCTCGCGATCAATGATACGCATAACTTCAAGAACAATCTCCGGCGGCAGGTTCGGTAACTCCATCAATCCGCCTTCTGGCGGTGGCCCTTCGGGCCGCGGATTGACCAATTGCTCTGCCCACCGGTCAAGCGTATCTGCCCAGAATTCCGCCTCAATGGTGGACTGCCCAACGAAATTTTTGTTAATCGCTTTTGCGATCTCTTCCATCTCGTTGGATACGAGCGCGTCCTGCATCTCCGCGAGTACACGTAAGTAATTCGGTGAGGGTCGTCGGTCCGTATAAGCCGCCATATCTTGGATAATAGTAGAAACGGTTTCAGATTCGTTGGTCTCTTGTTCGGCTAACCGCTCCCGATCAGAGTGATTATCAACACTGCGTTCAAGACCGAAGCTGTCGAGATTGTTCAGGTCTACTGCGATGTCTATCTGCCTTCGCGATGCGGATTTTAGGCGTTTTACGAAGGTGCTGTTTTCAAAACTCACAAGCAGTTTTCCCATCTCCTCCGCCAATTTCGCAAAAGCATCAAGCAATTCCTGCTGTTCTTCAAACGCTTTTAGCACGAGGTCCGCTGCGCCAGGGGTTTCCGCTGCATCTTCGTCTTCTTCATCTTTCTGGTCTCTACCGCTCCCTTTAAGGATAGTCCCAGGGATACGTAACCCGCCGACGATCTGCGGTGCCTGTCCTTCCGCTGCCTCACCCTTATTGAATCCCGATTCAACGTCACCGACGGTAGGCGTTGGATTGGCAGGTTGATAACCGGGTTTACCGTCTGGGCGTTTACTCCGATTGACGCTAACACCCTCGCCGGGGGTATTCGGGTCCTCCGGCATTTCGTCCAAATCTTCAGGTGGCACTCTATTGTCGGGGCCGTACTTTTCTACCTGTTCCGAGTCGCTCGGTTCACCTTTGGCAGGCGATTGGGGTCCCTGTGCTGATTGATTTTCCTGCGGACTCGTATTCTCGGTAGATTCACTTGCAGTGGCTTGCTGCTCAGCGGGTGATCCGGGTGCTTCAGCAGCACGAGAAAGCAGTTCTGCGACAGACGGCATCCGCTGGCCAGCGATATCTTCCAACTGTTTAAGAATTTCAGCCCATGATTCGAGATGTTCGGCATCAAACTCCTCGTTCTTTGTCGCCTCTTTAATAAGTTCTACACCGCTTTCGACCAAACTATCGAGCCGTGCAGCGTTTGCGCGTTCTGCGGCAGCCTGCTCTTGGATTCTCTTACGCTGTGCGGGATCGTCAAGTGCCTCCGGTGAAAGATCGCGCAGTTCGCGGTTGGTTTGGTTTAATTGTAACTCTTTGTCGTGGACATCCATTGCAGCCTCTGTCCAAAGTTGGAGTTGCCCGATCAACCACTTGAAATGTTCCGCTGGTGTCAGCACATGGAGAATAAGGGGTGGTGAATAGACGCGCTCACGATCCGGTAGATAATCCTCTACATAGGCACGCAATCGGAGGCTCTGCGGTTGGAGATTTTCACGTTTTGGGGCGAATGTTGCAGCGACTGTTAAACTGTCAGCAGTCGGTGTGCCTGCGGATACCGTTTTCTCGCCGCTGGTGGGTTCCGGGTTGTGAACTGGATTCGGGATACCCTCCCACGCCAAACCGATCTTTGCCACACCAAAATCGTCCGATGCCTGAACCTCGAAGGCGAGTACCTCATCGGTCATAACGACCTGGTTGTTCTTCAGTTTGTTTAGGGCGACCGTCGGTGCTGCATCGTTAACGGCTTCGAACCGTAGGACTTGTGGTTCACTTGCGGAAAGCCCAAATTGGTCTCGCCATGCGAGTCGCGCCTCAGTCGTTGTATCCACGGTGATCGGTTCGGTTGTTACACGCGCCCCTTCAACGTGTTGTGGCAGATCATTCAAGGTCGCTTCTGCGAGTTCGCGTGTAATGGTGGCTTCAAGCGTCGCAGCACTGCCTTTTACCAAACTTACGATCCCGCCGCGCACATCGACTGTCATCGGTTCTTGACGTTGCAGATAGGCAGGCAATTCGACTTTAGCAATCAGTTCGGTGAGTGCGGGACGTAATTTCGGTTCTATTGGAATAGAACGCCGTGCATCCCCGACCCGAAGTGCGACGTTTCCGTCCTTTGTCTGTGGCGGCAATTCAAAACGGTAGGTGTCATCGTCTAACGTTGTAACCACCGGTTCCTGATCCGCGTACCGCGCTTCCGCTGACTCAGGTTTCCACAGTGAGTTTTCTTTCAGATGCGCCTGAACATCAAAGGGTTCAGCATACGCCACAACACGGCGGTCGGTCTCTCCTTCCAATTGTGCGAAGGTATAACGCTCAACATTGCGCCAGGGTGTGAGCCATCGTGCGAGGGCGTTTCGACTTGTTGCGGGAATTACTGCGGCTCCAACGACAACCAATATCAGCGGCAAAACCACGGCATAAACCCATTGACGGTGCCGCGGATTCGGAACAGCCTCTCCAAGATTATGTTTTGCGACTTCTTCATCGACCTGCCGCATAGCCGCCTCAATCAAAGCGGGACTCGCGGATCTATCCGAACGGTTAGATGCCAGTTCCACGATACCGAGGACGTGATGACCAAAACGTGGAAACTTATGCTGCAGCAACCGAGCGATTCCCTCCAATTGCCGATGTTTCCATACCCAATTATAGTACTTTAGCGGCAAAAAGAGGACCATACCGACCATTCCAGTTATTAGGATAAGTCCCCGTAAAAGCGCAGGCGTATCAAACAGTCGGTCTAACCCGAATACGACGAGATACGAAATCATAAGACCGAAGATCGCCGCCAGCGTCCCTTCAGCAAGTTTGATGATCCACACTGTTTTCTGGTACTGTTCAAGTGCCGCCTTCATACGCGGCGGTAAGTTGACTGCATCCTTTTGTGTGCGTCGTTTTGTCTGTGTTCGGTTCATGAAACATCTCCTCGTATTGGATAATAGTTATAAGTGGTAGGTTAAGAGGGTTCAGGGGCACCCAACTACTTTTTTTAGCTTACTAAAGTTTGGACAATTTTAGGTGCAGTACACATATCGCCCCGCTGGGGCTTAGACCTTGGGGCCCTGACGTTTCTATAAACATACTGAAGAAACACCCCAGCAAAAACCCCCGCTGGGGCTACTCTTTAGTTCATTAGCGTTATTTTCCTACGCGTCGGTTTTGTGTGAAAAACTTTCAGAAAAATCGGAAACGCTTCGGAAACAGGTCATGAACCAAACAGAAACTGTCCAAACTATTGTATAACTTACAACTTATAACTTATAACTTATAACTTATAACTTATAACAAACTATACCCAACCATCGTCAACCATCAATGTTAATGGCGATTCCATCTCTTCCATCGGTAGGTGAATCCGCTGCCGTTTCCGGGACGACTCATAGATCGCCATCAGGAGTTCTAAGGAGGCGTAGCCTTGATAGCCACTTGAGCGGTGTTCCCGATCCTCCTCAATCGCTGCAATCAGGTCTCGTACGGGGTTACTCTCCGCTGGCAATTCCGGTGTCCTCCACGCGCCACCGGACTGCTCATTTCGGATACGGAGTGAGGGCCCCCCAGGGGCAGCGATTTCAATTTCGCCATCTGTTCCGTAGCAGTAGATATGGTGATAGCCGGGTGCGGTATCGTTCCCAGATTCAATGATGCCTCGGGCATTACTCTCAAATTTGAAGTAACCGAGTGCGAAATTCTCGGAATGCAGATCGTATTTCATCGGCGTGCCAATCCGTTCAATCTGCCCGATGACCCAAGTAACAGGACGATCACCATAGATATAGCGCATAAGGTCAACGGTATGTGTTGCATTGTCTTTCAGGTCGCCGCCGCCACAAACCCCGTGAATTCGGAAGAGTTCACCGATCTGACCGTCAGCAATCATCTGTTTTGCGGCGGCATAGGGTGCCGAAAACCGTACCTGATGGTCAATCGCTAATTTCACATTGTGTTCTTCGCACGTCTCAAGCATTTCGCGTGCTTGTCCGAGGTTCTCCGCCATCGGTTTCTCAGAAAGGATCCCTTTGACCCCGCGTTTTGCGACTTCAATCACGACGGGTGCGTGCAACTTCGGACGCGTGCAGACCGAAACAATATCAATATCCTCTGTTTCGAGCATCTCAATGTAATCGGTATACTGTTTTTCGACACCGTATTGCTCACCGTAGGCTTTTACACGTTCTTGGTCAATATCGGCAATTGCTGTCAGTGTTGCTCTCGGTTCTTTCACGTGCCATCCGGTGTGCATGTGAGAAATCCCGCCGCAACCGACGACTGCTATTTTATAGTTATCGCTCATGATAAATCCCTCTGTTCTTTCGTGGTCTCTAATATGGATTATCGGTTTCGCTTTTACATTTCCCGTTCCTAAAGATATGATACCATGTTTGACGACGGTTGTCTATTTACATTTACGTTTATGCCGATCTACACTGTGCCGTTCATCTTTCTGGCAACCCAGAATACGCCGAGCAAAAAGATTAAGAGACCTGCCCACATTGGGTGTGCCCAGATGCGTGTGCGATGGACAGTCGGTTCGGGTTCCGGCAAGGCTGCGAGATATTCTAATAGATTCGGCACTTCAGAGACCGATACGAGTTTGCCGTCGGTAATTTTGGCGATCTCCTCCAATACATCAAAACGTGCCAATCGTCCCTGTTGTTCCCGATTTAATCCTTGCACTGACAGGTCGGTTTGTACAGAGGCACCGGTTTCGCTACTGCTCGCAATGAGACGATAGTTACCGGGTTCTTTGGGCACAAATGAACCGACGAACAATCCGGCTAAATCCTCTGTGCCGGGTTGCAGCCGAATGGTCTGTGTTTTACCAGATGGCGAAATCGCTTGTACCACGACTGTACCGCTATCCAAAGGACCGCCCACGTTGTCGATGGCGTTGGCATTTAACGTCAAGACATCGTCAACATTTGGTCGGTCGGGTGAATAGAAGAGCCGTATTGATTCGCTCTGTGCCATCTGTCGTCGGTACGCCATCCATCGTGCAACCTGACTCCAGAAGCGGTAGTGGTATTTATCTTCAACGCCTTGTCGCCACCGCCAGGCACTGTCCGTTCCCATAAATAGTACTTTGCCGGTGCCGTAAGTCTTGGTTACGATTAACGGCACCCGTCCTGACGCGTTCGTGACTTGATCGTGTACTGCGAGTGTCTCGGTGCCAACCTTGGCGCGCGCAACACCGGCGTACCAGAAGAATCCGGGCAGCTTGCGCCATACTTCGCTGTTACCTTCATCGGTATCCCCAAGGCGTGTCAGCAAACTCCGCTGTCCGGCAGTCGTGAGTGCGAAATAGCCTTGGTTACTCGACCCGACACCTTCAGGTGTCGCTGGATCTAAGAGCACAGGATACAGGTCGCCGAGCGGTCCTGAGACCAATGAATCGTGCGCGCCTTTACGCCCTGGCATAAAGACCAGCCCTGAAGCCTGGGCACTGATTAATTTCCTTAATTCCTGTGTCTGTTCAACAGTGAGTTGTCCCTCTTTGACACCGACATCGCCAAGGAATACCACATCATACCGACGCAATTCTCGCGCGTCAGGGAAACGCTTAATGTAGCTGCGTCCTCCACCGACTTTCGGCAATTCGGGATGAAAAAGGAGGCATGTTACTTCAACACCCGGATCGCGTTCTAAGGCGTTCCGTAGATACCGGTATTCCCATCGCGGATAAGATTCGATGACAAGCACTTTCAATTGTTCTTCACGTATGGATATGGGTGCGGAAATCTCATTATTTTCGGGTATCAGCTCCTCAGCATCTTTGTCAATACGGAGGCTCAACGTGTAATCTCCCGTCGCTGGCAATGTACAGACGACATT
The DNA here is from genome assembly GCA_022823085.1 of Candidatus Poribacteria bacterium. GTDB lineage: Bacteria > Poribacteria > WGA-4E > WGA-4E > WGA-3G > WGA-3G. The sequence goes on from JAJDXV010000074.1 coordinate 14,291, forward strand.
ATCTTGCGCTTGGCGCATTGCCGGAACACGGACGACTTTGGTAATCTGTTTTTCGGGCGTAGCAGCTGTGGATTCCGATTTTTGATTTATATTAAGTGTGACACGGACATCCCGATCCTGTCCCAAGGTGCTACGCACAACAAAGGGGATACGGACCTGTTTGTTAACCACACCAAAGGTCGGCGCGTCCATCCGAACTAATTCAAGGTCCGGGAGCGGTACCCGACTGCCGACACCGATAGCGAACACGGGAATCCCTTTCATCCGAAACCGTGTGGCTGCCTCGACTGGCGAGTTGCCGACATTCCAATCACCGTCTGACAGAAGTACCACGCCACGGAGGTTGGTATGGTTGTCAAGAACGTGGGTCATTCCAGCATTCAGATCGGTCGCTTCTTCTGGTGGGTCTAACGCCGAAGAGAACGGCTCAAATACGACGTTGAGATCGTCCGTATCCTGCGTGTGTTCGGTATCAGACGCAGAGCCGCCTTTCCAGACCGTCTCGGACATCAGCGGTTGAATCGCTTCAGTGCGGCTCTTCGGTTCATCAGACACATTTTCACCGTCAAGAACATCGCGTGTCTCCATACTTTTGGATTGGTCCCAGAGGATAGCGAGGGTTGCGCGTCGTTCCGGCGGTTGCGTTTTCAACCACTCCGGTTGATTCAGCGTGACAACGACTAAACAGACCAATACGAAACGCAGTAACTCAAGCCATCCTGTCTGTTTGCGATAGCCGCTGCGGTGCCATGCTAACCAGCATAGGACACCCGTCACAGCGATCACCAACAGCCCTAAGACCGTAATGGAGCCGCTTGAAAGAAATTCTAAACTCCCCTGTTGTTCTTGCATATTTTTAAATTTTCCTTGCGGTTAATCAAGTTTCTCGTTGGTAATAATCCGTTTTATCTTGTCCGTCGCGCCTTCGTTGCGACTGCTCGTTATTGGCGTATCAGTACCCAGTAACCAGTTAAGAAGTGTACGGATAACACACAGGGGTATTCAATTGTACGATTTGGATCATGGTTTTGCTTTACATATGTGCCCGTTCTTAGGAAAGATCGCGAGCGCAGCTCGCTCCTACAGAGGAAGACGTATCCATATATATAAAGTGAATAGGTACAATTGA
>JAJDXV010000034.1 GCA_022823085.1 Candidatus Poribacteria bacterium
CATTCAATTGTACCTATTCACTTTATATATATGGATACGTCTTCCTCTGTAGGAGCGAGCTGCGCTCGCGATCTTTCCTAAGAACGGGCACATATGTAAAGCAAAACCATGATCCAAATCGTACAATTGAATACCCCTGAAGCAAAACCTCCAGAAGCCTTTACCAAAGTTCTACAGATTAAGCCTGATGATTTAGTAGAAAAGGATAGTGAATTTGTCGATTTATCAGATTGAGAATGGATAAAACATCCAAAATTGTCAAAAGTTCCTAAACGCCGTTTTGATTACAAAAAACGATTAAAGAGAATTCTTGACTCTTGGCAGGGAGCATTTTCATACAAATCTGAAGATGGAGATAAAAAAATAAAAGGCTTACATCCACCGCAAATAGGTGCTGTTCATGCAACACATGCACATTGATGAGGCACACCACAGCCCCGCTAAAACATGGAAGAGACTTAAGCAGAAATTTGAGGAAAAAAGAATTCTGCAGTTCACAGCAACACCGTTTAGAAATGATGGTAAGTCTATTGAAGGAAAAATTATCTTCAATTACCCACTTAGTAAAGCTCAATCCGAGAAAAAATAAATCGTAGAGAATCAAAGATTGTTGTATGTGTTGATATGTTTGGCGAGGGTTTTGATTTACCTGAGATGAAAATTGCAGCTTTACACGATATTAGAAAGAGTCTTGCGGTTACACTCCAACTTGCAGGGAGATTTACACGCACAAGGCAAGACTTAGGGGATGCGACATTCATTGCCAACATTACTGACGTAAACATTGAGGAAAAGCTTAGGAAACTTTATTATCAAAATGCTGACTGGAATATTTTGCTGAAGGAGGCCAGTGAAGAGTCAATTCAAGAAAAAATTGATTTTCAGGAATTTGTTGATGGATTTCAGAATCCCTTAACAGACATATTACTAAAAGAAATACGTCCAGCAACAAGCGCAGAGAAAAATCATTGCACAAGTGCCTGCTGTGCAATAGTGCGTCCGTGTGCTGTTAAGATCAGTTGCGTCTCTTTCCGAGAAACACATCGGTTGTTCAAGGCATATCTCACCACTTGGCTTGTAAACCCCGGATCCCAACTGAGATGCTCATGGAGGTCTGCGATTGCTGATTCTGTTTCAGCTTCAGGGAGCCCTTCGTGGTTGAAGAGATGGATCACGAGCATCGTCTGTGCAAACTCCCATTTTTGACGTGCGTGTCTCCGGGCAATCGCGATAAGCCCGCGGTTGGGAACGACGAGAAAAACGAGCACAAAAATGAGAAGCGTCATCGTTGCGATTGAACCGGCAATGGAGACATCAAAGAGGAACGCGACCCCGTACCCGCTCACAGCATTCACACTTCCGATAATCGCACTGAGGATAAGCATCCGTGAGAGCCTGTCCGTCATGAGATAGGCAGTTGCGGGCGGTCCGGCGATGAGTGCGACGACTAAAATCGAACCGACAGCATCAAACGCGCCGACTGTTGTTACGGATACCAACGTCATCAGCCCGTAATGAATAACAGTCGGGGCTAATCCTAATGCAGCGGCTAAACTCGCGTCAAACGTCGCTAACTTTAATTCTTTGTAAAACAGACAGATAAAAACGAGATTCAATACAAGAATTGTCCCCATCACGTATAAAGAAACGGGGCCAAGGTCGTAGCCGAAAGCCTTTAGCCTATTAAGGGGCGCGTAGGCGAGTTCGCCGAGCAATACGGCATCCATATCGAGATGAACATTGCCAGCGAACCGAGAGATCAAAATCACACCGATACTGAAAAGTGCGGGGAAGGTCAATCCGATTGCGGCATCCTCTTTGACGAGTTTCGTCCGTTCGAGTAGCTCAACGCAAACGACAGTCAGCACACCGGTTCCAGCGGCGGCAAGGATGAGGAGCGGAGAGGATAGACTATGCGTGAGAAAAAAGGCGAGAACGATCCCCGGCAAAATGGCGTGACTAATCGCATCGCTCATTAACGTCATCCGCCGTAGCACCAAAAACACGCCCAGCAAAGCACACGCGACTGCTGTGACAATCGCAATCAATAGGATATCAAGATGACCTTCTAACATAGGCTGTATCCAGTTCCACGTCCGAATTGTCTTAATACCGACTCGTTTCCATTTTCAGATTCCGTCTATTGCGTTGCTGTCGGATCCGATCCCAGACGAGTCCACGATTTGGCGCGAAAACGATTGAGAACCCGACGACAACTGTCGCACATAACACAATCGTCGGACCGGTTGGGATGCGTGAAGCGGTACTACTGATAATTGTGCCACTCACACCGGCAAGTGCGCCGAAACATGCCGCGAGAAACACCATCAGCCGGAGTCGGTCCGTCCACTGTCGTGCTGCGACTGCTGGTGCGACCAGCATCGCACTCATCAACACTGCCCCGACCGCCTGCAAACCGAGTACAATCGCGACGACAAGGAGACTGGTCAACAAAATATCGAGTGTGCGGATCGGAAACCCGATAGAGGCAGCGAAACCTTCATCGAAAACGAGCAGCTTCAACTCTTTCCAAAAGATCAGCATAACAGTGAGCGCAATCCCGCCGAGTATACCGATAGTTAGGACATCACGCTCCAGCAGCGTCGCGGCTTGCCCAAAAAGGAATGTATCTAACCCTGCCTGATTCGCGTTACCCGTGCGCTGAATTAGCGTATGTAGAACCAGCCCGAACCCGAAAAAAGTCGATAGTACGATGCCGAGGGCACTGTCATATTTGATACGCGTGAGCCGAACAATGCTCAAGATTAGGAGTGTGCCTAACCATCCGGCGATCGCTGCCCCAAGCACGAGAATAAGGGGTGTCTTGCTACCTGTCAGCAGAAAAGCGATTGCGATGCCGGGTAACGCTGCATGTGAGATAGCATCTCCGAGGAGGCTTTGACGACGCAAAACAGCATAACTCCCGAGCGCACCACTAACAGCACCGAGCAAAGCTGCACCGATGGCAACAATCATGAGTGTGTAATCAAGATGGGTTAGAATACTTAAGTTTTCCATGATTTATAGGATTTGCGCACTTTTGAGAGTCGGCGGCTCTGTTAGATGAAATTTTTCTGAAAAACCGAGCGTTCTTGTGTCACAATCTAAATGAGGATTAATTTTTTAATTCGGTAATTTCTTAGGGATGTCCGGTTCGGTTAGGAAACCGAACCTACCGGGCCTGGGGAATACATAGCATTACCGATTTATTTTTTGAAACTTCATACAGATTGTGGTACAAAAGAGCGGTATGTGTAAGTTCTGATTTATAGTAAAGCTTGGACAATTACGCGTGTGCCGTGTAAGTCTCTGTAACTACTTCATAAAAGCGACGCGCCCACCGTAGGTCTCACGTAAGTTGTCAGATGTGAAAATTTCGTCAACAGGGCCACTGGCGATCCGGCGAATGTTCAATAGCATCACCCAATCGAAATAGTCGGTCACTGTCTGGAGATCGTGGTGTACGACGACGACAGTCTTCCCATCGGCTCGGAGTTCCTGAAGCAGTGTTACAATGGCACGTTCTGTGGTAGCGTCTACGCCTTGAAAAGGTTCATCCATTAGATAGACGGTTGCGTCCTGAACGAGTGCTCGTGCGAGAAAAACGCGTTGCTGTTGCCCGCCGGAGAGTTGACTAATCTGCCGCGTGGTATACGCCTCCATACCGACCTTCTCTAACGCCTGCATTGCCAGTTCACGTTCTTTTTTTCCGGGTCGCCGTATCCAACCGAGTGCGCCGTAACGTCCCATCATAACGACATCCAAGACGTTTGTCGGGAAATCCCAATCGACGCTCCCGCGTTGTGGCACGTATCCGACAATTCTCCGCTGTGCGTCATAAGGCTTGTCGTAGATCAAGACGTTCCCAGCAGCGGGACGTACGAGCCCTAAAACCGCCTTGATTAATGTTGTTTTACCGGCACCGTTGGGACCGACGATCGCCAATAGAACACCCGGTGGGACATCCAAATCGATATCCCAGAGCACCGGTTTGTCTTGGTAGGCGACGGTTAAATCGGTTACCTGAATCGCTTTTTGCTCAGCCGCTTGCATTCCGCATACACTCCTATTTCCGAATCAAAGCCTGTACAATCGTATCGATATTATGTCGCACCATTCCGATGTAAGTGCCTTCAGGTGTACCGTCGGCTCCCATAGCGTCAGAGAAGAGTTCGCCGCCAATCTCGACATTAAAACCTTTGGATCTCACAGCGGCTTTGACGGCTTCGAGACTCCGTGACGAGACAGAGGACTCGACAAAGATAGCTGGAATACGCCGCTCCGCAATAAACGTTGTCAATTCCTGTACATCAGCGATCCCTGCCTCCGTTGCGGTACTAATCCCTTGCAAACCGCGTACCTGAAACCCGTAAGCCTTTCCGAAGTAGTTAAAAGCGTCGTGTGCTGTCACAAGGACGCGTTGCTGAGACGGCACGCGCGCCACTTGTGCCTTTACGTATGCGTCGAGTTCCGTGAGTTTCGCGAGGTAGCGTTCAGCGTTACTCTGGTACAAAACAGTGTTATCCGCATCGAATTCACGCAACGTATCGCGAACCTTTCCGACGGCTTTCGTCCAGAGCTTCACGTCAAACCATAAGTGCGGGTCGTAGAGACCTTCGTATTCGGGTGGTGTTAGCAGTAGACTCCGATCAATATCATCTGTTACAGCGACCGCGACAGTATCACCCGACATTTTCGCAAGGATGTCACTCATTTTCGATTCGAGGTGCAACCCGTTATAGAAGATGATCTGTGCGGAACGGAGCAATTGAACATCTTTCGGGGTCGGTTTGTAGAGGTGCGGGTCCACACCGGGTCCCATCATCCCCGTTACTTCCACATGTTCACCGCCGACGTTTTTAACAATATCGGTGATCATACCGATGGTGGTAACAACGCGCAGCTTATCGCCCGTAGCAGCATCCGGCTGTCCTTTCGGATCACATCCAGACCCCGCCAATATCGCTATTAAACACAGTGAAATGTATATTCTCAGCATAATTTTTTTGTTCCCAAGTTTTAGAAGAAAAAACGTTCTAAAAGTTCACCAACGAGGTATCCGACCCCTGCGACACCGAGGCCGACAACGAACATATCGAAGCCACTTCTAAAGAGACTGCGTCCGGTGAAGAAGCTCCGTGCGGCACCAACAGCGAAGTGTGAGAGCATGGCAAGTGTGAAAGAAATCCAAATAGCGAGCATACCTTGCGTAAAAAGGAACGGTGCGACCGGGATAAAAGCACCGATAGCCGTCGCGAAGCCTGTAATCCAGCCTTCTTTGAGCGGGGTCGCATAGACTTCCCCGATTTTAAGTTCCATTTGGATTTTTTCCGCCAATGCGCGCTCTGGGTCCTCCATGACTTCCTGTGCGAGTTTTCGTGCCTGTTCCTTTGGTACGCCGCGGACTTCGTAGATGAGTGCGAGTTCATCTTCTTCTACGTCCGGCATGAGCAGAATTTCCTCTTTTTCGACCTCGATTTCGTGTTCATAGACCTCTTGTTCGCTTTTCGCCGCGAGGTACCCGGAAGCACCCATAGAGAGCGAATCTGCAACCGTTCCGACGATCCCTGTCACAAGGATTGTCGAGACATCCGATGTCGCAGCGATGACCCCGGCGACCAATCCGAAATTTGCCGTTAGCCCGTCGTTAAACCCATAAACAATATTGCCTATCATACCGCCGGATTCGGTTTTGTGCCACGGTTCACCGATCGTACCGGTCAGTTCCTGCAAACTTTCGGTATGCCCTGCCGATTCTTTGGCTAAGGCGAGTGCGGTCTCTTTGACATCCTGTTGGGTGCTATTCTTGTGGAGTGTTAAATAGTCTTTGACCTCGCTCGCTTCCTCGCTGAGCATCTGCGAAAGGAAGAACGAACCGCCAAACTTAGGCGCGAGCCACGCCATCAACCGTGCCTTCAGCGTCGGACGCCGCTTCTTAAACTGGACGTTATAGGATTCAAGCATCTCCTGCCATCGTGTAACATGCCGGTCTTCTACCTCGGCAAGCTCACTTAATATTTTTTTTCTCGCTGGATCCGACTCAAGTTCAGCAAAAGCCCCATAAAGGAAACTTGCATCAATTTCATCTTGCAAATGGTCTTTCCATACCTTAATCGTCTTCGTATCTGGTGGCGTCCGTCTCTGTTGTTCCATGATCGATTCCTTTCAATCGTGATAGCGCGCTTTCAAGGCGCGCCTATACATTATCTGGGTCTTGAACCTGTTCAACGAAAATGTGTTTCGCGACTTCGCGCCCAATGACGGCTTCCTGTCCGGCAATGTCAATGGTAAAAGGCCCTTCAAACGGCGCAACCTCTACCACCCGGAACGCTGTACCTGGGTAAAGATTAAAACTCCCGATATGCCGAAGCAACGCCGAATCGCTGTCGCTTACCTCAGCAACCACACAAGATTGACCGTCCTTCAGCTCTGTCATGGGAACGGAGTCTGTTTGTATGACGACACCGTTCTTATCCGGTATGGGTGCCCCGTGCGGGTCGGCAGTCGGATAACCGAGGTACTCGTCCATCCGTGCTTCTACATCTTCGGATATAACGTGTTCCAATTTCTCGGCTTCTTCGTGGACACCGTCCCACGGCACGCCGAGTGCTTTGAAAAGGTAAAGTTCTAATAAGCGATGGTGCCGTATGATTTCGAGCGCGACGGCTTTCCCAGCAGCCGTCAAGGTCACACCACGGTAACGTTCATAACGCACCAGTTTCATCGTCTTCAGTTTCTTGATCATCCCAGTGGCGGAGGCAGGTTTCACGTCAAGAAATTCCGCTAAAATACCGGTCGAAACCTTGCCGCCTTTCTCTTGCAACTTGTAAATCGACTTGAGATAGTCCTCTGCTGCATGTGTAAGCATTGATCTTTCCAATCCGCAGGTGAAATATGCGATGCATATAGAGATCGCAATGCGGTCTATGTATAGGTCTAAAACCTACACAGTTTTAGATAGGGTCTACCAAAATTATTAGAAAAATTGAAAAATAAATTTAGGCATGACTAAATTATACAAAAATAAAAAATAATTGTCAAGAAAAAAAATTAATACGGGATTTTGACTGTCACAAGAACCTCTTTAACCGATAACTGACAACCGTTAACTGATAACTATTAAAACGCATTGAATACTTTTACGGGTTGTCCGGTCTCAATAGATTCCCACGCGGCGACACCGACAGCGATAGACTTCGCGCCGTCAACGACGTTCGGAGACGGTTCTAAGTCGTCCTCAAGACACTGCTGAAAATGCCGCATATATCGGATAACCGTCTGTCCGTGTCCGTAAACGCTTGTGTCTATCTCAGGCGGGCAGGTGACTTCAAAGGGTTCTCGGGTGGCCATTTTATCCAGCATCAACTTGACGTGCCCCTCTTTGTTATCCGTAAAGTCGCCGATCATCGTGCCTTTACTTCCGAAGATGGAGATCTGCTGCATCGGCATCGGGGGATGGACGATATCGTAAAGCCCCATTGCTCGTGCGATCTGTCCGCTCTTAAACTTGAGATTGAGAAAGAAATTATTCTTTATCGGATATTCCGGTGTGAGTAAGCCTTTCGTCCCGTATGCGTGTACCTCTTCGACATCACCCAGGAGACAGCGTAATAAGTCGACAGGATGCACAATACCGCCGAACATCAAATCCTGTGGTTCATGGAGTCGCCACGGCGTGAAATCGTAGACCTCGCGCATGTCGTGGACGTAATAGGCATCCGCCAGCATAATATCGCCTAAATCACCGTCGTCCAGGAACTGTTTCATCGTCAAAAACTGGAGATCAAATCGCATCGACTGCCCCACAAGGAATTTGACTTTATGCTCGCGCACCAAATCCACCAACCGTTGTGCGTCGGCTAATGTCGTCACCATCGGTTTCGTACAGATGACGTGTTTACCGGCTTCAATTGCCGCGACGCAGTGTTCCGCGTGTAAATGGTCTGGCGAATATATGGCGACGACGGAAATATCGTCACGCTGGACTAATTCCTGATAGTCTGTCGTCCAAAAATCTACGCCGATCTGGTTGGCGTAGTTTTCAAGTACATCTGCCCGTTTCGCGCATAGCCCCCGAAGTTCATATTTCAGGTCGGGTACATCTTTCAGAAGCGATGCTGTCGAACCCATATTCGTCGGATTTATCCCGATCACACCCAATCCTATTGCCATTTTGTCTCTCCTCTCTGAATCGGTTGATGTGCTGCTATTCTATCACAATTGGTTTTTAGAGGCAAGTCGGTGATCTGTTTTTTCAGGGCCATTCAATTTTACATATTCGCTTTATTTCTGTGAATATGATTCCCCAGTAGGAGCGAGCTGTGCTCGCGATTTTTCCTAAGAATGTTCACTTATGTAAAGCAAAACCAACCCTAAACCTTGTCAATACCCGTGCGGGATGGCTTCGTCAGACAACCAAAGATCAAGCAGCCTCGTTAGTTCCGGGTCATACGCTATGAACGCATCCCGCGTTTCAAACTCATGATCCTTACCGAGATAATACCACATTCGGACCCCTTCCGCTGCTTTTGGAACGCTTCGACTCCGCATTTTTGAAAACCCTTTTTGGATATTTTGTTGGCTATCTTTGGTTTTTATGGGCATTTACTCTTGATGAAATTATACCACATCTTAGTTCTGAAATAAAAACCGATTTGTGTTGCATTTTTCTCCTTTGTATGATATATTAATCTCCAACACCAGTTAGCACTAAAAAATAAATTCTATACACAGTATACCTGACACTGATCCATGCTGTATTAAGAGGACTGCATTGAATGGCGAGAACCGAATCCGAAACTGTTGAAACGTTGAACGATTTCTTGGAATGGGCGCGTCAATTCGACGACGGAACCTATGTATTTCGAGGCGTTCCCAATGACAAATACAGAATACAAGCATCCGCTTATCGTCGAGTGCCAGAAAATGAACAAAATTTTGAAGATAAAGGCTTCCCAACATTTGTTGAAATTAATACAACTTTGGTTCGTGAAGCACGACTTCGCGGATATGATCAGAAAGAGGGAAGACCTCTTGGTGATTTGGAAATACTTGCTGACCTCCAACACTTCAAAGCAGCGACATGTCTGATAGACTTTACCTATAGTGCGCAAGTGGCACTCTGGTTTGCTTGTACACAAGATTCCAAAACTGATGATACTACAAATGGTAAAGTGTTCGCTGTTCATAAGGATGCTGATAGGTTTATAGAAATTGAACCCGATATGTTGGAAGAGACCATTCCTTATTTTTTGGATCAAAAAACACCGCAACTTTACCATTGGCAGCCTCGGCAACAAAACAACCGCATTCTTGCCCAGCAATCAATTTTCTTCTTTGGAGATTACGAAATTGAGAAAGATGCAGCGTGTGTCATTGCAAAATGTAAAAAAGAAGATATTCGTACTGAATTGGAGCGAGTCTCAGGTATCACTGAAATGAGATTATTCCCCGACTTTGAGGGGTTTGCGAGTCTACGCGATGACCGTGCATCATATACACCCCTGAGTGCTGATGAACATGCGAAGCGCGCGGAGCAATCATTCAGAAGACATAAGTTTGAGGAAGCCATTGCTGGTTACGACAAAGCAATCCATCGAGAACCTACCAAGGCATCTCTTTATTACTCGCGCGGACTTGTGAAGGCACAACTGGGACAACATGAAAATGCTATTACCGATTACGATGAAGCAATACGACTAAACCCCAGTTACGCATCCGCTTACTATCAACGTGGACTTGTGAAAGTACAACTGGAACAACATGAAAATGCTATTGCCGATTATGATGAAGCAATACGTCTAAATCCTAACGATGCCTCTATCTACAACGAACGGGCACTTGTGAAAGCGCAATTAGGACAATATGAAGAAGCGGAGGAAGATTACCAAAAATCCCAACAACTGGCTGACCGGGATTAGAGCATTGCTTCGATAAGAAAACTTAGTCAAGATAACTCAGATGGACGTATCCAATCATAACAAAACGGAGACAACAAAAATGATAAATCAAACGATAATGAATCTACTTTGGCTAAAATGTAAAAATAACGCGTGGTGCTCATTGCGGGACGTGGACTTAAGTCACAGTTACTATGATAATTTTGTAGGAATATATATCATCTGGTACTGGAATAAGTTCGGTGAGGCAGTAACAATCAAAGTCGGGCAGGGAAATCTTAGGGAGCAACTTACAGTACATCGCAGTGATCCTCGAATTCAACAGTATGCCCATCTGAATTTACTCGTCACGTGGACAGATACATTGCCACACCTCCGCGACGGTGCTGAGGCGTACCTCGGCAAGGTGTTGAAACCGAGAGTGGGTTCGCTGTTCCCGGACGCTAAACCTATTCCCGTGTCACTACCGTTCCCTATGGATCTCCTGCCGAGCCGAGTTGAGCAGCAAGCGCGCCCCTATTGATACATTCATTGCAAAAACCAAAACGAAGGAGACTATCAATGGCTAAAATCAAGGTACTGATTGCCACTGGCATCAGCCAAGAGGTTGCGGATATGCTACAGGACGCACCACCGGAGATGGAAATTAATTTCTTGCCGGAAGGTCAGCAGCTTCGCGACCACCTTTCAGATGTTGAGATTCTCTACGGACGAATTTCAGAAACGGACTTTCCGTTTGCAGAATCTGTGCAATGGGTGATGCAGCCTTTCGTCGGGGTCGAAGGCTCCATGTACCCCGCGTTCAAGGAGAGTGCCATCACCCTTGTGAATAGCAAACGGTTGTATGGCCCGCAACTCGCCGAACACGCGTTCGCGCTCCTATTGGCACTGACGCGTGGCATCAATACACAACTCAACCTGATGCAAGAGAAAGAATGGAAATGGCTACCGTGTGTCGAGGTATCTGGAATGACGATGGGGGTTCTCGGACTCGGGGGTATCGGTCGGGCAGTCGCGCACCGTGCGAAAGCCTTCGACTTCAACGTGATTGCCGTCGATCCTGAACCGATGGAAAAACCGGACACCGTCGATGAACTCGGACAACTCGATTGGCTACCGGAGTTTTTATCCCGTTCCGATGTTCTAACGGTCTGCTGCCCTATTACACCGGAGACGCACAAACTGCTTTCACACGCCGAATTCGATGCCTTACCGGACGGGAGTTATCTGGTTAACGTCAGTCGCGGTCGGGTGGTTGACGAAGATGCACTGATCGCTGCACTGGAGAGCGGCAAGCTGGCGGGTGCCGGGCTGGATGTTACGTATACCGAACCGTGTCCACCGGATAACCCGCTCTGGACGTTCCCAAATGTGATTTTAACTTCGCATACTGCTGGTGCATCGCAGAACATCGCGAAACGCGCGATGGAGCTCTTTGTCGAGAACATGCACAGATATGTGAACAGCGAACCGTTAATCAACGTTGTCGATAAAGAAAAAGGGTATTAACCATCTATTAAAAATGCCTCCAACGCTTCCGTATCAATAGTAACACCGATGCCGGGGGTATCATCAAGGACAAATGCGCCGTCTCGGACCGTCGGTTTTCGGGTGGTGATCTGCCCTTTCATCTCATAAGCACCCGGTGAATGTTCCATGATAAGAAAGTTCGGGATCGCTGCCGAGAATTGGATCGTTGCGGCGATGGACAGGATCCCACCCCCGCCGATATGTGGTGTCACGGGGATGTTATAGGTATCGGCAAGGCTTGCGATGCGTTTCCCCTCCGTGAGTCCCGTGCGTGCAATATCTGGCATCGTGATGTCGCAGGCGCGGCGTTCAAAGACCTCGCGTAACTCAAAACGGGTGCGCGTCCACTCCCCGATAGCGACCGACATATCCAACGCTGCTGCCAACGCTGCCTGTCCGGGGATGTCTTCTGGTACCGTCGGCGATTCCAACCACATCACGTCCAGTTCTTCAAGCCCGCGTCCGAGCAGCGTCGCTTCTGGCACACTGTATTGCGTATGGAGATCAACCATCAGCTTAATCTTCGGACCCACGCGTTCCCGCACCGCTGCAACGATCTCTAAAATCTCAGCACGGCTAAGCGTTGAGTGAATCTTCAATCCGCCATACCCTTCTGCAACATATTCAGCTGCCTGTTCTGCGGCCCTTTCCGGTGAACTGCCGCCGACCCCGGCATACAAAGGAATCCTATCCCGATAGCGACCGCCAAGTACCTTGTGTACAGGTTTCCCTGTCGCTTGACCGATGATGTCCCAGAGCGCGATGTCGCATCCCGCGAGCGCATCGATATAAAAACCGGTGTAGTGTCCACGTTCACGCATCCCTGTGAACATACGTTGCCAGAGGTATTCCACGTCAAACGGGTCTTGTCCGATCAGTATCGGACGACATAAATCTTCGACTGCCGTTTTCGATGTACGCGGCGAGACCGGACTCTGTCCTTCGCCATAGCCGACGATACCATCCGATGTCGTTATCCGTACGACCATCGTTTCGTGGTGTCGAGAATAGATGCAACGCCATCCCTCGGCGGGAAGATAATAATTTTCGGACTGTTGTTCGGACGATTTCTCTGTTTGATATCGGAGTGCAAACGCTTCAACCTGTGTTATTTTCATGGTTATATATCCTTATGGCTTCTGGTAGGAGCGAGCTCCGCTCGCGATCCCCAACTGCGTACTGACAACTGAAAGATTTTTTTCGCAGAAAAAAATCGTACTGACAACTATTTTACCCCTTGAACTTTTAACGGAATAAACGTAAAATATAGTTGGACGGTTCACTTTTCTGCAATACCACATCAACCTTTTTCTACCGAGTATCCACTTCCTGACCGGTTATGCCGATGTACGAAAAAATCACCTTCCGTACGATCCTCATATCGTTGCTGCTCTTGCCGTTCATCTATAAATGGCATATCGAATGTGAGGCACTCCGATACACGTTTCCGACGTTGATGGCACCGTTCTACAGCGTCGTTTCCACCCTCCTTGTCATCGCGGTGTTTAACATCGGTCTAAAAAAGTACGCCGCGCAATACGCCCTGACGGGTGGCGAACTGATTAGCCTCTACGTTCTGATGTCGATAACGCTGCTCTTCATGTCCTACGACATGTTCCTTCCGCTCGTTTCAATTATCGTCCACGCCTTCTATTTTGGTACGCCTGAAAACGAGTGGCGCGAACTGTTCTGGAGTTATCTACCGGACTGGCTGACCATCAACGATCCGAGCGTACTTCGCGCCTTCTATCTCGGCGATACGCCTCTCTTTGAAACACACTATCTCATGAAATGGTTGATCCCGACGTTCTGGTGGTGCGTCTTCACCTTCGCACTCATTTTCGTGATGCAGTGTATCAACGTCATCATCCGCAAACGTTGGACGGAGCAGGAACGTCTGGTGTATCCGATCGTCGAACTCCCGTACCAACTCGCCTACAACACAAACCGATTTTTACGGAGCCGCGCGATGTGGTGTGGGTTCGGCATCGCGGCGATCATTAGCCTCGTCAACGGATTGAACATCTTTTTCCCGTCGATTCCGGCTTTTCCGAATAAACACATACCCCTCGATGCGCTATTCACTGAAAGACCGTGGACCGCCCTCCTTCGCGGCGGGAACGCGATTATCGTCTATCCGTTCGCTGTCGGACTCGGTTTCCTGATGCCGCTCGAACTGCTCACATCGTGTCTCCTCTTCTTCTTCCTGTATAAAGTCCAATATTTTGTCGCTATCCTGACTGGATTAGAGAACATCCCCGGTTTTCCGTATCCGTACGAACAGAACGTCGGCGCATACATCGGGATATGTGCGGTTGCGTTGTGGGGAACGCGTCGGCAGATTTGGCGTGCACTCCGCACAGCATTCGGACAAAAACAGATGACAGACGCGAAGGAACCGATGCGCTACCGAACGGCATTTCTCGGAATCGTTCTCGGCGGCATATTTATCGTCGGGTTTGCGATGCGCGGCGGCATGGCGATGTGGGTCGCGGTGCTATTTTTTGTCGCACATTTCGCGACGATTGCGATTCCGTTGACGCGGATTCGCGCACAGATCGGTTTCCCTATCCATTCGACGACCTTTATCGGACCGCACCACAGCCTCGTTAGCATACTCGGTACGCGTCGGATCGGCGCACGAAATCTGACATGGTTTTCGCTCTTTTTCTGGTTCAATAGAGACAATCGGAGCCATCCGATGCCGCACCAACTCGAAGCGTTTAAACTCGCCGAACGCGGGAACCTTGACGTGAAAGGGCTCTCTCGCCTGATGCTTATTCTGACGGTTATCGCGATGCCGTTATGTATCTTCATGTTGGTGGACACGTTCTTTGAACTCGGCGTTAATTCCGGCAAGGTCGGCGGACAGATCAATAGTTTCGGGGGGCGAGCCTACCGCTTTCTTGAGGGGTGGCTCACGTCCCCGCAAGATCCGAATACCGGTCATATCGCTGCGATCACTGTCGGTTTCTGTGTTACCATCCTGCTCTCTGCTGTCCGGAGCCGACTCTTCTGGTGGCCGATCCATCCGCTCGGATACGGGGTCTCCTTCCATCTACATCTGTTCTGGGCAGCGTTCGCCATCAGCGCACTCGCGAAATGGAGCGTGCTAAAATACGGTGGCATCGGGCTCTATCGGAAAACAGTACCGCTTTTTCTCGGATTGGCACTCGGCGATTTCGTTATGGGGAGTTTCTGGAATATCCTAAGCATTATCCTTGATAGACCGACGTATACATTTTATTATTAGTTAACAGTTAACAGTTAACAGTTTTCAGTTAAAGAGGGTTCTTGTGGTCGGAATATGGATGGTAACCGCCACAAGGTGTTAACTGAAAACTGAAACTGTTAGTTTGTGAGATAAAAACGCTGTGTTTACAGAAAAATTTTATCTAACACAACCGACTACAGTCAAAATTACGTAAGTCCTGAACTGTTAACCAGTCCTCTGACAACTATTCATGATTTGCTTGACTTCGCGTCATGTATCTGTTAATCTATTCTCAGGAAGCGAATCTCATATCTCCTTGAAAGGAACAATTAATGGAACAATGGATTGAACATCTTATTATTGGCTTACCGAGTATAGCCCTTTTTCTCATTATAGCGGTAACGCTTTACACGCTTGGTAAAGGGGCGGATTGGCTCGTTGATGAAGCCGTCTCGCTCTCAACACGGTGGGGTTTAGGGAAAGCGGTCATCGGCGCGACAATTGTAAGCGTCGGCACAACAACACCGGAGGCAGCCGTCTCCGTACTATCGGCATTACAAGGCAAACCCGGTCTTGCACTCGGCAACGCCGTCGGTTCGATTATATGTGATACAGGACTTATCATCGGGTTTGCATCGCTCATCGCGCCGCTACCACTCAACCGTCAACTGGCTTCACGGTTGTCAAACGTGCAGGTCGGTGCGGGTATCCTTATGGTAGCCGCGTGTTTTCCGTGGTCATCACCCATGAAAGTTTTTAGTGACGGCGGTGTTTTGCCACAATTCGTCGGTGTCATCTTCATTGTCCTGCTCGGACTCTATATCTGGCAGTCCATCCGATGGGCAGGTACAATGTCATCAGATACTGGAAGCACCGAAGAATCAGAGGCTGAGGAAGGGAACGCCTTCGGCATACTCGTTAAACTCATCGGGTCAATCGCTATCATTGTCGTCTCTGCACAGATTCTGATTCCAGCTGTGAGTATCATGGCAGAACGGATTGGCGTGCCGAAACACATTATTTCGGCGACACTCGTTGCGTTCGGGACATCGCTCCCTGAACTGGTGACAGCGATAACGGCAGTCAGACGTGGACACGGTGAGCTGGCAGTTGGGAACATCATCGGGGCGGACATCCTGAATGTGCTTTTTGTTGCCGGTGTCTCCGCTGCTGCGACGCAAGGGGGTCTGCAAGCAGACGGACAATTTTTCCAGTTCTTGTTCCCGGCGATGGTGTTCATCTTGATTGTTTTCCGGTGCGGTATCTTCGTATCGGGTGACCAGTTGAAACGTCCCTTCGGGATCGTGCTCGTCGCGACATGGCTTTTGGTAACAATCCTGAGTTATGTGCTTTCAATTGAGATGCATTAAATACAGGACTTACGCACTTTTGGCTATAGGTGGCTCTGTTAGATGAAATTCTTCTGAAAACACAGCGTTTTTGCGTCACAATCTAACAGATTGTGGTACAAAAGAGCGATATGCGTAAGTCCTAAAATAGTTATCGGTTGCCAGTTATCAGTTGTCAGTTAAGAAAAGTGGGTTGATGAGCATCGTAGGTTGGGTTAAGCGTAACTGAGAAAACAGACATGGGTGTGTAAAGTTTTTGGCAGCATATTAATTTTTTTGAAAACCGACAGGTTTGTGAACATAGCACTCCGCTGGAGTGCAAGAGGGACGCTCTCCTTTCTATAGACATATTGCTCCGCTGGAGCAAAGAGGCTTTTGGAGAGGTTAGGGTTTCCTCACGCCAGAGGCGTGATATGTCTATAGGGGTCGATGTCAGGGATAAATGCACTCCAGCGGAGTGCCATGTCTTAGAACGCTCTGATATGGGAACGCTGTTAGAATATTTATACATCCACACACACAGGGGTATTCAATTGTACGATTTGGATCATGGTTTTGCTTTACATATGTGCCCGTTCTTAGGAAAGATCGCGAGCGCAGCTCGCTCCTACAGAGGAAGACGTATCCATATATATAAAGTGAATAGGTACAATTGA
>JAJDXV010000093.1 GCA_022823085.1 Candidatus Poribacteria bacterium
AACAAACTCTGGATATGGAAGGCGTTTTGTCGTGATACCGGAGAACTCATCGCATGGGAATGTGGTGATAGAGATAAAACCACATTGAAAAAACTGCTCCAACGTTTGGAGAACTGGCAGGTGAAGGTGTATTATACGGATGACTGGAAACCGTATAAAAGTCTTATCCCGTCAAACCTCTTGGTTCAGACGAAAGCCGAGACACACGCCATTGAGCGCAACAATTGCCAGATGCGACATTGGTTCGGGCGTTTCAAACGAAAGTCTATTATCGTTTCTAAGAGTGTTGAGATGGTTAATGCCACGATCGCTTTATTTGCGAGGTTTCGCGTCAATGGAGACGTTTCTGACATCCTAAAAATCGGGCAAACTCAACTCAATATCATTATTTAGGCGAAAACCCTCTTAGTGGGATTATAGCACAAATTGAGCGAAGAAGCGTAATAGAAATGGGGGAGGTGTAATACTAAGACAAAAAGGATCAAGGATACGGAGGCAAGCACTTGCAATTCGTAAGTGGTTACCTCCGCTACAATCTGTTTTACCGTTATTCGTTTTTCGATGAATCTGTGAGAAGTTCGTCCCAATCCCACAAGAGGATTGTGCCATCCGTGGCAGTGCTGATGAGCGTCTGACCATCAGGCGAAAATACCAACGTCGTCACACTTTGTGTATGTCCATCAAGCGCGGCGATTTTGTCTCCTGTCGTAACGTCCCATAATTGGATTGCCCCTATATGGAGCCCATTAACAAGCACCGCGCCATCAGGCGAAAACACCAACGGTTCGGCAGCACCACTGTAAGGTTTGTCGTCTCGCGTATGCTCGGGATCAACCGATAAAAACTTCTTCGCGGTATCCACCTCCCATAACTGGATGTGCCCGCGTGTTCCTGCAGCGAGCAAGGTGCCGTCTGGCGAAAATGCCAATGCCAAAATACGCCCAAGATTTTCTTGCTCTGTCGGTGCTGCAAAGACGGTCAAGGCACCACCGGTCGCAACGTCCCACATTTGGATTTTCCCATCTGCAGTTCCGCTGGCGAGCCAGGTGCCGTGTGGCGAAAACGCCAATGCCAAAACGTTGGGTATATTGCGAGGAATACCGGCTGACAGATCAGCAAGCGGGATATCCTGTTCATCACCGGTTCTTGTATTCCACAAGCGGATTTCACCAAGACCACTAAACGCCACTGTTTCGCCATCAGGAGAAAATGCCAGTTCTTTGACCCCTCTTCTATAGGATAAGGTTGCCAGTTCGCGACCGGTCTTTACATCCGTCAGACGAATCAAATGACCTGGTCGCCAAGTAGAAGAAGAATACTCTGGCCCGAAGACCGTAGTCCCTTCTCCCGCCACACTAACAAGTTTCGTTCCATCCGGGGAAAGTGCTAAAGTTGGGAACCAATCTTGCTGCCCCGCAACTTGGATGTTGGATTTTTGCCATGTTTTCACATCCCAAAAGGTAATTACACCATTAAACGCCACACTTGCAAGCGTAGAGCTATCCTCAAAGAAAGTCACTGCTTCTATTGAGTGGGTGTGTCCAGTAATACGGTCAGGCATCGGATCCCCAGTTTGTGTGTTCCAGAACCGGATCACGCCATCGGCACTGCCACTCGCAAGTGTGTTACCGTCGGGAGCAAATGCTAACGCCGTAATACCACTCGGATGACCGGTGAGTGTCCTGAGCGATTCGCCAGTAGCCGTATCCCATAATTGCACCGTTTTATCGGTACTTCCACTTGCAAGCATTTTCCCGTCTGGTGAAAATGCCAACACATTTGTCCACCCCGTATGTTTTCGGAGTGTCATCCATTCGTCGGTGTTGGTCATATTCCACAATCGCACCGTCTTGTCTATGCTTCCGCTGGCGAGGCGCGTGCCATCGGGTGAAAACGCCACCGTTAAAACCTCATTTTCAGATCGTCGTCGGCGACGCAAAGGTTGATCCAAGGGCTGAAGCGGCAAATTTGCATGGCCTCTGAGGGTGGGTAACGCTTTGTGATTCGCTACGTCCCATAACTGAATTTTCCCATCCTTCCGCCCACCGGCGACCTTATCCCGTGTGATTGCGTAGACACCACCCTCCGAACCAAACACGCCAACTGGATCACGTCTGAAGAAAGACTTTGCAGTCAACTTTCCAGTCTCAATATCCAAACTGATAAGTGCCCATCCTACACTCCCTACACTGACAAGCGTTTTCCCATTTGCAGAAAACCGTAGTGCTGAAGCATAATCATATACGTCCGGGAATAAGACTTCGCGTCCGGTCGCTATCTCCCACAATTGGACTTTCAGCACGTCAGTAGCATATCCACCGTTGGCGAGGAAACGACCATCCGGCGAAAATGCGAGCAGTCGGCACCCACCTCTAAATAGGGACTGCTCTTCACCTGTCGCCACATCATACAGCCACACGCCGACATCGGTACCGACTGCGAGTTGCGTGCCGTCCGGTGAAAATTGAATGACGTTAACGCCGCCCTTTCCGAAACGCGCTTTCGCCGCTTTCGGCAATGCCCATTGAGGATAATCTTTAGCTGTTTCATCTGATTGTGCGTCTGCAAGCGATGCTGAAACATTGTTAGGCTGCTGGTTGCTGGTATCGCTTTTGCTCGGTGTGTTGATGTTCCCCAACTGCGTCCGAACATCTGGCTTGGATTCAAGGTTTAGCACAACCGGTGCCTCAATCAATTCTACCGTCATCTCTGATGCAGCAGCATCGAAATTATACGGCTTTTGGAAACGCGACAAGTATTGATTACCAACACCTAACATTAAAAATACAACTGCCAATGTAGACGCAGCGAGCACCCATGGCACCAGCGGTTTACTGCCTGATGGCGCAACCGGTTTCAGACGCGATACTTCACGCATAATGTTTTCTGTCAGATTCGGTGTGATTTGGAAGTTCTCTAAAGCCTCTCGAATCATCGGTTCCTCCTTCTTTAGACGTTGCTGTGCACGGCGCAAACGACTCCGAACCGTGTTTGCCGACACACCCAGAAACTCGCCGATTTCCGCACTCGACATCTCGCCGAAGTAGCGCAGCGTTACAACCGTGCGTTCACTCTCCTGAAGTTTCGCAAGCAACTTTTTCACGACTTCGCGTTGCGCTTCTACCGTTACGCGCTCGTTTTCCGCAATGACATGCCCAGAATAGGTCGCCTTTTGTAGTCGCGTATCTTCGAGCGGTGCTGTCCGTAAACGCTTCTTACGGAGCCACGTACTGCAGTGGTTCGCCGCTATCACATAGAGCCAACTCGCAAAACTTTGCGGTTTTTTCAGCGTCGCTAATTCCTGATACGCCTTTAGAAATGTATCCTGCGTAATCTCTTCGGCGATGTGGAAATCCCCAATTTTCCGCCATGCGAGTGCGTGAACTGACTTTTGATATTTTTTCACAAGCACTGTGAAAGCGGAATCATCACCATCAAGAACGCGATGGATAAGTTCAACATCAGTGGTTTTCATGAATATCCTCCGATCGCGCTATAGTGACGCTTTTTAAGGGTGAAACTGGTGCATAATTCTGCAATTAGCGGTCAGTGCTCGATGGTCAGTGCGTGTCGCGACCGGAACCCTTTCCGTAATAGGTGGGATTCCAGTCGCTCCTACAAGAAGGCGTTTGAAATTGGAGAGTCGAAATTGTGGAAGAACCGAACGATTCTATTGTTCAAGGTAGGATATATTGGTTGCTGTTATTTGTCAAGGTTGGAACCAAACACTATCAGGGCCATTTAGTTTTACACATTTACTTTATCTATGTGAACACTCATCCGCTGTAGGAGCGAGCTGTGCTCGCGATCTTGCGACAAAACGTTAACGTCTGTCAATGAAAACCAAAATCGGGACCGAAAACTATAGTAAAGTTTAGAATTAATAGGACACTCCGCACCGGTTCGGTTGGAATGCAGATCGCATTTGGGTGCGTACACCGCAAAACCGAACCTACCGGGGGGAGGAAAGTGTCTCTTTATTTTTTGGTTTTACTATAAATACCTCTGCAAACACTATAGTGGATATGTTGGGCTTCACTTTTGTTTTTGTGCTTTTTTTTCTTGTGAACTTGATTCAACAACCCGTTTGGGGACCCAGAGTAGAACAGTTCCGTCTTGCGATCCAGAGGCAAGTGTTTTCCCATCAGGTGAGAACTCGACAGAAAAGACAATACCGGTATGTCCTTCCAATGTAGCAATATTTTCTCCTGTCGCCACATCCCAGAATTTAATTGTTCCAAACCCCTCTCCTGAGACGAGGGTTGTGCCATCAGGCGAGAACGTGAGATCGAAAACGGCACCAGCTTTCCCACGGAGTGTCATAAGATCCGTCTGTGTTTCGAGGTCCCAAAGCTTAATCTCTTGAACGTTTCCGCATGAAGCGAGCAACTTTCCATCCGGTGAAAACACTACGGGGCCGCCAGCATTTTCCAGTGTCGTAATATTCGCGCCTGTCTCAGTATCCCAAAGTTTGACCGTGCCATGTTTAACCGAAGAAGCAAGAATTTTTCCATCGGGTGAAAATGCCACTGACCGGACTTCATCCTTATGTCCCTTCAGTGTAGTAGCGTTTAGGTTCATCAAACCGAATAAGGATTTAGAGACGTGTTTTCGCAGCTTAACCTGATTCTTAGTTCCCCAAGCGAGTCCTTTGCTATCGGGTGAAAACGCTAAAGCCGTAGACGTAGTGAGCTGTACACGACCTATTGGAATGGTAGAGATATTTTTACGCTTGGCAACATCCCAGAGTTTAATAGCATTCCAGCTCCGCGCAGCAAGCGTTTTCCCATTGGGTGAAAAGGCGACTGCGCGACCTCCACCGCGATAGGTGTGGATATTTTCGCCGGTTTTGACATTCCAGAGTTTGACCGTTCCATCTCTCAATCCAGAAGCGAGTGTTTTTCCGTCGGGTGAAAATGCCACAGCCGGAATTCTTTCCGTATGCCCATGTAGTGTGGCAAGGTCTTGTCCGGTCTCAATATTCCAGATCGCAACCGCGCCAGATGTTCCTCCAAAGCGATCGGCTCCTGCTGAGGCAAGCGTTTTCCCATCGGGTGAAAACGCGACTGAGCCGGATCTAATTCTTGTACTCCCGTGAAGTGTCCTGAGGTCCTTACCCGTTTCAATATTCCAGAGTTTAACGCCGCGCCATGCTCCACCAGCAACGATTTTGCCATCGGGATGAAACGCCACTGAGAAAACCCGCTCTCTGTGTTTGAATGTATGGAGATTTCGGCCTGTCTCGACATGCCAGAGTTTAACCGTATCATCTTGTGAACCCGACGCGAGTATTTGTCCATCCGGCGAAAACGCGACTGAGAAAATTATCCCCTTATGCCCAGTGAGTGTGGCAATGTTCTGTTTTGTTTCAACATCCCAGAGTTTGATCGTATTGTCCCCTCCACCAGAGGCGATCGTTTTACCGTTAGGTGAGAAAGCTATTGAGAAAACCCGGGGGGTCTCTCCCTTAAAAGTCGCAAGATTTTGTCCGTTTTCTACGTCCCATAGTTTGATGGGCCCCCCTTCTGTCCCGGCAGCGAGCATTTTGCCATTCGGGGAGAATGCTACCGATTCAACACCGATCGCATTCTTTACAAATGTAGCGATATTTTCGCCATTTTCTACGTTCCATAATTTGACGGTAGCATCTCGTGCACCAGAAGCGAGCGTTTTTCCATCGGGTGAAAAGGCAATCGCACGGACGACTTCCGTATGTCCAGTTAGCAGTACCATTTCACGATACGTCTGTGCATCGTAGAACCAGATACCGGCACCGGTTGCGATCGCAAGGCGTTTTCCATCGGGTGAAAAGGCGACTGCTCGGTCTGTCCCCCCCATAACTCCCTTGCCGAAACGAGCAATTGCGTGTTCAGGTAGGCTCCACGTCTGGCTGTTTTGAAGGACTGGAGCATCATTGGGTTGCTTTTCAGAAGTTGTGTCCTCATCCGATACATTGGCAGCTCCGAGTTGCGTCCGAACATCCGGTTTGGAAACCTCAAGGTTTCGCACAATGGGAGCTTCAATGATCTCGACTGTCATCTCTGAAGTCGCATCAAAACTATAAGGCTTCTGGAAACGCGACAAATGTTGGTTTCCGATACCTAACATCAAAAGGACAACTGCTAATGTAGAAACACCGACTGCCCACGGCACCAACGGCTTGCTGCCTGATGGCGCAACCGGTTTCAGACGGGCGATCTCTCGCATGATGTTCTCTGTAAGATTTGGCGTGATTTGGAAGTTCTCTAAAGTCTCTCGTATCATCGGTTCCTCCTTCTTTAGACGTTCTTGGGCGCGCCGCAAACGACTTCTCACTGTATTCGCCGATACACCTAAAAACTCGCCGATCTCCGCACTCGACATCTCGCCGAAGTAGCGCAGCGTTACAATTGTGCGTTCACTTTCTTGGAGTTTGGCAAGCAACTTTTTGACGGCTTCGCGTTGCGTCTCTACCGCTGTGCGCTCGTTTTCTTCAATAACGTAGTCGGAATACGTCGCTTTTTCCAACGCGATAGGCTCTGTGTTTTCCAAGGACTGCGTCTGCAAACGCTTTTTACGGAGCCACGCTTTGCAGAGATTTGCCGCGATCACATACAGCCAACTCAAAAAACTCTGTGGTTCCTTTAGCATTGACAACTTTTGATAGGCTTTCAGAAAGGTGTCCTGCGTAATTTCCTCAGCGATGTGGAAATCGCCAATTTTCCGCCACGCAAGCGCGTGCACCGGCTTTTGGTATTTCCTCACAAGCACAGAAAACGCTGTATCATCGCCTGAGAGGACGCGTTGGATAAGTTGAGCATCGTTGTTTTTCATTGGCTGCCCTTTGGAAAAAGAGTTTCGTTGACTTACATTAACACCTGTGACGCGATATACAAGTCTAACTGGTGCATAATTGTGAAAAAAAATTAGTCTATTTCGTCTAAAGAGATAGGATTGACACAAATTTAGCAGAAATCGGATATTTTGTACGCAAAAAAAGGACTTACGCGGGCAGGTAGCCAGACAGAACTTTCGTGATTCCCGGATACCTATATTCGCGTAAGTCCTAATTGCGTTAGGGATATGTTTACTGCATTTGCAGCATTTGCGCCATCATTACAAGTATTTGCCCGAGCTGCTTAAAGTCATCAAGGTTAATGTACAGATTCGCGTCAATACCGCTGTCTCGCGCTTTGGCGGCAAGACCGACACTGTAATTATCGGGCATCGTCGTAAAGAGTCCCGAAAACAGTTGGAATATTGCAGCTTCATTTGGCACTACACCTTCCATCGGCGGCAATGACACGGTCTTAGCCGCAATAATTGGAGAAACCGCGAGAAAGACATTGTGATCGGTTCCCAAACTACCGACGAGTTGTTGATAACTCGGATGGTCAGCGAACTTCGCTGCGCTGCCGGCTCTCCTATCAAGGATGATTTGCATAGACTCCGGACTCGTCCCGGTTGTGAAAAGGAGTTGTCCTTCGGCAAATACATAATACCAATGCCATTCAGGTGCCTCTAAATCGGAAGCGTCAGGCGGTGCATCTGGAATATCGGCTTTGAAATTCGGGAAGACATAACTTTTGATTTCAACGCGGTTGTGCATTATAGATCGCCCTGGATAAGCCTCTGTATGCCTAAGTTTTTCGAGGAACACTTCATCCATGTAAGTTTTCGCACGTTGCTCATCTTTCAGTTCATAGATGAACACGGGCGAGGAGGTGTTCCCTATATCCAGAGAGAAACTCCATCTGTCCGCCAGAGATTCATAAAAATCTTTCGTCTGTTCAAGGATCACGTCTCGCTGTGCGCGTTCTTCTCGTGTCTTTTTTGGGAAGAAACTAAACCACAACTTGCTTGTTTCTGTCAACAGAACCGGCGTTCCTTGGAAGGCAGCATTCATAAATGTACGATTCGGGAGTTCACCGAGAAAAGCCAATTCGTTAGAGGCTTCTTTTAGCAATTCAAGATATTTACTATCACTTCCGAATTTCAAGAACGGTTTGATATAGAGATCGGTTCCCTCAACCTGAAATCGGACGTTTGCAGATCGCACCTGCTCAATAGACGCAATATTTGCAGAGATAATTTTAAGAAGGGGAACGATGCCCTCCAACATTTCGTCGTCCTCTTCAAGGTTCTCTATCAGTGATTCCAATTCCTCTTCAAGGGGTCTATCAAGGGTAGCGATGGTCGTATCAACATCAAAGTAGACAGCGAATTGATCAACATCATCCGAAATATCGCTAAAGAGCGTCGTGTAGTCCGGGTTCTTCACGGCAGCCTTCATTGTTCCGTTATAGGTATCAATAATATTTTCACAAACCTCACGCTGTTTTGAGACGACAAGCGTTTTTCCCAAAAGAACAAAGTTTCTGCCATTTTCGCTATCGTTCCAATAGGTTACGTCTTTATACGCTACGAGCTCATCTCCCTTCATTCTCATTTCAATCATCTGTTTCATAGGTTCAGGGTCAGTTAAATGCGCGAGGAGCGCGAGTTGGGGCGGCTTTAAACGGGTAAGCAAAATCGCAAAATCTTGGTGCAAATCGACACCGGTTTCTTCCAACCCCGTTAGACTCTTAAAAAGAGATTCAAAACCGTCTGATAAGATCTTTGTAGGTGCAGCAGGGACACCGGTTTGAGGCAAGAGTTCTGTCTTCATTGTGTTAATTCTGTCGTCCAATTCAAGCAGGTCGGGACAGTAAATGAATCCTAAAGTTTTCTCTGGAATTAGATGCAGTACACTGTTGTCTGGCAGCGTAAACGGTGCATTTTGGGTTTCTTGCTGTGTATCTGTTGCTGTATCGGCTGTTGCGACATTAAGGCACGCGAATAGAAAGGTTGTTAAAATTGCGAACGCCGCAAGCGGTAAAGGTAAACATTTTCGTATCATGGTGATTTCTCCTTTGGGTTTCTGAAAATCGGTAAAGTACTGAGAATCCGCATCATTTTAGCAAAACTAAACGAACGCTTCAACCGTTAATGATGCACTTTGTCGGTGAAAAGGGTGCATAAAATTTCATAAATTGCAAAAAAATTAGAGCCTATCTCATAAGCATCCGTTCCGGTAAAAGATTCCTGAAACTTACTTATGAGATAGGCTCTCAAGTTGTTGATAGCGTTTGTCTATGACCATCGATGCCGTATTTATGAGATACACGCTAATCAAGTGAGCCGATTTTTCCTATATCCCAGATGATAACTGTACCATCTGAATCACCACTCGCGACTGCTTTGCCCTTAGCGAGCACTATTTCTGCAAGTGCTTTGTCTTCCAAAAATGTCACCGCTCCGATTTCACCTGTGTGTCCTATGCGTATTTGGACGGCTTGCCCAGTTGTGAGGTCCCATAACCGAACCGTTTTATCGGCACTCCCACTGGCAAGGCGTTTAGCGTCCACTGAGAAGTCTATAGCAGTAACACTTTCAGTATGTCCTATCAGCCTATAAAGCGGTTTATCGGTGTTCGCCTTATTCCACACCTCGATGGTTTTGTCTATGCTGCCAGTCGCGAGGGTTTTCCCATCTGGATAGAGCGTTAGAACATTCACTAAATCTTCATGTCCGGCTGTAATACGCCAAGTACCGAGCCTTGGAACTTGAACAAGGCACTGCTGCGGCACGCCACTGAGCACTGTTGCCTTGACTTCACCTCTGTATGAACACACGATTGTTATGAGATCCACTTCCCTTGAAGATGATTCTGAACTCCAACGTCCACCATCACGCGTATACCAAGACCGAATCGTATTGTTTTCGCGGCTTGCGCTCCAAAACCTTTTACCATCAACAGAGAACGCAACCGTATTCACAGGTGCGGTGTGTTCCTCACGGGTCCGTATAAGCTTTCCAGTGCTGGTATTCCATAACCGCATTGTTCGATCTAAACTCCCACTGACGAGCCGTTTACCGTTCGGAGAAAAGGCGATTGTAAGCACCAAATCCGTATGCCCGTCAAGGACTATAAGTTCTTTATAGGTGTTCGCGTCGTAGATATGGATACCATTCGCAGCGGCGACTGCAAACCGATTCGCGGATCGAGAGTATGCGATAGCGTTTACAGGTCCCTCACCGACATCAATTCGGGCAATGGCACCTACCGGCAAATTCCCTGCAAACCCATTTCTCAGAAACGCTACAACTATTAAAAGTAGAATAGAACCTGCTAATTTCGTGATTTTCATTTTTTATTTCCCTCGTCAGTTTCAGTGTCTATTGAAATCGTTGCGAGAAAGGAATTGACTTTGCCTTTCCCACTGAATGCATTGCCGGTAGCGCCTAACTTAAAGTGTGTGCCTGCGTCAAAACGGTGTGTCAGCTTTCCAACTTTACCCGGAACGATGCCTGATGCCGAAGTGAGTATAGCCTTAGGCATCCCGTCTGTATTGAGTTCGGTGTCGCTTGCAAAAAGGATGAAAGCAGCCGCTGCCTCCGCACTTCCGATCCAGAGATCAATAGTCAGCGTACCACCGTCTGTGAATGCTGTCGTATCAATCTCAACAACGGTATAATCTTGATAGTTCGCCTCTGGCGTTTGGAGGACACTCAAGACATTCTGTGAAGGTTCTGTTTCGTTGAGTGTAACGCTCTTTGTCTGGGCGGTGAGGAAGCGTGGCACATATTCCGATTGGGTTACGCTTGTAGAGAATCCGCTCCCGGTATTGGGGATCGTAGATTTACCGAGTCGGTTTCGGACATCCGGCTTTGATACGAGATGCAGAACAATCGGTGCGTCAATGAGTTCTACTGTCATCTCCGACGTAGCATCGAAGTTATAAGGCTGTTGAAAACGCTTTAGGTACTGATTGCTTACGCCGAGTGCCATCACAACGAGCGCCAGTGTTGACGCTGCGATCGCCCACGGCACGAACGGTTTACCACCGGACGGAATTACCGGTTCAATGCGTGAGATCTCTTGCATGATATTCTCGGTAAGATTCGCCCTGATTTGGAAACCTTCGAGCGCTTCTCGGATCATCGGTTCCGCTTTTCTGAGGCGGAATCGTGCGCGACGGAGTCGGCTCTTGACTGTGCTTGCTGATACACCTAAAAATCGACCAATCTCTTCACACGTCATCTCCCCGAAATAGTGGAGCGTAACAACGGTGCGTTCACTTTCCTGTAGCCGTTCGAGCAATTTGTGGACGATGCTGCGCTGGGCATCTTTTGTGGCTTTCGCCTGCTCTTCGGCGATGTATTCGGAATAGGTCATCTGATCTACCAGCTCACTGTCGGTTTCTTCCAACGATTGCATCTGCGTACGCTTTTTTCGCAGCCATGCATAGCATTGGCGCGCGGCGATTCTATAGAGCCACCCTTCAAACCGATGCGGGTCTTTCAGGGTCGCCAGTTTCTTATAGACCAGCAGGAAGGTATCTTGCGTGATCTCCTCTGCGACGTGGAAGTCGCCGACCTTCCGCCATGCGAGCGCGTGCACCGGCTTCTGGTATTTTTTCACCAATTTCGCAAAAGCGTTTTGGTCGCCTGCAAGGCTTTGTTGGATTAATTCAACATCGTCGTTTTTCACCTGTTACCTCCAAAGAACTAAACTTGGAGAATCTCTAAAACGGTTCGACGGAGATTTTCGCAAGAAAACCGTTGATTTTTCCGTTCTCACCGGTATTGCCGATAGCCCCTAACTTAAAGAGTTGACCTTGCTCGAAAGGATACTCGACCACTTCTCTTTGATTCGTTGGAACATCCATTGCAGAAACGAGGGCGTTGGCAGGCACAAGTTCTGTAGCGTCGCCAGTAAACAGATCAAACGATCCCGAAACTTCGGCTTCGCCAACCCAGACATCAATGACAAGCACACCACCATCTGTAAATGCTGTCGCATCAATCTCAACGATAGTGTAGTTTTGCGCGTCGGTCTCAGATGTCCGAAGAACGCTGAGAACCTCTTGCTCGGAATGTTCATCAGTCAGCACAACCCTCAAACCGTCATCTACCATCGCACCCGATTCGACAGCAGTTTCAAGGAGTGTATCCCAATGTATCGGGATATCCTCACGCAGCCCTGGGAGTTTTCCGTCTAAGGATTCTTGCAAAAATAACCGGTAACCTTTCGCGCCGTTGTATGGTGGATGGCGTTCATTGACGGGAAGTCTGCCCATCAGTTCGAGGTCCAGCGAAATCACCAAAGAATCTGCGGGTGAGTGCTTCTTCCAGCCTTTCATGATTGCCTGTGCTAACGGCCGTGTTTTGTCAAACGGTTTGAAGTTGTACTTGCGCCGCAGTGCTATAGCGGTTTCCGTATAAGGTGAACGTTCTAATTGGCTGTTCAACACCCAAACGTTGATAAAATTTTCGTTCATGAATTCGATATTTTCGTTGTCGGAGAGGACACCTGCCCTCAGGCTTTTGCCGCTCCCTCAGCATGACTCGTCGGTTAAAGGTCCATCTATCGAGATGACATGAATCGGCTTCTGTTCTGCTTGTGCCTTTTCTAAGGCCTCCGCTAACGGCATCCAGTTAATTTGTTGCGATTTGTAGAAGCGCAGGACCAACGCGCGTTCTGCTTCTTCTTGGGTAATGGATTCCGTGAATTCAATACGTTCCAAAAGAGCTTCTGCCCCCGCACGAAGTTCCATTTTCGGGCAAAAACCGGTACTTGTAACATGACCGGAGGCATTCTTGTCCATTTTCCAGTTAACGTCGAAGTTTATGATACTTTTAGGGACGTACATCTCAAAGAAAGCGACCTTCTCCTCAAGTCGGTCAATCACGAGGTGTCCGGTAAACTGTGAAGGTGTGAACCACCCATTTTCGAGTTTAAACTCGGCATGAATCCGGAACACGATGTCGGCGTATTGCTCGTTGTAAGCACGCAGGCATGCCCACAAACCGAAAGAGTCCCCGGCATTGATATGCAGAAAGAAATTCGGATTCGGATGCAGTTGCTTGAGCAAGGGAACGACATTCATCATATCTGGTACCCAGAGGTCGCCCACCGAAACAGGGTTTTTCGGAAGAAACGCTTGGAAAACCGATGTCGAATGCTGCTTTTCCGGTTCAGCAACCCGTAGATTCACCAACTCGTCCCACTGCTTAAAGGTATCAGATAGGCTCTCCTCAACCGGAGCGATGAAGCCTTTTACGAATATTTCTGATGTATCGTCAAGTTTCAGTGTAATTTTGTTGTTCGTTGCCGAGTGATCGTCGGCGTTGAGTTGTCCACTTAGCATTAGTAGAATGAGTAAGGTAGTGGTTAAAATTTTCATTTTGAGTCTCCTTTGTAATCGTAGTCAGTTCCCAGATCGGGTTGTTACGCAGCCCTTTCAGGAATTAAAATGGGTTTGGATATGTCCTCACTAACTGCTAAAAATAAGCGGTGAGAGTCCAACTTGCCCCTTCAATATATAGTGACGCGGGGGATGCACAAAACGGTTGCCTAATTTTTGCGTTTTCAGTTTTCAGGAGTCAGCGGGTTAATCCTTTCCCTGTAAGGAGAGCCTCGGTTCCAAAACACACCTACTTGTTTTTTGTCAAAGATTTTTTTAGAAATGTCAGGTATGCCATGTTAACGGACTCATTCTGCATTAGATCCTGATAAGGTAAATGGTCTATCAACTCCAATTGGGGTGATAGTACAAAACTGTTTACCGAACCGTCTACGCCCTGCGCGACAGCTGCTTCAAACGTTGTGGAAACCGTATTTGCGAATTTACTTACTAATTCGTTCTTCGTTTCCTTCTGAAGTTCACGCAAGTCTCTGGGACGCAGGAATACACTAATGTAATGCGCATTGAGCAATTTTATGATTTTTGAATCGGAGAGGACACCTGCCCTCAAGGTTTTACCGCTCGCTCAGCACGATTCGTCGTCAAACACACCCCATGTGAGAACCACATGAATCGGGCGATTTTCCGCTTGTGCTTGTGCGATGGCCTCCTCAATAGGGAGCTTCTCAATTTCTGAAAACTTGTAGAAGGAAGCCTCCAACAAGTCTTTTGCTTGGTCATCAGTAATGGCAGTCTCCCATACAATAGTAATCGCATCATGCGCGTTCTGCGCGATAAGTTCCATACGGGGCACGAAGACCATATCTGCGGTTCCAAAGGCGTTGATATCGACATTGGTATTACGCGGCGGGAGATAAAGCGAAAATTCGCGAATGGATCCATTGTTCCGATTGAGTATCAAGCGTCCAGTGAACTGTGCGGGTGTAAAGTAGGCGCGCGCCTCCTTATCGAGTTGGAATTCGGCGTGGATTCTGAAGACAATTTCGGCGTAAGTCTGCGAAAGTGCACGAAGACACGCGAAGGCACCCTCTGACTCCAGACCTACCTTTATCAGAACTATACGCCGACCAAATATCTCTATGGCACCCTCTCCGCCTGGGTTTATGTGCATCTCACCGGTTGCTCCAGGGTGAAATTGCTGAAGAAAGGGGATTACTTCGTTAGTATCCAATTTCCATACATGTCCGACAGGAACGGACCCTTTCGGGAGAAATGTTTTAAAAGCGTCTATCTCATACTCGCAACTCGGGTACGCCGGTGAGAGATTCCTAAACAGCGCAGCGTGCTTCGGTGACTGATCAGGCATTCCGAGCGAAGCGTCTGCAATTGGATCCCAATATGCTTGTACCTGTAAGGTTTCCGTTGTATCCAATGTTTTTCGCAGGTTTATTTTATTAGCAGTACAACTTTGGAGGCTTAAGCTTAAGAGCAAAACCGATACCGCTAAAGCTGAGACAATCAACCAATTTCTATGCATTTTCAATCTCCTTTAAAAACTGTCATATCAATCTTAACGACAGTATCATTTTGAAAAAAGATTCTAACACAAACGCTAATCCGTTGAAATAATTTTACGCAGATCCCAGATGAAAACGGTGCCCTCTGAACTTCCACTGGCAAGTACATCGTCCCTCGCGAATGCCAGAGCACTGATTTTGCTCGTATGGTTCGAGAAGGTGTGAAGGTGCTCTCCAGTTGTGAGATCCCACAATCGGACCCTTTGGTCAGCACTACCACTCGCAAGTATCCTGCCGCTTGGAGAGAACGCCACTGAAGTGACTGTCCCTGCGTGTCCTTTGAGGGTCCACAACGGGTCTCCAAGGTTCACCGGTGTCAGTGGCTCCCTATCTGTAACTTTCCAGACCTCTATTGTCCAGTCGGAACTTCCAGTTGCGAGATGTTCGCCGGACGGAGAAATGGTTAAAGCAGTGATTTTTTGTGTATGTTTTGTGAGGATATCAGGGACGAAATCGTTACCAGTGTCAGTCTCAGACAGGAGAACAGCGAATTTACGCGCTTTAAAAGACATTGTCATCTCAATTGCCTTTGCCAAAAAATCACCATACCGCGAAAATGCCACTGCCGTCGTTGACTTAGTCATATCTGAAGTCCCCCACCTGGCTCGATAGCAACCACCGTCAAGCGGATTCCAGTACCGAATGGTAGGTACTCCATCTTCTATACCGGCACTATAAAACATTTCGCCGTTTCCTGAGAATGCAAGCGTATTGATTGCCCCTTTGTGCGCGGTAGTTTCTCCGCCGAGGATATGCATCAATTCTCCAGTACGCACATCCCACATACGTCCTTTCTTGTCCTCGCCCCCACTTGCAAGGATTTCACTATTCGCAGAGAATGTAAGCGTTAGCACCGGGGCTGTGTGCCCTATCAATTCAGTGAGTTTTTCGGATGTTTTTCCATCATATAAGGAGACGTTTCCTGAATTGGCTATGGCAAGCCGATTCGCATTCGGCGCGTACACGATAGCGTTAACAATTCCCGCACCGGTATCAATTTGAGTGATAGCATGTTTAGGCAAATCCTCGGCAAACCCGTTTACAAGAAACGTAGCAAGGGTTAAAAGAAGTATAAAATTTGCGAATCTGGTCATCTTCATTTTTCCTATCCTTTTTAGTTATTGAAAACTCTATCTATCGGACTTGTTATAGGTTATTTTTCGGTATTTTTTGCTAATGGTCGTTCTACAGAAATTTTTGCGAGAAAACCGTTGATTTTGCCTTTCTCACTTGAACTGCCAATAGCCCCTAACTTAAAGACTCCACCCCGATCCAAAGGATACTTGATAACTTCTCTCTGATTGGTTGGAATATCCCTTGCAGAGGCGAGGGCGTTGTCAGGTACGAGTTCTGTAGTGTCCGCAGCAAACAGGTCAAACGACCCCGAAACTCCGGATTCCCCAACCCAGACATCAATCGTCAGCACGCCACCCTCTTTAAAGGCTGTCGCATCAATTTCAACGAGAGTATAATTTTCAGAATCGGTCTCAGATGTCCGAAAAACACTGAGAACTTCTTTCTCGGGGTGTTCATAAGTAAGCCCAACACTCAAACTGCTATCTTTAATTGCACCCGATTCGACAGCGGTTTCGAGAACAGTATCCCAATCTTTTGGTTGCGGTTCTGAGGATTCCTCGCGCAACCCTGGGAGTTTTCCGTCCAAGGATTCCTGGAGAAAGAACAGATATCCTTTGGCGCCGTTATAGGGTGAAGCGCGTTCATTGACCGGCAGCCTCCCCATCAGTTCAAGTTTTGGCGAGATTACCAAAGAATCTGCGGGTGAGCGTTTCTTCCAGCCTTTCATGATGGCTTGCGCTAACGGAAGCGTTTTGTCAACAGGCTTGAAACCTTGCTGTTGTCTGAGTTCCATGAATTTCTGTTGAGAAGGCGTGCGCTTTAATTCAACATTCGATACCCAAGCGTTAATGAAATTTTCGTTCATGAATTCGATATTTTCTTTTTCGGAGAGGACACCTGCCCTCAGGCTTTTGCCGCTCCCTCAGCACGATTCGTCGGTTAAAGGTCCATCTATGGAGATAACATGAATCGGTTTCTGCTGTGTTTGTGCCATCTCCAACACTTGGTCAAAGGGCATCCAGTTAATGTGCTGCGATTTGTAGAAACGCAATATCAGTGCGCGTTCCGCGGCTTCTTGCGTAATGGCTTCCGTGAATTCAAGGTTTTCGAGAAGGTCTTGCGTGCCAGCCCGGAGTTCCATTTTCGAGCAATAGCCCGCACCGGCTATGCCCATTCCATATAGCATCCGCTTGACATCGAAGTTTACTGGACCTTCAGGGACGTACATCTCGAAAAACGAGACTTTTCCTTTTAGACGATCAATCACAAGATGCCCGGTAAACTGAGAAGGGGTGAACCAACCTTCTCCTAACTTAAACTCGGCGTGAACCCGAAACACAATGTCAGCAAATTTATCGTTGTAAGCACGCAGGCATGCCCACAAACCGAGGGAATCCCCTGCATTGATATGCATAGATAGGTTAGGGTTCGGATGCAGCTGCTTGAGCAAGGTAACGACTCCCGTCATATCCAGCACCCAGAACTCGCCGACTGAAACCGGTTTGACCGGAAGAAAAGATTGGAAAACAGAAGCAGGATATCGTTTCTCTGGTTCAGCAACCCGTAAATTTGTTAAGGCATCCCAATCCTTAAAGTCATCCGACACAGCATCCCCAATCGGTGCGATGAAACCTTTTACTAAAACTTCTGATGTATCGTCAACGATAAGTGTAATTTTATCGTTAGTTGCGGAATGGTTGTCGGCGTTGAGTTGTCCACTCATCACGATTAGAACAAGTAGCGCAACGCTTACGGTTTTCATTTTCAATCTCCTTATAATTAACAGAAATACGCTATGCAATTTTGATTTTTCAAAGTAACGTAGGTTGGGTTGAACGGTATTAAAATTAAACGTTGGTATCCCAACTTAACATATCGGCATGTACATCCATGAACGCAGTGAAACCCAGCGTTCTTTCTGTAAGATTATGCAAACATAGTCGTTTCTGTTGGGTTTCGCTATCTCCTTAATTGATGTGACAGGGCAGGGTGCTGCAAATGTGCTTGGGTTGTCCCATCGGCTTTCTCGGTTCCGCTCAACCCAACCTACAATGCTATGATACTACCTTTAAAAATGGGTTTGGATATGTCCTCACTAACTGATGAAAGTAAGCAGTGAGGGGCCAATTTGCCCGTTCAATATATAGTGACGCGGGGGACCGAGAAAACGGTTGCCTAATTCTGCAAAAAATTGGAAAATAGGGCAAAATTTCATAGTTTTCATAGTAAATCGGAAATTTGTGAATTTTATGAAAGCGTATAAACCTAAGCTGCAACAGGATTTTTGAGATTTTAGTGGCACGGTTGTTGAAAGTTGCTATGAAATTCTGTTGCGACTGAATTGCAAATAAACACGGATTCTTGACAAAATTAACAGTTACGCATAGAATAGCATGCAAAACAGAGGTAATCACGGATATTTTTTGGCAATCCTCAAAACAAAAAGGAAATAGTTAATGATTCAGACGGCTTATCAAGAAGCGTATCGTCCGCAGTTCCACTTTACACCGAAAACCAACTGGACCAACGATCCGAACGGATTGATCTATTACAAAGGCGAGTACCATCTCTTCTTTCAGCACAACCCCTCTGGCATTAATTGGGGTAACATGACCTGGGGGCACGCCATTAGTACGGACCTCGTTCACTGGAAACAGCTGCCGCACGCCATCCATCCGGACGAACTCGGCACCATCTTCTCAGGTTCCGGCGTCGTCGATTGGAAGAATACCGGTGGTTTTCAGACCGGAGACGAGTCGGTGCTTGTCAATTTCTATACATCCGCTGGAAGTCACGCCCCGGAACCGGTGCCGTTCACGCAAAGCATCGCCTATAGTAACGATCGCGGACGGACGTGGATAAAATATGAAGGGAACCCTGTCATTGCACATATCGTCGGAAGCAACCGCGACCCGAAGGTGATTTGGCACGAACCGACACAAAAGTGGGTGATGGCACTCTACCTCGACCAGAACGATTTCGCTTTATTCGGTTCGACGAACCTCAAGGCGTGGACAAGGTTATCCGACCTACAGATTCCCGATACGGAATGTCCCGATATCTTTGAACTTCCGGTTGACGGTGATCCGGAAAAGACGAAGTGGGTTTTCTGGGGGGCGGCGGGGAAGTATTACGTCGGTAATTTTGATGGAACGACCTTTACGCCGGAAGGTGAGGCACATCGTTCTGACTACGGTGCTAATTTCTATGCAGCACAGACGTGGAGCGATGTCCCTGAATCCGATGGCAGACGTATCCAAATCGCGTGGATGAGTGGTAGCAATCCACCCGATATGCCGTTCAATCAACAGATGAGCTTCCCGTGCAGCTTGACGCTCCGGACAACCTCAGCGGGTATCCGTCTCCATCGTGAACCTGTCGTGGAGATCGAAAACATTCACACCTATACGCACGCGTGGAGCGACCTGACGCTTAGACCGGAGGAAGATCCGCTGGCAGGATTAACGGGTGAATTGTTTGATATTCGTGCCGAGATAGCACTCAATGATGCGACCGCTGTCGGTTTCAAGATTCGTGGACAGGATGTGCGTTACAACGTCGCTGCGCAGCAACTGACCTTCCTTGAGAGAAGTGGTCCGCTTGCACCACAGGATGGGAAAATCCGCTTACAAATTCTGGTTGACCGTATCTCTATTGAGGCGTTCGGTAATGACGGTGAGTTGTCAATGACCTCTTATTTCCTACCGGATTTGGAGAATGCGGACATCGGCGTTTACGCAGAAGACGGCACGGCGACGCTTGCATCGCTGAAGGTGCATGCGTTGAAATCTTCGTGGGTGTGATATAGTTATCAGTTATCAGCGACATTTGGTAACGCCCCAGCACCCTCTTAGGGTAGGCGCGAGTGTTTTTGCTGAAGAAACGCCCCAGCAAAAACGGTGTTTCTTATGCTCGCGATCTCAAAGGCGCGGTGTTAGACGCTAAAGGATTCGCCACAACCGCATGTGTTTTGAGCGTTCGGGTTGGTTATTTTAAAGCCTGAGTCCATGAGTCCGTCGTTATAGTCGAGCACGGAACCAGCGAGATAGAGTGTGCTGCGCGGGTCGATGAAAACCTTTAACCCGTGGAACTCAAAAACTCTGTCGGTGTCTTTCGCGCCACCAAATTCGAGGTTATATTGGAAGCCGGAGCAGCCGCCACCGACAACTTGCATCCGCAAGCCGAGATCGGATTCAGGGGATGTTTCACTGTTATTAATGAGTGTGATCGCTTTTTGTGCGGCAGATTCTGTGACAGTAATCATGGTGATCGTGCCTCCTTTTTAGACAGGAAATCGGCAATAGCGTTTTTTAGAACTTTTTCAGCCGCGTCGGCGTAACGTTGTTTATCTTCTGGCAATTCGCCTAACGCGTTTGAGAGTTGGTCAGCGGTAATTTTCTTGGCTTCCGAGATACCCGCTCCGATAATCAGTTCGGTTAGCACCGAAGCACTCGCGATAGCAGTCGGACAGCCGAATGCTCGGAACTTCGCCGCGACAACGACGTTATCCGTTATTTGAAGTGTCAATTTTACCATCTCGCCGCTGGCGGGAGAACCGACAGTCGCTGTGCCGTCAGCATCGGCAATAGTCCCAACGTTGCGAGGGTTTTCGTAATGATCGGTTACCTGTGGTGTATACATTAGAAGTCAACCGGTTTTACAAGGTCTTCATCCCACCATTTCGCGCGGTAGGTCGTAATTTAAAATCGCATTTGAAGAAACCTTTTTGAAATTATACGATATTTCCATACGCTTGTCAAGTATTTCACGATTCCAACACTAAAATCTGATTAACTTTAACTCATTTCAACTGTGTCAAAACAGCATTGAGGAGGATGAACAATGGTAACGAATTACAAGACGGTGAAAACGTTATGATGATCTGGACGCGACAGAGCTCGCTCCAAGTTCAATATGACGTTTTCTGTTGGTCGAGCGACTTAGAATATGAACCGACCGACGAAGATTATGAAAATGCGGAAGAGAAAACGTTGGCGGTTGAGCCGGATGGATTGCTAACCACAACGTGGGGCAGGCTTAAGCGGTAGTTTCACTCTCATTATCGGAGGTCTTCGGTTCTAATTCGGCTTGGCATTCGGCGCAATAACCGATGATCTCATTACGGAAGCGCACGGCTTTAAAGTTGTGCGCTTCACAAACCGCCTTTTGTAAGGCATCAATCTCTGGTTCTTTAAACTCAACAATCTGATTACACCGCAGGCAGATGAGGTGTGCATGCTCCCGGAGCGAGTGAATGCTCTCATAGCGAGTATTCTTCTGTGCGTCAATAAATTCCGTTAAGAGTCCACTCTGTACCAGCAAAGGCAGCGTTCGATAGATCGTCGGTCGCGACACCAAGTAGCCGTTCCGACGCATCTGCACCAAGAGGTCTTCCGTCTGAAAATGGCCCGGATACTCGAAGACCTGTTTTAAAACATCCAAGCGTGTCTGGGTCATACGGAGTCCACAACTCTTGAGGTAGTCCTCAAACTGCTTTACCATCTTGGTATCATCTGTCGGTTTTTCAGCGGTTTCCATTTCCGGTCCCCTTCAGTTAGAGAGTCATACACGCTAGGAGTTGCATATTCAGTTAGAAAAAAAATTAAGAGAGCGGCACGGCGGGGCGAGATTGTTTTTCACGGCAAACTTATAAAAGAGTTCGATCCCGGCGATCGCGGATTCGTCGAGGTCATACTTGATACGATTCTGCAGATAGTCGAGACACAGCGTCTCTGGTAGCCCCAACTTTCGCGCTTCAACCTGTGCGATTTCTGGAATCTGTGCGATGCCACGTTCTTTTGATTCGAGTAGCGTTTGCGGTAGATCGCCGAGAGATGCGTCCGCCCTTGCGACCCAACATGCATAAACAAACGGGAGTCCAGTGAGTTTATACCACGCCTCACCGAGGTCAACACTATATTCGGTTGTCCCGAGGTGCCTGAGTGCGGGGTCCCCAATGAGGAGGACCGCCTCAAACGGCGGATATTGTCGGTTTTCGAGTGCTGTGCTCGGTTTGACTGTCGGCGCGCACATTGTGAAAGCTGGTGAAATTCCGTATTGTTCAGCCAGCAAGACCTTCAGTAAGGCGACGGAGCTGCGGGAACTTGTATCAAGTGCGATGCGTCGGATCTCATGAACCGGCACCCGGCTGAACAGCTGAATGCTTTGGACACCCCCGTTCGAGGCAATTGATATATCCGGTAGAATGCAGTAATTCGTACCCGATGGGTTTGCTCGAAAATATTCGATAATCGGGATGAGTCCGACATCGAGTCTCGTATCCCTTAAACGTGCTGCGACACGGCTTGGCACATCAAGGCTAAGCGCGATATCCGCCTGTATCTCTTTATCCAAAAGGGGATAAATGAGCGGTTTCGTATTCAAGAACGAGACCGCGCCGACCCTTAAGCGGCTTTTCTGTACCACCGGTTCCCCTCGCGAATAACTTCATTATAGAGCGTGTCTCGCTCGACCGGAACGAAACCTGCTTCCTCAATGAGATGTATAAGTGCTGAAACGGAGACAGCCTCTGGTGTGTCCGCTCCTGCCATGTGTGTGATTTTCTCCTCGGTCACAGTGCCATCGATATCATCAGAACCAAAACGGAGTGCGACTTGTGCGGTTTTCAAACCGGTCATAATCCAATACACTTTGATATGTGGAACGTTATCGAGCATGAGACGCGCGACGGCAATGTTCCGAAGGTCCGTTAAACCGGTCGTTGAAGGCAGGTACGCCATGCGGGTATTCAACGGGTGAAAAGCCAGGGGTATGAATGTTACAAAACCACTGGACTTATCTTGTTGCTCCCGGAGTCGGATGAGATGATCCACCCGATCCTCGTTTGTTTCGAGGTGTCCATAAAGCATCGTTGCATTCGTTGAAATTCCGAGACGATGCGCGATGTCATGAACCTCTAACCATCCGTCCGCGCTGAGTTTACCTGGGCAAATTTTCTCGCGCGTCTCCTCTGCGAAGATTTCAGCACCGCCACCGGGCAAGGAATCGAGACCTGCCGCCCGTAGCTGCGTTAATACATCTTCTATAGACATTTTAAAGATACGTGAGAAATGATGGATTTCGACTGCCGTGAAGAATTTAAGGTGGACCTGCGGCATCCGTTCTTTGAGTCCACGGATAATATCGAGATAATAGTCAAACGGCAGTTTCGGGTGCAACCCACCGACACTGTGGATTTCGGTGCAGCCATGCTCTATCGAATACATCGCTTTGTCTAAAAATTCATCAACGCTCATCTCCCAGGCACCCTCGGTCTGCATATTTTTTCGGGCAAAGGCACAAAAATGGCACCGAGCATGGAGGATACACACATTTGAATAGTCGATGTGTTGGTTGATGTTATAATACGCGACGTTCCCGTTTAAACGTTCACGGACATGGTTGGCAATAAACCCAACGCCGGTAATATCCGGGCTTTCGTAAAGTGCAACCCCCTCATCAAAGGAGAGGCGTTGTTCCGTCTTGACTTTCTCGTAGATAGCAGGTAATTTAGGGTCCGTAAAGCGACTATAATTTTCCATTCTTTTTTCCTGATAGGTTATTAATTTTGGGACGAGGTTCACAGCTACAATTCGCGATAGTAACAAAAAAATTTACTTGACGCTCGCCTCTTACTCAAGGTATTATAGCATAATAATGTTAAAGATGCAAACTATTTTCGGTTGTGAGACAGAGGTACACAGTTATAGTAGATTTTGGAATTACTTAGAAGTTTTCGTGTCAAGTCGCACAACTTCTTGAATAAGGAGGCGGGCGAAGCTTGCAAGCCCGTATAATTAAAATATGAAGCTCGGTTTAGTTACATATAATATGGCGAAAGATTGGGATGTGCCCACAATCATTGAACGATGCGTAGAGACAGGGTTCTCAGGTGTGGAACTGCGGACGACGCATGCACACAGTGTTGAAGTCGAACTTTCCGCAAGTGAGCGCGCAGCGGTCAAACAACAATTCGACGATTCTCCGATTGAAATCGCTGGCTTGGGTTCAGCGTTTGACTACCATTCTGTAGATCAGGATGCCGTTCGACAAAATATAGAAGGCACGAAGGTCTATTCTCAACTCGCAGCAGATGTCGGCGCGCCCGGCGTTAAAGTGCGTCCAAATGGACTACCGAGCGAAGTGCCTGTCGAGAAAACGCTCGAACAGATCGGGTTGGCACTCCGCGAGTGCGGTGAATTCGCCGCCGATCTCGGTGTACAGATCCGGTTGGAAGTCCACGGCGGCGGCACCTCCGAACTCCGACATATCCGTACGATTATCGATGTCGCTGACCACGATAACGTCTACGTCTGCTGGAATTCTAACTTCGGCGAAGTCGAAGACGGTTCAATTCAAAACAACTTTGATCTCGTGAAAGGCAGGATCGGCTTGGTGCATATCACGGAGCTCCACCGACGCGAGTACCCCTGGCGACAACTCTTTACATTACTGAAGAAGTCCGGCTATTCCGGGTACACCCTCGCCGAAATCGCAGGGAGTTCCGATCCGGTACGCGTCATGAATTTTTACCGAGCTTTGTGGCAAGAATTGTCAAGACAATAAGGAGGCACCCTGATGAATATTCTAAAAGCTGACCCGGAACAGGTTGTAATTCCTCCTCCGATAGAAACCGATATGACGCTTGAGGAATTTCTTGAAAGCGATTTAGAGGGATATGAATATGTGAAAGGAGAACTCATACCTATGCCACCAACTTCAGGTGAACACGGTGATATTAGCATGAGCCTTGTCTTATTTTTAGGTCCGTATGTTCGCGAAAATCAACTGGGACGTGCCTACACATCGGACACCGGTTTTAAGATTGGCGATAGATTCCTGATACCAGATATTGCGTTCGTTTCGACAGAACGACTGCCAGATGATAGACGTAAGGCGTTCTCCATCCCACCGGATCTGGCTGTTGAAATCGTTTCCCCAACAGATGTTCTGTTCCGTGTCTTTGAAAAGGCACTCACCTATCTGAGTGGCGGAACACAGCTCGTTTGGGTGATTGAACCTGTGGCAAAAACGGTAACCGTGTATCGCTCAGAGACAGATATCAAAGTCCTCACACGTGAAGATACACTTACTGGAGAAGATATCATTGAAGGCTTTTCCTGTAAAATCTCACAACTTTTTGAATGAGGATAAATACCATTGCTCAGATCGCTGTTTTACATTTTATCTATAGGGATACTTCTTTTGACTGCTATCAGTGTCGGTGCAGCACCTGAAACCGTCCATCTTCGTAATGCTATGTGGAAAGTTGATATCGTTCCGCACTCGCTTGCTGTGGAGGCGCGTCTTGTAGATGCGGAAACAGTGGTGCCTATTTCATCGGCGCAGCCCGGATTCAGCGATGTAGCAGAATTCTCTCAAGACGACAATACTGTCAGTTGGCGGATTGCAGATCGGTTTCTCACCGTTCGATTTGAACTGATAGATGAATCGCTATCTGTAGAATTCGTTCATGATAAGCAGACACGCGACACAATCCGTTTAACGTGGCCCGTGATTGAAGATTCCCAATCCCTCCGCGCCTATATTCTGCCCCTTTTTGAGGGGAGCTACGTCCCCAAAGATGACACGAAATGGCAGGACTTCTTATCCGAACGCGGACCCATAAACACCACCGCGGGGCTCTCAATGCCGTTTTGG
Organism: Candidatus Poribacteria bacterium; assembly: GCA_022823085.1. GTDB lineage: Bacteria > Poribacteria > WGA-4E > WGA-4E > WGA-3G > WGA-3G. The sequence goes on from JAJDXV010000093.1 coordinate 25,484, forward strand.
GGTTTGGATCTCACGGACCGGACGCTTACCTACATTTTAACCAATCCGTTTAACAACCGAATCCGGTTCAACAAGACTACATCCGCTGCGTTAGGTATGGCGGTATCACACGCCTTCACACCGAATTGGGAAGAGAAAAGATACGGATTGCGTATCTCACTCGGTGCAGCATCGCCAGTCGCACCCGCGAAACAGTACCGACGCTATTTGCAACAGAACGCTGAATTCGTTTCGTTTGCTGAAAAAATTGAGAAAACACCTGCTGCAGCGAAGTTACTCGGTGCCGCGCATGTCTACCTGTGGGGTGGCAAACTCCTAAGCGAACACGATATCACAGATTGGAAAGCGTTTGCGATAAGGCTAAAAAGTGATAATAAGATCGCAACGCGGATATGGGCACAGTTGAATACCGAAACCCGTGAAGCCTTACAAGAGGTTGCCCAGTCGGATTACGCATCTAAATATATCCGACGTGTGGTAAGTCGGGCGATAAGTGAGCAGCTCGAAAAGCAGGACTTTTACAAGCCAGCACTCTGGACAGAAATTCCGCTTACATCAGAAACGGAAAAGTTAACCTCGCGAGATGTATCCACACTATCGCTTCCTGAACTTTATCGCCGTAACTGTCTGCTGTTCTACGCTGTATTTTCCGATCTACTCCGACATCCAGACGTGTGGGGAGACGGTTTATCGGTGAAACTGCTGGAGCAGTTCGCCGAAAACGGGTTAGACCGACTCTGGCTCGGTGTAGATTCATGGCAGGACGGGTTCCGACACCCAACTGCCATCGCGAAGGCGAAAGAACTCGGCTATCTCGTCGGTCCCTACGATTCCTACCACAGTATCCATCATCCTAACGAAAAGGACACGTGGGAGACCGCACAGTTCGATCTCTCACTTTATGAAACCGGTGGGATAGTCAATGCGGATGGCACAAAAAGTCGAGGATTTAAAAAGAAGGGGTATCACTTAAGCCCACTCGTAGCACAACCGTATGTCGAAAACCGCGTCAACGGTATTGTTGAACAGATGCAATCAAACTTCAATACGTGGTTTATCGATTGTGACGCTTACGGTGAACTCTTTGACGATTACTCGTCAGCACATCCCGCAACACAGTTAGATGACATGAACGCACGTTTGGCGCGTATCACGTGGATTCGGGATACGTATAACATGGTTGTCGGTTCAGAAGGCGGTGCTGCGTATTCGGCAGCGGTGCTTCACTTCGCACACGGCATGACGCTCCCGGTCATCGGGTGGGGAGACCCAGATATGAAGTCTAAAACCTCACCTTACTACGTTGGCGGATATTGGCCCCCCGAAGGACCAGCGATCCACATAAAGCAGGTGCCGCTCAAATCGAACTACCTCTACCATTATTACGACCCGCGTTTTCGGCTACCCCTCTACCAGATGGTGTTCCACGATTCGGTGATAACGACGCACCACTGGGGTTCCGGGAGTCTCAAGTTTGAGAACGCAATCGGAACGTTGGCGCTGTTAGAATTACTTTATAACGTCCCACCCTTGTACCATCTGAACATAGAAGAATTCTCAAAACATAAAGCCTGGATAAAGCGGCACTACGCCTTCTTTTCGCCATTGCATCGGCAGATCGGCGGACAAGCGATGACAGATTTTGAGTGGCTGACCGATGACAGACTCGTTCAACGCACCGAGTTCGGCGATACTGTTGAGATACTCGCAAACTTCGGGACGGATGCTTTTGAGTATGAAGGCGTGATAATTCCTGGACAAAGTGTGATTGCACGATGGATTGGAACAGGTGAAATTAAGGCGTTTTCTGTGGAGTGATTTAAGTCTAATTTGCAGTTGACAGCACTAAAAAGCTGTGATAAACTTTTCAAAATTTGTTTGTATGGAGGTTCATAGACATTAATATGAAGGATTATCCGAATGAGGAGGCACTTCGTAAAGCACATAGGATATATCTTGACGCTATGCGTGGGTTCATTCACAGATGCTTAAAGAAAGTCCTAGGTACAACACCAACAGAATTGATCATGAGAGCGTTGGATTGTGAACTAGGCGATGACATTGAAGTAGAGATAGAAGTGAATAATATTCCACACCTCATCAGAGAGCACTGGGACAATTGTTTTCGTCGAGAGTTTGATCGACACTACGATGCCCGTAGCGCAGCAGGTAAAATAAAGGATGGGCGGAATTTCTGGGCTCACCCAGGAATAGAAGATGTAGATTCTGAATCCACTCGGATGCACCTATCTCTTGTCGCCGAGGCACTCGGAGAAATTAATAAGCCAGAAGCAAAGGAAGCAGTTGAAACCATCCGAGATCAACTGTTTTCTGATGAAGTTGAAGAACACCCAGTGGAAGTAGAGAATGCTGCTCTCAAGGAAAACCTCGCGGATATGACTAAGCAGCTTGATGCAGCGCAAGCAGAGAAGACTGAATTGGAGAAACAGGTCAAGACTACATCAGATCGGCTGGAAGAAGTCGAGGCAGAATGGATTGCTTGTGATGAACGTCTTGCAGCCATGTCTGACCAGTTAGCAACAACTTCAAACCGGTTAAAAGATGTAGAGAAAGAAAATGCTGCGTATCAGAAACGCGTGGAGACCATTTCAGACCAGTTAGAAACAGAGAAAACAAAATATGAGAAAGTTCTTAAGGCTGCGTCAAACCAGTTGGCGACACTCAAAAGAGAGAAAACACAATTGGAAGCGCGTCTTGAGACTACGTCAACTCAATTAGAAGATGTGAAAAAGGAATTGGCTGATTTCGAAGCAGAAGTAGAGGAACCAACAAAAAAAGAACCGGACCCAATACCGGCCACTGAATTTCCATACACCGGATCCCAGCTTCGGGATTTCCGGAAAAAAGCAGGTCTCACCCAAGTCGCAGTAGCAGTCGAGCTAGGTATGAAACGGAGCAGCAGCTCCGCTATAGGCGACTGGGAGGCCGAACGTGAAAAAGTACCACGCAAGCACTACACTAAACTAAAAGAACTTTATGGTCTTGATGATGAAAAGGTTTTTCCAAGATCTCCGACAAACACTACCAAGTCTCCACGCTATCAGCGTAAATGGAGGCAACCTGGGGCAGTAGCTGCCCTCCGTGACCCCGCCGAGATTCGGAAGGCTGAAGCGCAGATTGCGAAAATTCTCAATCCAAGCGAAAAAGCGCGCTTAGAGCGCGAACTGCTTAAAGCAAAACGATCCGTGGATAGTTCTTAATTTTACGACTTGTGCTAATTAATGCTATAGTTTGGACAGTTTGCTAAGTTTAGGAGTTATGAAAAGTTGGCAGTGTTCTCCCGTTAGAGCTCCCGAACAGATGTTAGGATTGGCTTCTAAACCTGTTTTTGGGTCTCTATTGTGTTAGAAACGACTGCTTTTTGGTCACTATTTTTTGAAAATCGTGAAAATATG
>JAJDXV010000029.1 GCA_022823085.1 Candidatus Poribacteria bacterium
CCATCCAGTATTTTTTCTGTAGGACTTACGCAATTTTGACTATAGTTCGTTTTGTTAGATGAAATTTTTCGGAAAACACAGCGTTTTTGGAACACAATCTAACAGATTGTGGTACATAAAGAGGAGCATGCGTAAGTCCTATTCTGAAAAAAGTCGTCAATCTCGCAGAAAAGTGCTATAATGTTTATGGCGTTGTATTTTATATCAATCACATCAATAAGCGAAGGACAAAATGACAACTTTAAAATTTCGAGACATCATTGCCGCGAAACAGGTCGTGGCGCGGTTTTTAAAACCTACACCGCTCATTCACTATCCAGAACTATCGGAACGGCTCGGATTCCAAGCATACATCAAACACGAAAACCATAACCCCACCGGCAGTTTCAAGGTGCGGGGCGGTCTGAATTTCATGCATCATCTGCCGCAAGCACAACGTGAAAAAGGTGTTATCACGGCGACACGCGGCAATCACGGACAGTCTATCGCCTATGCTGCAGCACAGTTCGGTGTCAAGGCTACCGTTGTTGTGCCACACGGCAATAACCCCGAAAAGAACAGCGCGATGCAAGCGTTCGGTGCCGAACTCATCGAACACGGCACCGATTTTGATGAGGCACGCGCGTTGTGTGAAGTGCTCGAAGCCGAACGCGGACTCTACTACGTTCACCCGTGTATGGTACCAGCACTCTTCCACGGTGTCGGCACCTATTCGCTTGAGATTTTTGAGAGTCTGCCGACTGTAGATGCGATTATCGTGCCGATCGGCGGCGGCAGCGGCTCTTGTGGCGCGATTACCGTCGCGAAGACGATAAACCCCGATGTGAAAGTCATCGGCGTGCAGGCGGAGAACGCACCCGCCATCTATCGCTCGTGGAAAAAAGGGAAGCACGTGGAGACCGATTCTTGTGACACCGTCGCAGATGGACTCGCGACGCGTGTACCGTTCCCGCTACCGCTTTCTATTATCAAAGACAGCATCCACGATATTGTGCTGCTGAGTGAAACTGAACTCATAGAAGGCATCCGTCTGGCGTTGCGATGGACACACAACTTAGCAGAAGGCGCAGGCGCAGCACCCATCGCAGCTGCACATAAACTCACAGATAAATTGGCGGGGAAAAATGTGGTGATGGTGATGACCGGTGCGAACCTCGACACCGAAACACTCAAAGCAGTACTCGCTTACCAGTTGTGAATCACATAGACCGGTGATGATCCATCAACCAATCGGACGGTTGCCCATTCTGCACCGTCTACGAACTCGTTGCGGAGCGCGTTCGTCAGATCCGGGTGAATCTGTAGCGATGCTAAATCCCATCGTAGGTTTTCGCTCTTTTCAACGATGCCATTCTCGGCATCCGCGATGAGCGAGACGCGTTGCAACCGGTCGTTTTTTCGGTTTAAGCGTACGTTCGATAAAACGTAGTGGATTGTCTGTTGCGGGTCCCGCATTTCGGCACGGTAGTGTTCATCCCGAGAGACGCGATAATGTCCGAAACGCATCAGTTTTAGGTTACCGAGGAAGTGGTCTGTCTCATACGCTTCCGGACGCGGTAGACCACCGTAAATAACGATATGTTGGCATCCGTACTGTTCCAAGGCATAGTCCACAGCGAGCTGCCCGTCAGTATAGTCTTTATCTGTCTGTCCAACCCATTCCTGAACAGTCTGTTTTGCTTTCGTTACTCCTTGGACAACTGAATCCATGTCCCCGATAAGAACATCAGGGATAAGCGGTGTCTCTCCACACCGATTTAATGTATCGAATATCCGAAGTCCACCATCCGCGCAGATCGTCGGGAAACGGTTCTCTACTGCATTTTCGATCTCTTGACGGTAGAAATTGAGGTAGCGTATATCATAATAGCCGTTGAGAAAAATAAGTGCGGACCCCATATTTTTAATTTTCCTTGCGGTTCGTCAATGTGGATTAGGTACTCAATGTTCTTGTTCTTGGATCGCCCGGCGCGATGCTTGGGCTGCGTTTTTTATATAGAACAGGACTTACGCAATTTTTGACTGTAGGGGGTTGTGTTAGATGAAAGTTTTCTGGAAACACAGCGTTCCTATACCACAATCTAACAGATTGTGGTACAAAAGAGCATCACGCGTAGGTCCTATAGAACATAAGGGGAGCCACTATAGACCCTCTAAATCCTCTTATCAGGAGGACTTTAAAAGATTGTATGACGGAAGCAGTTGATATGGATGATAGGAACGTTTGACGCGTTTTAGGTTCTCCAGCCCAGAGTCGTCCATAGCGTTAACCCATTTATAGGCATCCATCAATTCCTTGCAGAATTCGCGGTAGATGAACTGCGCCAACCCGTTTATACTGAGGTCCGTAATCTCAAACAGAACACAGAAGGTATCGGCATTCAGCGGATAGCCGAAGGTATAACCTTTGATTTCCCCATCAATACGCACCACTCTACCGACAAGACCGAGTGCCTCCGCGGACGAAATTCCAATCCGATGTGCCGACTGTGAATCGTCGAGCATCGCGTTGTAGAGCGGATCGTCATATCTCTGCGATCGCGCCTCGCGCCATGCGTCGTAAAGGGCGAGGCATTCATCTTGATCGTCGGAACAATACGGGGACAATGTCGCTATCGGATATTGAGCAAGGCAAGCGTTATAGGCATGCCGTTGCTGCTTATAGCGGTCGCCTCGCAGTTCCGCAAGTGCCACCGTCTCGTAAAGGTATTCCGTCTCCTTCAAACGCACACAAAACCCGTTCTTCTCAAAGAAAGCGGTCATCTCTTGCGGCACATTCTCGATCCTGACGATGTGCGGATTGCGACTGGCATCTAACATGAATTGATATGCCTCACTAACGACTTTCAGATACTTCGGATTTTCCATCTCGATCGGTACCGGTAGGATCGGCATGAAGTAGTCGTCCATCTGCTTTGCGAAAACGCACAGACAATCCGAAAATAGCGTCCAATACAACTGGAAGTGTTCCCGCCAAACATAGATCGGTGCGAAGGCGTAGTGAGACAGACGCGTGTGTGTCTGACACGCGTATCGGTCAAACATCGGTTTGTCGTCAAGCGTGAGTGGCTGCAGTCGCATTTCTCAATTGCGTTAAAGTGTGAACAATTATGACGGTATCTTGATAATCACTGATGAGGCTCCAGTTCGCGGCGATCTGTTCGGTAACCGCTTCGGATTCGACGTAATCAATAACCTCTCGGATATGTTGTTGGAACGCTTCTGTTTCAAGGTGTTCCTCACCGAATGGACAGAGGGTATCCACCCCGAGTAGGACCTCGTTCCCGTCTTCGCTAAACATAATCGCGAACGGATAGAGTTGGCAATCAAGCGGACGGATCGGATAGATGGTACAACGGCGCGTCTCCGGTTCAAAGAAGGGACAGATATAGAAATCGTCGTGCGGTTTTAGTTGGATCTGCGCGCTCTGACCATCTGCTTGCGGACGAAACAGTGCTGGATCCGCGCCCGCTGCTACAACTCGCGCTTTCTCTGTTTCGGTGAAAATAGGTGCAAGCGGACTGTCTACCGCTAAAAATCGGCAGCAGACATCACACGAGAAACACACTTCGGAAGGGATGATTTGGTAGAGTCTGGGGTGCGTGGGTGTAGATATTTCCATCGTCCCTATTGAATCTTAGGATCGCAACGGGTTATGCTGTTCAATTATGACGCTAAAACTTTACCGATAGCACCAATCACAGTGTGGACATCTTCCTCGGTGAGTCCGGGATGGAGCGGGAGGCTCACAACGCGTTCAAACGCTGCCTCAGCGCACGGGAAATCGCCGACACGGTAACCGTAACGTTCCTGATAGAAATCGAAGAGGTGTAACGGAATATAGTGGACACTGCATTCGATATTCGCTTCACGTAAGGCTTCAACGAATTCGTCTCGGTTGCCGGTATTGAGTTGGATAATGTAGAGATGCCACGCATGCTCGCGCGGGTTATCCGGTGCCACAGGCGTGTCAATCTGTGTAAATTTCGCCAGTTCCGTCTGATAGATGTGCGCAAAATTGCGACGGCGTTCATGTTGCTTATTAAGTTTCATGAGTTGACATAACCCCATCGCCGCTTGGATATCGGTCATATTGTATTTATAGCCTTCGGTCGCGATGTCGTAGCGCCAGATATTGCGTTGCGATTGACGTGACCAAGCGTCTTTATTGATCCCGTGAAGTCGCATCGTACGGAGCGGTTCAGCGAATGCGTCGCTGTTCGTGGTAACCATGCCACCTTCGCCGGTCGTGAGGTTCTTGTTTGCGTAGAAACTAAAGGCGGACAAGTCGCCGAGATTCCCGATGTATTGTCCGTTATATTCCGTTGGGATGGCGTGCGCAGCGTCGTCGATGAGCGTGAGGTTGTGCGTGTGGCATATCTCTTGAAGCGTCGCCATATCGCACGGGATACCGGCGATGTGAACCGGGAGTATCGCCTTCGTCCGTTCGGTTATCGCCGCTTCAATCTTGTTGGTGTCGATGTTCAACGTATCGGGTTGGACATCGACAAAAATCGGTTTCGCACCGACGTATCGGATCGCTTCGGCTGTCGCTGTGAAGGTATAAGGCGTTGTGATGACTTCGTCCTCGTTGCCGATACCGGCGACAACGAGACTCAAGTGCAGCGCAGCGGTACAGGAACTGACAGCGATGGCGTGTTTGACACCGAGATATTCGGCGAAGGCGCGTTCAAATTCGCGAACTCTGTTTCCTGTGCTGATCCATTTGGACGCAAGCACTTGGCTAACTGCTTCGATTTCGGTGTCATCTATCCAAGGACGACTGAACGGTATAAACGGATTCTTTGCCATATCTTTAATATCCCTTGCGGTTTTTTTAAATTTACCTTGCGGATAAACAGCGTGGTTTATGCTTTGACGTTCTTCTTATTCGAGTCGCCTTCCACTTCGTTTCAGGCTACGTTTTTTTAATTTTCCTTGCGGATAAACAATAAGGTTTATGGAACCCCGCCTTTTATAGATGTGCCGTTAATTGGGAGTTTCACTATAATTCTCCGCAGTTTGTCGCAAAATATGGATCATCGCCTCAAGGGCGAGTTTGTAACTATGGGATCCGAAACCACCGATGACCCCGACCGCGATCGCCGATATATACGAATGATGCCGAAATTCTTCACGGGCATAAATATTAGAGAGATGAATCTCAATAACAGGCACCGCGACTGTAGCGAGTGCATCTCGGATAGCGACACTGGTATGTGTATACGCTGCCGGGTTAATCAGGATGCCGTCTGCCCAGTCGATATGATCGCCAATAATAGAGACGAGTTCGCCTTCATGGTTCGATTGAAGGATTTTGAGGACAACGGGGTGTTCCGATGCCGCGGCATGCTGATCAAGCGTCGTGTTGATGTCCGCTAAGGTTTCGTGTCCATAGATCTCCGGTTGACGTTTTCCCAAGAGATGTAAATTCGGTCCGTGTAGGACGAGAATATTCATGCAAGTGTTTCCTTTTTTCGTGAAATACTGTCTCTACCATCAGCAGTATACAATCAGTCGGAAAAATTTGCAATGTATTTTGTGGTTTTTTCTGAAACTTTGAAAGAGATAGTCCTATTGCCCTCTTTATTTCCTAAGTTCCTATGTCATTAGGTAGTGTTTACATTACATCATCAAAATTACTGGGAAGTCAGTGAATATCAGCGAATGGTCTGTAATGCTGAGAAAGTTTTGCAGAACCTTGAAAGCCTTGTCATGACTGGATCCGGAGTCGAAAGGTAAACACGACCTGGTTATTTGCTCAATGTAAGAGTGCCGTTCATTTTATCAACTCGCTCGTGATTTATCGTTGAATCCCAAAGAACACCTTGCCTCATTTTCACCAATCTGCTACACAGGTAGAGCGAGTACGCACCCAGGGCCATTCAATTGTACCTATTCACTTTATATATATGGATACGTCTTCCTCTGTAGGAGCGAGCTGCGCTCGCGATCTTTCCTAAGAACGGGCACATATGTAAAGCAAAACCATGATCCAAATCGTACAATTGAATA
>JAJDXV010000014.1 GCA_022823085.1 Candidatus Poribacteria bacterium
ATTTCCGTTTTTCCTGCTTTCAATCCTTCGAGTCCAAACGGTAACGCGTCAGCGTGTTCCTCGTGTTCCTCGTGTTCCTCTTCGTGTTCATGTTCGTGTTCCTCGTGGTCCAGATGGATCGCAATGATAGAGGCATCGTAACCCGTCAGACCCAAACTGAAGAATTCCGCTCCGTCATGGTCATGGTCGTCATCTTCACCCGGCGGGGCCGTGACTTCATCGAGATGGAGTTCATTTTCGTCCGCGTCAAGAAAATGTACATGTATCTCAATCTCTTCACCAGCTTTAACGGTGAGCTCGCCTTCATGGTGGCCTTGATGTTGATGATAGACCACTTCTCCATTGATTTCCAGGTTAAAGCCGTCGGCATCGGCGTGAAGCGGGGCATCCACGTCGTGGTCGTGGTCATGATCATCATCAACAATGGGGTTGTCATCTTCACCGCAACCGCCCATAAGGGGAAGTATAGCGACAAAGGCAAGTAACATTAATCGAGAAATAGCGACAGAAAAGTCGCGTCCAAAAAGATAAGTAAACATTCGTATTCTCCAATTTTTAAAATTTTTTAATCTGATGACACATAGTGTGTCTATCGCTTGTAAAATAATCCAAGCTGCTATAAACATTCCGTCGCTACGCGACTGAAGAGGTTTTGAAGTCTTCAAAGTCTCTCTGTAAAATCCGGTTCGGTTGCAAACCGAACCTACCGGACCCGGGTATGAGATGGTATCTCTGAAGCGCAACCTAACAGGATACGCTACAAAATCCTAACAAGAACCATTGAATACACACAACCAGGCAGCATCTACTACAAAAGCACTACGTTATGTTGCAAAAGCAGGGATGTACAAAGCGCGGGGCGCGTATAAAGTACCCCGCGGTCTTTGTACAATAGGAGTATAAAGGAAAAACAAAATCCGCCTGTAAATGGCAAAATTTGCTGGTTAACTGGAGAATACAGGTGGGGCACGACTTCGCGTGTTCGTGGTAAGTTTTAAAGGAAGAAAAACGGTTTCATAAAATGGGAGTGTCGTACTGAAAAGGAGAGGAAATATAAGTACGGCGAATTCAATTTCGGCACTGACGTGCTGGCAGTTAAAGAAACAGGCTATGCAGGTATCCTCCGAATGGCAATGTTCGGCATGATCGTGCGTGAGTTCAATGACACCGAGCAGCATGATATAACAGCATAGGCTTATTGCAATGCAAATTTTCAAGCCACGCCCAAATATTAGCGGATTAGGATAAGTCATGCGATTTCTCATAAACGAGAACCTGTTTAATGATTAAATACAAAAGAGCCGATAAACTTGCGATAAATTATTAAATTATATCATGCGATTATGTCAATGTCAAATCAAAGTTGAAAAAGCAGTCAGCCATTAGCCGCCAGCCGTCAGTAAATATAACGCCCGAGGGGGTTCTCGTACGATGCAGATGCCTCGACCGGCAGATGAAAATTAATGGACTTGCACTTATCATCGTGATGCTTTATGATATTTAGTATAAGATACACAAAGGAGAAAAAATTAGATGCTAAGTGTTGATGAAGCCCGCCAACGGATGTTGGATACCATTCCAATCTTACCCGCAGAAAAGCGGGAAATTTTTCAGTGTACCGGTTATGTGCTTGCCGAGACGCTGCCTGCTACAGAAAATATCCCGCCATTTGACAATTCGGCGATGGATGGATATGCCGTTCGCGCAGCTGACGTAAAAGATGCTTCCGAGAAGAACCCTGCCGTGCTTTCAGTCGTAGAGATGATCGCTGCCGGTTATGCCCCGAAAAAACAGGTTGCAGCGGGGCAAGCGGCGCGAATCATGACCGGCGCGATGATGCCTGAAGGCGCAGATGCGGTTGTGATGCAAGAGGTCACACAACAAGAGAAAAATAGCGTCAAGATATTTGAAAGCGTTGACGAAACTGATAATGTCCGCTTCACCGGTGAGAGTGTGGCAGAAGGTCAGCAGGTGATGGGAAAGGGGAAGCACCTACGTCCGCCAGAGGTCTCAATGCTCGCTTCTCTCAATTGCGCGGAAGCGACAGTACATCGGAAACCTACCGTCGCGATCGTTTCGACAGGCGACGAACTGACACCGCTCGGCGAACCGCTCGAACCGGGAAAAATTCGGGACAGCAACCGTTATGGACTCTATGCACAGGTCGAAGAGGCGGGGGGCATACCGATTGATATGGGCATCGCACCTGATGACGAAGCAGAAACAGAACGAATCTTTCGTGCTGCCCTCGCGAAAGCAGACGCACTCATCACAAGCGGCGGTGTTTCCGTCGGTGAACACGATGTCGTAAAGACCGTCTTGGCGAAGTTGGGTGAGATTAACTTCTGGCGCGTCGCTATGAAACCCGGAAAACCGCAGGCTTACGGGATCGCTGACAGGAAACCGATTTTCGGATTGCCCGGTAACCCCGTCTCTTCACTCGTCGTGTTTGAACTCTTTGTCCGACCGGCACTTCTCAAAATGGCTGGACATAACGAACTCTTACGTCCGACCTTCAAAGCGACCTTAACTGAAACTGTGACGAATAGGGACGGCCGCGTTAATTATATGCGTGCCATTCTCAAAGTGTCTGACGGTGAAATCACCGCACAAACAACCGGACCCCAGGGGTCAGGTATCCTGCATTCGCTTGTGTTGGCAAACGGTTTAATTACGATTCCAACCGCGACATCGCTCCAAGCTGGCGACAGCGTGGATGCCCAATTTCTGTTCTAAATACGGTTTACGCAAATCACTTTGCAGGCGAGGTTTTAAACCTCGCCTGCGGTGGGAGCGTATTGAGGAGCTCTCATGATTGTAGATACGCATGTTCATGTCTGGGAAATAGACCCACCGAAATATCCTGTCGGTCCGACGGCACCGACTTGGAATTCCTATCCAGATGAACCCGGCACCGCTGATGAACTCTTGGCAGAGATGGATGCACACGCTGTAGACTGGACGGTGTTGGTGCAAACGAGTTGGTCCACTTGGGATAACGGTTACATCGCGGATTCGGTGGCGCGTTTTCCGAACCGGTTCATCGGACACGGGTTGATCGATCCGCAGGCCCCTAATAATGCAGGACAGGTCCGCTATTGGATGAAAGCGCGCGGTCTGGTCGGCTTCCGCTTCCACCCGATGTATTATCCTGATGAAAAGATATTGCTCACCGAGCAGAACAGACCGATGTGGGAGGAGATCGCCGCACTGGATGCAATCATCCAATTTCATCTCCGCGCCGAGTTCGCGGATCAGGTCGCCGTCCTCGCGCAACAGTATCCACACCTGACGCTTATCCTTGACCACTTAGGGTATCCGCAGATAGATGCCGACGCGGCAGCGTTTCAACCGATTGTAGACCTCGCGCAATATGACAATGTACATCTCAAATTATCGGATGTCGCCGGACGTTCACATCAGGATTTTCCGTATACAGACGTGCACCCGTTCATTGAAAAATTGCTTGCGGTGTTCGGGGCAGACCGGACAGTCTGGGGAACAGGATACCCGGGGCATCACAGACAGAAGCACAACTGGCCCACGCTAAAACAGGAACTCCGACTCATACAAGAAGGGCTTCCGTTTCTGAGGGCTAACGACAAAGACAAGATTCTTGGAGAGACAGCCAGACGGATATGGAATTTGCCATCCTAAAGTCGTCTTTTGCAATGAGAACCATCGAAATGTCTTGGGGAGAGATGGCTTACTACGATTCAGGGCATCTGCCATCGCCTCTAATTTTCTTACACGGGACGGGGTGTGATGCCTCAGATTGGATGCCGGTGATCGACGGATTACCGCGCAACCAGCGTTGCATCGCGCTCGATTTTCGTGGACACGGACAGAGTACAGTTAAGCCTGCGTTTCAGGAATTTCGACCGGCAGATCCAGCCGGTCACCCCACTCTTTCCAAGAACCTATGTAGTTGCTGACTTTCGGGTATCCCAACAGCCGCAATGCCAGATAGGTTTGGGAAGAGCGGTATCCGCCCTGTCAGTAGCACATAACCTGTTTTTCGGGTGTAATACCGACGGCTTCGTACATCGCTCGGAGTTCATCAGCAGGTTTAAAGGCACCCGTCTCGTCGAGGTTATTGAGCCATTCAATGTGAATGGAACCGGGGATAGCACCCGCGCGTTCTGCGCGCGCCACCCGACCGTAGTGTTCATCATCTGTCCGTGTATCCAGCGGTACAAAATCGTCTCGGTTTAAGAGGACACGAATCACATCTGCATCCATGTGGGTGTTGTGCTGCGGGTTTATCGGGAAGGGTGGCACCTCCGGCGGTTCTGCACCGGTTGCGCTCACGGGACCGTCAGCCGCCAACCACGCCTTGAAACCGCCATCCAACAGACGCGTTTCGCCGTGTCCTAAGTACTCACAAAACCAGAACCCGCGCGATGCCCGGGTCCCAGATATATCTTCATACCATATAATCGGTTTCGCCGCGTCAAGTCCGCGTTGCTGAAACAGATACGCTATCATCCACATAAAGGCATCATAAGTCTCTTTGCGGGTATCAATGAGGCTTAGACCGAACAGGTCTAAATGCAGTGCCCCCGGAATATGCCCCCGAATATATTCATAAGTCGGTCGCGTATCGACGATACAAAATTCGTCGAGCGCGCCTTTCAATTCCGCCGCCGAGATAACCAGTTGCGGATTGTCATAGTCTTTGTAGGCTTCCATTATTCGCTGACTCCTTTTAATGTGTCAAAATCAGGACTTACGCACTTTTGGCTATAGGTGGCTCTGTTAGATGAAATTCTTCTGAAAACACAGCGTTTTTGCGTCACAATCTAACAGATTGTGGTACAAAAGAGCGATATGCGTAAGTCCTAAAAATTATACTGTTTTCGGTTTCCTTTTTACAATCTTTATTGATTTCCATCTTCCCGTATGATACCACACCCACATCGCGATCCCTTGAACAACGTTCGAGAGTGCGATCCCTATCCAAACGCCGTTGAGTCCGATCAGGTGTGAAAGTATGATGACAAGTCCTAAACCGACGACGAGTTGTGAACCGAGTGTAATCACCATGGGCGAAAACGTGTCTCCGGCACCGTTGAGTGCTTTTCCTAAGACCAACGAGAAGGCGATAAATCCGAAGGTCGGTGCCAGAAACCGCAGATAGACAGTCCCGATTTCGATTACATCCGCATCCGGTGTAAAAATCCGAATGAACGTCTGCGGAAAGACGAGGAATATCGCGCCGATGACCGCCATAATTGTGGCACCTACAATGTTTGCGATGCGTGCCGATCTTTCAGCGCGCGCCACCTGATTCGCGCCTAAATTTTGTCCGACCAACGGCGCGACGGAGTTCGCGATGCCGAAGCCGGGGTTCATCACCAAAATCCGGAGCCGCATACAGATCGTATATGCGGCGACAACCGTCTTGCCGTACGGGCCTATGACCCATAGGAAACCGAGCCTTGAAGCATGCCGCCAGAACCCTTGCATAGAACTGTAAACGCCGAGCCGTAAGATGGCGAGCATCTCTGTGAAATCTGCCCGAAACCGAACACTTTTTAACGATACAGGTGCTCTGCCTGTCCAACACAGGTAGAGTAGGACGAGTACACCGACACCGCGCCCGATTAACGTCGCATACGCTGAACCTGCCACACCGAGTTTCGGGAACCCCCATAACCCGAAAATTAACAACGGATCAAGCGCAATATTGATCACGGTCGAAAAAATCAGCACGAACATCGGGGTGAACGCGTCCCCGCCTGCGCGGAAAATAGAACCGAGGGTCATCGACAAAAACATTGTACTGATGCCGATGAGGACGATGTGCATGTAGGTTGTACCGAGCCTCAGGACTTCGGGGTCCTTCATCCGCACGGCAAGCAACCCCGGTTTAGCCAAAGGGTAGCCGACAAGCGTGACACAGATGGAAAAGAAAACGGCTAACAGGATTGATTGTATCACGATGTGTTCGGCTTGCGCACGGTCCCGTGCACCTAAATACTGTGCGACCATGATCCCCGCACCGGTAGAGATACCGAGCGAAAAAACACCGATAAGCCGGAGCAAATTTCCGCTTACACCGACAGCAGCGATCGCGCCCGGACCGAGCCTACCAACGAAGATCATATCGATGATATTGAAGGCATCTTGGAGAATGTAACTCAGTATTATCGGTCCCGCGAGCCGCAGAAGATGCTTCAGCAGGCTCCCTTGCGTCAAATCGCCCCGTGCTTTTCTCATATATCTGTGTGGTTGCTCCTATTGAAGGGGGTTCCGCTCTGCTTAGCACTGACCCGCAAACAAGTCTCACTGGTAGGTATAGCATCAATCTGGTGCATCATAACAGAATTTTGCTTGACTGTCAAACAAAAACTGTGTGCGCCCCGATTCAAACTATCTTCTAAATCTTAGCGCAGCAGGTCTATGCCATTTTTTCTTTGACAGAATTACTGTAACTTGTTATAATATTGTAAATGATACTCTAAATCTTTATTCGGAGGAGAAAAAAGATGAGGAACTCAATATTGGTTTGTAAATTTTTTGTTGGCGTGGTGGTATGTCTGTTGGCAACACAAGTGATGGTGTTTGTCCCGTTCGCCTCGGCTGATTTTGCAGATGGGCTTGTCCTCCATCATTCTTATGATGAAGGAAGCGGCACGCACGCTGCAGACTTGAGCGGAAATGGACACGACGGTGTCATTGACAATCCGCAATGGGTCGCAGGAAAATTCGGGAACGCGCTCTACTTCGGTGGTGAAGGGAGTGACGCGTTCGTGACTGTTGAAAGCAGCCCACTTTTGAACGTAAATGAATGTAGCTTTATGGCATGGATCAATGCTGACACTTGGGACGGCGTGCGCCAGATCGTCGGTAAATCTGTCCACGGCGGTTGTGCCGGCAGAACGCAGTACGGCCTCTTTAGCGAGAGCGGTACGTTTAAACTCCGATTTGAAACCGCAAACGGTAGGGCAGATATCGCAACAGACCTACCCCCAACCGGCGAATGGGTTCATGTCGCTTTCACAAATGACGGTTCAACAGCCACGATTTATGTTAACGGTGCCTCCGTTATGGAAGGCGAAGTTCCAGGTGAATTGAATGCGAACGATGACCCGTGGCGGCTCGCTCAAGATTGTGATCGCCTGAACTATGTCTTCGCAGGCGCGATCGATGAAGTACGTCTCTGGGACCGTGCTTTGAGTGCATCAGATATTGCTGTCCTAAAAGATATGCCGACGGCTGTTGAGGCGCGAGCGAAATTAGCCACCACTTGGGGCGATATCAAATCTGATCGCTAAGATATTGTTTCGGCGCGCTTTCCGCGTACACACGCGCTTTTTCTAAAGTCATTTTTTTGCAATTGGGTTGGACGAGGCAACTTGTCTCGTCCGCTCACGCGTTTACGAGATGTTTTTAGTCGCCACCTATACCGCATCTATCTACATATACGAAAATTTTACACTTAGTAGCGGAGAAAACGATGTTTTGGGATGAAATTAAAAAACACTACGAGGCAGGTTCCGCCCACCAATTTCTGCTCCATTTTAATGTAGATGATCTGCTATACGATGAAGTCTACGGCTACTTGCCTACCGTAAACTATCTCATGGAACAACTCAATGTGTTGGGTTGCGATTTCGTCCTCGGATATAATATGGCACGCGGCGTTTATCGTCCTACTATTGGGCAGTGGCGCAATAGACAGAAAATGCTCAAACTTATTCCAGAGGACCATAAGGAAGATGAATCGGAGAATCGCCGTCCGAGAATTAATTCTCGGATGGCGTTCCATAAACCGCATGAGGACCCGTTCTTTAACATGGAACCGATGCCGTCTCAAGAGTTAAGGCAGCGGTTAAAGCGTCTGATCGGGCAAGGGAGAACGACAGTCGGTTTGGTGATTGATATGCTCGAGCAGCTCACACCGAATCATTCTGCATTAACCGACATTGTCGATGAAACGCAGCTCCTGTTTAATCAGATCCAAAATTGGGCATCCGATCTTGAAGTGCGAGGGCGTAGACATGTCATCCTGCTTGTCACTCGCAACACATCCGATATACACCCGAATCTTACCGTGCAGCCAGAAATTCCGATGGTTGTCATTCCGTTTCCAGACTATGAGGAACGCTTGCGGTTTATTGAACGTCTTCACGATGTTGCGGATGGCGCATCGCAGATGCGTAAAACACTCGGTAATAATCGCGAACGTGAAGCGTTAGCACGCGAAACGATAGGATTGAATCTACTCGGTGTCCACGACGTTGTCCAACAAGCCGTCACTGCGGAACAGAAGGCAGGCGGTGAACCGGTGCTTAGTTACCGGCGCGAGAGTCTCAGGACCTTCAGTCATGGTATCCTTGAACTCGGTGATACGCATCCGGGCCCCTCTGATGACGGTTGGTATGTTATGCGCGTGATTAGAGATATAGCAGACGGTTTGAAAAATCAGGACCTGCGACGCGTGCCACGAGGGGTACTATGCCTCGGTCCACCTGGAACCAGCAAGGCTTACGCCGCCCGGGTACTCGCAGGTGAGTCGAATATACCGCTCGTTCAACTCCGATACGCCAGCCAAGTCGGTGAAGTAACGTTGAATATCAATGAAAATGGGAACTCTTATGAACGGAACCTAACCGCAGCACTTAACTATATCCGCAGCATCGCACCGGCAGTCGTTTTTATGGATGAAATTGAGCAGGCATCGCCGCATACAGCCATGCACCCAGATGAACGCACGCAAACGATGCCGCACGCGCTTCTAAATGCTATCAGCGACGCGTCACTGCACGGGCAGGTGATTTGGGTCGGCGCATCACAGCGACCGGACTTAATGCCGCCAATCTTTCGACGATACGGCATCTTTGACACCAAGCTAATCATGCTACCCCCTAACAGTGGCGGAAGAACCATAATCCTACAGATATTTTGTCAAGGACAAACGTCAGGCAATATCAATTTTCAGGCACTCGTCGGCAGTGCTGAGACAGACGGACTGACTTGGCGGGACCTGTTTTTGATCGTTCAACGCGCAAATAACTTGGCAAGACGGAACAACCGAGATCGGTTTACTGAAAACGATTTACGTCAAGCACTCAACGACTTTGTACCAGACTACTCACGGGAGATGCAAACCTTCATGGGTTTATTGGCGTTGCGAGAGGCGAACTCACGTAGGATGATTCCAGACGGGCTGCTGCCGGAATACCAAGAATTTGTGGAAGGGAACCGGATTGACAAAACAGGGATTAATAAACGGTTGATGGAATTAAGCAATCAACTCGGCTTGCACGATTGATCCTCGGAGGCAAAATCGCTAACGCTAAAATAACGTCTGAACTTCGTCGCTAAACCAATTTTTTTTCCTTGACAGATGTCTCCTTTTTTGTTAGAGTATCCTAATCTTTTAGAACAAATAAGGAGGAATCTCTGATAATGAAATTGGCTATCTGTTTATTATGCATTACATCCGTTTTGGTGTTAACACCGGTCGTAATGGCGGTTGGTCCAGACGATTTTCTTGATGGTTTGGTGTTATATCACCCCTATGATGAAGGGGATGGCGACACAGCTGAAGATTTGAGCGGAAACGAACACGAAGGTGTCATTGACAACCCGGAATGGGTTGATGGGAAATTTGGGAAGGCACTTGAATTTGATGGTACCAGCACTTTCGTCACTGTTGAGAGTACACCGGAACTGAACGTGGATGCATGTACGTTTATGGCGTGGATTAACGCCGAGCATTGGGATGGCGTGCGCCAAGTCGTCGGAAAATCTGTTCACGGCGGCTGCGGCGGTAGAACACAATACGGGTTGTTCAGCGAGGATGGTGTCTTCAAACTCCGCTTTGAAACGGAAGCTGGACGCGCGGATATCTCAACGGACCTACCTGAGACCGGAGAATTTGTCCATGTCGCTTTCACCAACGATACAGACACGGCTCACATCTACATTGATGGTGAATCTGTCGTGGATCAACCGGTACCTGGGAAACTCAACGCAAACGACGATCCGTGGCGGGTTGGACAGGATTGCGACCGTGCGCAATACATCTTCGCAGGCATCATTGACGAGGTACGTCTCTGGAACCGTGCACTGAGTGAAGAAGAAATCAATACGTTCATGGATCAGGGCGTAGATGCCCTCGCGGTTGAAGCGACAGGGAAACTTTCGACAACTTGGGGTCGCCTGAAAGCAAGTTTACAGTAACACGTATTATTTGACATAGTTTCAAATTAAGGGCTGATTGGATTGTAGGGGCGCGGTTACCGCGCCCCTACGATGATTTTGCCTTAAAACTCAGAATTGACACAAAGCACTATTTTACCGGCGAGGTTCTCAACCTCGCTATTTTCAAGTTTCGAGGCACATTTTTTAAGTGTGCTTACCCATAAAAAAAAATGCCTGAAATTCCAGAGACAATTTCGTGTAGAAATTGCAACGCACAAATTCCAACGCAGACATTCGTCAAAAACCTGAAAGTGTGTCCACACTGCGATTATCACCACTACATGAGTGCTTACGAGCGGCTCAGTCTCATCGTGGATACAGATAGTTTCGAGGAATACGATGCGAACCTCTATTCTATTGATTCGCTGGCGTTCCCGGAATATCCGGAGAAACTCGAAAGGGATATCGCAAAGACGGGACTCAGGTCCGAGATGCTCTCCGGTATCGCTGAGATCGGTGGTTACCGGACAGCCATAGCGATTGGGGATGTCGGATTTATTGGCGGCACGTGCGGTTCTGTCATCGGTGAAAAAGTCACCCGGTGTATTGAACGCGCCCTCGAAAACAAATTGCCGTTAGTGGTGGTCTCTGTCAGTGGCGGCATGCGGATGCAGGAGGGGACGCTCGCCTTGATGCAGATGGCGAAAACCGCTGCCGCTTGTGCTGAATACGCCAAAGACGGGGTTTTTTATATCTCTATTGTCACCGATCCGACGTTCGGGGGTGCCACTGCAAGTTATACATCGCTCGGAGACGTAATTATCGCTGAACCTGGGGCGCGGATCGGGTTCGCGGGCCCGTTAGCCGTCGCGAGTCTCCGAGAAGAACTGCCTGAAAACTTCCAGAAAGCGGAGTCCCTATTAGCGCATGGCTTCATTGACACTATCGTCCACCGCGCCGATATGCGGCAGCTGCTGACCGATCTCATCGATTTTGCATCGTAATGAATGAAAAATTGTCCCAGCCAAAATAAAATTCGTCCCTCACGCATCATAAATCGTCTAATAAAGGGTGTATGAAACCGTTATCAGCATGCATCGTTAATAAAGTGTGTAGTTATCGCATAACCTCGGATTGTTGTACGTGTGCCTGTCAATCCGTCGCGCCTTACACTTTTTATCTTTTACGGCGAGTCTGCTGATACTAAATCTACATAATTGCACATTCAGCTCGTGCAACTATCAACACAATAAAAAATAATAGGAATCAAACATGTCGAAGTCACTCGTCGTTGTTGAATCGCCGGCGAAAGCGAAAACCATCAAAAAGATTTTGGGGAAGGACTATATTGTCGATTCTTCCGTTGGACACATTCGGGATCTACCGAAGAACGATCTCGGTGTCGATATCGACAACGCCTTTACGCCGAAGTATGTCCTAATTCGTGGGAAAGGCAAGGTCGTGAAGGCGCTTCAGAGCGAGGCGCGCAAAGTTGACAACATATATCTTGCTGCAGACCCGGATCGCGAGGGTGAAGCCATCTGTTGGCACCTCGCTGAAGAACTGAAGAAGGCAAAAAAGCCTATCTACCGCATAACCTATAACGAAGTCACGAAAAGCGCGATCTTAGATGCAATCGAAAAACCGGGTGAGATCAATATGTCACTCGTCGATGCCCAACAAGCGCGCCGCGTTTTAGACCGGCTCGTCGGGTACCAGATTAGTCCCATTTTATGGCGGAGCGTCAAACCAGGTCTGAGCGCGGGCAGAGTCCAATCTGTTGCTGTCCGACTGATCTGTGAACGCGAAGCAGAAATTGAGGCGTTCAAACCTGAAGAATACTGGACACTTACCGCGACCCTTACGCCGACCGCAATTGAGAACCTGTTTCCCGCTAAATTACATAAAATCGGCACCAAAAAAGGTGAAATTAATAACTACGGATTCCGTATAGATGCAGCACGCGCAAAAGAGATCGCCGAAGACGCAAAAACACACGATTATATCGTCGAGAAAGTTGAGAAAAGAGAGCGGAAACAGCGACCTGTCCCGCCGTTTATCACAAGCACGCTGCAACAGGAAGCGTCTCGGAAACTCCGTTTTTCTGCGAAAAAAACGATGCTTGTCGCACAGCAACTCTATGAAGGGTTAGAAATCAGAAACGAGGGTTCAGTTGGACTTATTACCTATATGCGGACCGATTCGACGCGCATCGCGCAAGAGGCGACCGGTGCCGCACGAGACTATATTAAGACGACTTATGGAACAGACTATCTGCCGAGTCGTACCGTGAGTTATCGCAGCAAAAAGGGAGCGCAAGACGCACACGAAGCGATCCGTCCGACCTTACCGCTACGCACACCAGCAGAATTGAAACCCTATCTGAACAAGGATCAATATAATCTTTATGAACTTATCTGGAAACGTTTCATCGCGTGTCAGATGAATCCGGTTATTCTCGACGCGACAACAATTGACATCAAAGCGGGTCCTTATCTTTTTCGAGCCACCGGTTCCGTTATCAAGTTTGACGGGTTCAGACGTATCTATATGGAGGGTGAAGATGACAGACCTGCTGACGGAAGTGAATCGGGTGAAGAGAATGCTATTTTACCTGTTGTGAAGGAAGGCGAGACGCTTAACCTACGCAAATTAGAACCGAAGCAGCACTATACGCAACCGCCACCGCGCTACAACGAAGCAACGCTCGTCAAGATGCTGGAAGCCAAAGAAATCGGACGCCCCAGCACGTACGCTTCTATTCTATCAACCATTCAGAGCAGAGAATATGTGACCAAGGAACGCGGACGGTTGACACCTACAGATGTCGGCAAACTCGTCAACCATCTCTTGGTTCACGGGTTCCCTAATATTCTTGATGTTGAATTCACGGCAAAAATGGAAGAACAGTTAGATACTATCGCCGATGGGAAAGTGGATTGGACGCAAACTTTAGGACAGTTTTACCCGCCTTTCCAAGTCGCACTCAATGAAGCGCCCGACAAAATGTACAAGGCACGAAAAGCACTCGAAGAGGTGTCCGATGAGAAATGCGATAAATGTGACGGAAACATGATCGTCAAATGGGGGAAATATGGACGGTTCCTCGGATGCGCGAACTACCCCGAATGTACGAATATCAAATCCCTAAACAAAGATGACACCCCCGCGCCGGCACCAGAAATGACCGACACGCCGTGCGACAAGTGCGGCGAACCGATGGTTATCAAAACCAGCCGCGTCGGTGGTAAGTTTTTATCGTGTAGTGGATACCCGAAATGTAAAAATGCCAAACCGCTACCGATGGGCATAGATTGTCCTGAATCCGATTGCGATGGCTACCTCGGTGAACGTCGCAGCCGGCGCGGCAAAATATTTTACGGGTGCAGTCGCTATCCGAAATGTGAATTCTCACTATGGGATAAGCCAATAAAAGAACCGTGCCCAAAATGCAACGCACCCTTCCTCGTTGAGAAAACCAGAAAACCGAGAGGCAGCGAGACACCCATCATCACAGTCAGCTGCCGCACATCGGATTGTGATTACATAAAGGAATAGCTATCGGTTTTCAATAGTTATCAGTTAATCTCTTGTGGTGGTTACTTTTGCTGTGTCCGCCACAGAAAACCTCTTTAACTGACAACTGATAACTGAAAGATTTTTTCGGAGAAAAAATCGTATAGGACTTACGCATGCTGCTCTTTTGTACCACAAACTGTTAGTTTGTGACACAAGAACGCTGTGTTTTCAGACAAATTTCTTCTAACAGAACCACTTACAGTCAAAATTGCGTAAGTCCTGTCGTACTGAAAACTATAAAAAAATGATACAGGTACATCAGGTCAGTTACAGTTATAATGAACTTAGCGTGCTTGAGCAGGTCAGTTTTCGGGTTGAGCGTGGCGAATTTGTTTTCCTCGTCGGTCCGAGCGGCTCGGGGAAAACGACGCTATTGCGCCTGTTATACGCGGACCTGATGCCACTCGCCGGTGACCTGAGTGTGATTGGACAGAAACTCGCGAAATTAGACAAGATGGGTTTACCCTACTTTCGTCAGAAAATAGGGCTTGTGTTTCAAGACTTCAAATTTTTGCCGAACAAAACGGTCAGCGAAAACCTCGCGCTGCCACAGCGGCTGGCAGGCACAGCACCGAAACTCATTAAAGAGAACGTCAACAGGTTCCTGCATCAGATGGGACTTAGCCACCATCAACACGCGCTCCCGACAGAAATATCGAACAATGAACGGCGACGGCTCGCTATCGCCAGAGCTGTTATCAACAACCCGGTGCTGCTACTTGCCGATGCACCTACAGAAGACTTAGATTTACGGCTTTCGCTTGAATTAATGGCACTTCTTGACGCACTCAATTTTCAAGGCATGACCGTCTTTGTCACGACAACGGACCGCAAACTCGCTGAGAAATGCAATAAGCGGATCATAGAACTCCGGGATGGCGGAATCCATTGAGAGGAGGAGTCATCAGTTATCAATTATCGGTCATCAGTTACAAGAGGATTCTGATTGTTCAACATCTTCTTCCTAACCGTTGATATTTCAAAAAGTAAAGGTTTGAAAAAGTGTGTTTGTGCATCAAAAGCCAAAACTGAAAACTGAAAACTGAAAACTGAAAACTGAAAATGCGTTATCGTCTGAAAAATGCTATATCTCATATCACGTGCGCTGGTACTTCCAGCCTGATAGGCGTTATTGGTGTCGGGTTCATCACTGCGCTCCTCACGACCTTGCTGTTAAATCATTCCCTGATATCAGAACAATCTGAGTTTAAGAGCCACTCACCGACGCTCGTCGCGTTTCTAAAAGATACGGTGGATGAGTCGCACGGACGCACATTGGTCAGCCAATTAGAGAAAAACGGACAGATTCTCGCTGTGGATTATACTTCAAAGGCGGCGAAACTCGCACGCGGCGAAACCGAATTCCAAGATTTAGGGGTGCTGATTAAGGAGGCGTTTGCAGAGACCCAAGGTGTAAACCCTTTTCCGGCATCCCTTAATATTTATGTCGATGAAGAATTAATCACCCGTAAAGCGTTAGAACATATCGCTTTAGACATAAAAACACACGATGAAATTGAGGACATCATGCTGACGGGACAGGGCCAGTTGAAAGACCGTTTGCGTGATTCGGAACGCACAATGTTCGCTGGTATTGCGATCGCTGTCGTTGTCGTGTGGTTTATCATCGGCTCCATTATAAAAAGAGCCGCTGTTGCGCGCGCCGAGGAGATTCACCTGATGCAACTGCTCGGTATGTTCCGGAACCATCTGCTCCTTCCTTTCGCTGTTCACGGTCTATTCCTGGGTAGTCTCGGTGCGATATGTGGTCTCGGCTGCTTCTATGGAATGGTTTATGTGTTCCAGTCCCAATTAGGGGGTGTCCACTTCCTCGCGATGTATCAAATTATTTTGGTCGTCGTTGCTGAGATGCTAATAGGGCTGTTCGTCGGCGTTGCCACACACCGGAAATACGCATAGCAGTTTCTATCCTAACCGCCTTCTGCGTGGAAACATTGAAGCCTTCAAAGCCCTCTTCAGTCCCGTAGGGACGTTATGTTTATAGCAGCGTCATTTTATAAATCTTTAGCCCTGTAAGGGCGGCATATTTATATACATGATCTATAAAAGGCTACAGAGAATCGCTAAATTGACCCCTATGATTCGGTTTCCTAGCCGAACGGAACGAAAAAAGACGTAGAATCTAATCCTGTAAATACCTCTAATCAACAGAATTATCACTATGATAACGAAAACTAACTTTACAGATTTACTCAAAACCTTAGGTTTCATAGAAGAAGATAACATCTTCCAAAAATCGATTGGTGAAGCTGATCTAAAAGTTGACTTCAGCAAACAAAGCATAATTTATCCCGAAGATAGAGGGCTAACCGTCAACCGACAGGACACATGCAATTTCTCACATCCAGAAAATTTCGTTGTGTTTGAGTGTGTGCATCGGTTACTGGATAAAGGCTACAAGCCTGAACATTTAGAACTGGAACCGACAATGACCGTAACGCCACCAAAAAACAGATTCAGGAATATTTTAGAGAGCTTAAATTTTTTTCCAACTCCGCTTTCTCCTTTCTCGATACCCATAACGAAGAGTTGTTCAACAGAAATACTGCAGTTTTGTCAGAAGTCGTGCAAATGTGGCAAGGGTTACGACTCAAAACGAATGAACAAAATCAGTTTTTAGGTGATATGTTTGAGTTCTTTCTCGACAATGGGATTAAGCAGTCTGAAGGTCAGTTTTTCACGCCGCTGCCTATCTGCAAATTTATTGTTTCCGCCTTACCACTCGCTCAAAAAATTGAAGAGAACCCCGAACCGATTAAAGCCATTGATTACGCTTGTGGCTCAGGGCATTTTCTGAATGAATACGCCTATCAGATAAAACCGTTGGTTGAGAAACAAGAAAGAGATATAAGCGACTATTATAGCCAAATCACCGGCATAGAAAAAGAAGATCGCTTAGCAAAAGTTGCGAAGGTTGCTGCCTATATGCACGGTCAAGAGCAGATTAAGATATTAGATGCCGACGCGCTTGCTTCCCACTCCGAAATTCGACAGGAGGGTTACGATGTCTTGGTAGCAAATCCGCCCTTTGCAGTCGAAAGATTTTTACAACCCTTGAGCGATGCGGATAAAGAAAAATATGAACTCATCCAAGCCACAGGTGAAAACAGCAATACCGATAACATTGAGTGCTTCTTTTTAGAACGCATTCACCACTTAATAGCGCGTGGTGGGGTAGTTGGCGTGATTGTTCCATCAAGCATTTTGTCCAACACGGAGGCTGTTCACAACCGGACACGTGAGATTCTGCTACAATTTTTTGATATAGTGAGTATTGCAGAATTGGGGAGTGGTACCTTTGGTAAGACAGGCACCAATACAGTGGTGCTATTTTTGAGAAGGAAGGAAAAGGCGCAAAAACCGGAAGCTGCCGAGCATTACCGCAATCGAGTAGAAAACTTTTTTGAGGGCGATGAGAACAATGAAGTATATCAAGACTATCATCTCATAAAAGCCTATTGCAACCATATCGATGTCTCTTATGAAGAATACATCAAACTTTTTGATCAAACCAGCCTTGATCCACTTTCTAACCTATTGGAATACGATATTTTCAAGGACTACAGACATGACTTTGACCAAAGCACGGAAATTAAAAATCTGAAGAAATCCAATGTATTTAAGAAGAAAAAGGAAGCAGAGCAATCGGCGGAATTGGATCAACGCTTTATTGTTTACCTACACAAGATAGAAAAAGAAAAACTCTATTACTTTATTCTTTCACACGAACAAGAGAGTAAAGTGCTCATTGTTAATGCACCAAGTACCAGCAAAGAACGAAAGCGATTTTTAGGCTACGAATGGAGTGGGCGTAAAGGTGATGAGGGCATTAAATACAATGGTGGCGATACGGTCAATGACATTATTACCCCCTTGTTTGATCCACAAGACTTAGACAACGGAACGAAAATAAACACAGCAATCAAGCGCAATTTTATCGGTGAAATCACCGACCCACTACCTGAACACTGTCACTATATCAAACTCACTGATATGTTGAATTTCAGCCGCGTAGACTTCGATAAAGTCATTAGATTGAACCCGCTGCAAGATATAGAAACACAATATCCATTGGTGAAATTAGGAGATGCAATAGAAACGATTGAAAGTGGGAATAGACCTAAGGGCGGTGTTGAAAATATATCGAGCGGTGCTTGGAGTTTGGGAGGTGAACATATACATCCAACAACTGGTAGGGTTGACTTAAGGACTGAAGTGCCAACGTTTATTTAGACCATAATTTGGCAAAGTTAAGCCAAGTTTTGCTGCTCGAATTCCATAGGTGTCAAATACCCTAACGCCGCATGTGGGCGTTTGAGATGATACACCTGTTCGATAAAATGCTCAATGCG
>JAJDXV010000137.1 GCA_022823085.1 Candidatus Poribacteria bacterium
CTGAATTTCTGCTACAATGTTAGACATGGTATCTTCTCCTTACGATACTCAACTTTATCATCTTTGCGAGAGGATACCATTTTTATGCACAAACTTCAACTCATATCTTCAAAAATACGCTGCCAAAAACTTTACACACCCGTTGGGAGGAAGCTTTTGCCGTTGAGCCGGAAGGTAAACTGGCAACAACGTGGGGTAGAGTGAAGGCTTCTCGATAGCATCTTCACTGCAACAAATCCTTTTTCCATGTGCGGGGACTCGCGCAAGTATCGTCCTCGCACCGCATCTCCAACGCCTCTATCCACCTACCCTCAACTTCCACTGAACGCCAGAATTTTTTTAATCTTGCCCGGTTGTGCCCAATTGCACTTGCCAGCACCGTTAAGTTGCCGTAACAGGGTTGGAATCTCAGGATTTTCAAGTAAGGTTTTAATTCGTTGTGCATCCGTTTCGGTCCAGCACGGAATGAATGCGTGCATCGCCTGATTGCCTTGCCACATCTGTCCATCTATATTGCTCAGCACTATCGGCGTGAAATCACTTTTCCCGTACGCCTGCCAGATCACTTTAAAAGGCGCGAATGCGTAAGAACCCACACCGAGCAGTACCCACCAACTTCCTTTATTGATAGCAGTTCGGAGAAATGTTCCTTTCCGTGATTTTAGTACTTCTTGGGCATTTTGTAGATACACTTTTAAAGTCTTCCACTGCTCAATTTCGTCCCATGTAAGCGGTTTACCTGTTTGCGGATGATACGGCAAAAGTATCCACTTGTGTGGTAAAAGTGTATTTTGTCGCCACATCTCTTTTGTTACGAGTGGATATAGGAACTGCTCAGGGAGATACGACGGTTTGTGATCGAAGATGAAGATGCTATTTGCACCACAGGTATTCACACCTTGACGCGGTTTCTGTTCTGATGTGAGTCTGATGTCAATCATCGTGTTAGTATTCAGGTCATCAAGGTTTTGCACAACCCGCCACGGGTCTGTTGGGTTTTTGAACGGCAGTGCCTTATATTCAATCCATTCTCCGTCCAACTCCCTGAAGTATGAAATAGGAAATTCTTGCGGTTTGTCTACTTGAAATTTTGCACAGCAATACGATGTCCCTACCCGTTCAAACACCTTCGTTGATGTGAATTCATAGACGGTATCTACGGCGAAGTCTCGGTAGGCATTAACACCGTTTAGGGTCCCTTTGGTACGGTAGTTTCTAAACCCGCTATGCGCCCCATCGCCGAAAAAGAGGGAGGTCGGGAGGTAGAAGTATCCAACGCCGTTCCTTTTGAGTAATCGCCCCAAAACAACTTTTAGTACCAGTGCTGCGATGTCAGTCCGAGAGGAACCCAAAAGCGTCTTCTGTCTATCTGGCACGAGTTCTTCTTGAAGAAAAAAGGGTTTTAGACGTGCTTTATATGCTGTCGGTAAATCTCCGAAGTTTGCCCACGGCGGATTCCCGACGAGAATGTCGTATTCCTTTTTATGTGCCTCGGTGATAACATCTTGGCAGAAGATTTGAGAGGCGGGGAAATCGACACCGAACTCGCGCTTAACGTTTTCGCTAAACCTCTCGATATGCGACGGGACGATCTCAATAAGCGTCAACCGTGAGAGCCGTTCAGATGTAATTCGGACACCTTTTTGTCGTGCGATATGGAGCATTGCGAGCGGGAACGCGCCCTGTCCAGCAGTCGGATCGCAGATATGCGCGCCATCAAGCCATGCGTCAAAGATGTTCCACTTATTGATGAGCCATTCTGCCCATTTCGGCGGCGTAAAAACCTGTCCGATGTGTTCATTCATCGTTTTTCACTGTTCCTTTTTATGTAGATATTATATCAAAAAGAGGTCCGAAGATGCAACGTTTCAATGCTGGACTCACCCGCTGCGTTTGATTGACCAATTTTGGAAGTGTTGCAGCGGGCCCCAACAGCATCCACGGCAATTTTTATTGACAACTGAAAGAAAATGTGGTTAACTATCTCCAAAAGGAGACACCCGATGAAAACTATGAAAACGATTCTCGTCCTCTGGATACTCCTATGTGCGATTGCTTTGCCAACCTCTGCTGAGTTGACCGATGCAGATCTTAATAACATCCGCTTGATTGTCAAGGAAGAAATTAAAGAGGAAATCAAACCCATAAAAACCGAGATCACTTCCATAAAAGCGGATATTAGCACGCTAAAGGAAAATGTTGCACGGTTAGATGGGCGTTTGACTGGCGTTGAAAAACAGGTTGCACATGCCACAAATGTAACTTATGGTCTCAGCGCCCTTATTGTCGTGGCCATAGGCATCCCTGCTTGGCACGGCAAGAGAGACCGCGACCAAGAGCGAAAAATCGAATATCTCAGACAGGAAATCGAAACGCTCAAACAGCAAAAGATTGTAAGCCCATAATCAATGAACATGTCCAGCAAAAGCAACTTGGGCTCAAACACGATTATGACACAAAAAACAGGATTCGCCTATCATCCAAACTATCTTAATCACGATACCGGTCCGGGACACCCTGAACGACCCGATCGTTTACGCGCAAGTTTGGCAGCACTACAACAGAGCGATGTATGGGATCAGTTACACCACATTGAGCCAACTCCGGCAAGCGTTGCACAGATTGCCTATGCCCATAATCCCGCCTATAGTGAGCATATCCGACAACACTGTGAAAAAGAAATCCCGCTCACTTACGACACAACCGTTTGTCATGAATCGTTTGATATTGCGCTGCTCTCAACAGGTGCGGTTCTACGCGCCGCGGATGCTGTCGCAACGGGTGTCGTCCAAAACGCGTTTGCGATGGTACGTCCACCCGGACACCACGCGACCCCCGGACAGAGCATGGGGTTCTGCCTGTTTAACAACATCGCTGTAACGGCACGCTATCTTCAGCGGGAGCACGGTGTCGGAAAGGTTGCGATTGTCGATTGGGATGTCCATCACGGCAACGGCACACAGGACATTTTTTATCAAGACGACTCCGTTTTCTTTTTTTCTATCCACCAATCGCCGCTCTATCCGGGTACCGGTTCGAGTCGCGAGCGCGGTAGCGGAAAAGCACACGGTACAACGCTAAACGTACCGGTGCCATCCGGAAGCGGAGACGATGTATATATCAAAGTCTTTACGGACACGCTTATACCGGCACTCCGAGACTTCTCGCCAGAATTTCTGTTAATCTCCGCAGGTTTCGATGCACACTATCTTGATCCGCTTGCTGGAACCGAGGTCACAGCAGAAGGGTTTGCGACACTCACAGACTTGCTGCTTGCGTTTGCTGAAGAGACTACATCGGGTCGCGTTGTCTCTGCATTGGAAGGTGGTTATAGTTTAGAAGGTATCTCTGAATCCATCGTCGCACATGTTGATCGGTTAGCTAAAAGTGTGAGGTAAGTGCTCAGTTCTGATCGCTTTGTCGTATTAGGTGTGAAGCGTCGAGGGGGCTTCTTGTAACACAGGGATGACATAACTCCGAAGTGTCAAACCTGACACCATCTCTGTTTCTACAATCGGCTCTGGATTTTGACGGTGATCGAAGACGACATAATAACCCTCCGTTGCGTCCTCCGATTTCAGGTAGGCAGCGAGTTGTTGCTTTCCTGCTGCATAGCGGCGCGCCCCTTCCCAAATCTTGGTTTCAACGATGTATTTCTGTTGGTTGTGAAGGATAAGCAGGTCGAGTCTGCCGCGCCCGGTTGGCACTTCAAGGAACATCGTTCCGCCCACGGTGCGTACAAACTGGTCGAGATAAGCATAAAGCAGATGTTGTCCGATGTATTCTTGTGGCGTATCTGGGACCTGCAGGATGCGGAACCCTGCGCGGGTGATAAACGCCCGGAAGTTTTCAAGGAGCTGCCCCATCTCAATCTGTCGTTCACCGGGGGTTAGATAATCCATAAAACTGGTGTCGGTATCTTTGGAGAAATAATCGTCTTCTAATCCGTTAAATAGCGGTTTGAAAGTTTGGAAGATGCGGTGCTGATAGATCGGGTTGACAATCTCACACATGCCATCAGCACCTGATCTGATAACCCCATAAATGGCGAGTTCATTCATGAGCTCATTGTCTAAACTGAAGGGGATGCCTCTCTCATAAGAGATGATTCGCATGAGGAGACTTTCAAATTGACGCTCTTTGCGGATATTGGTCAGCAGATGATCAATGTTCGTATTCCGTTCCCGAAGGAGCTGCGTGTATGCTTGAGCAAAGTGCACCATTGTAATCGGTTCGGTTTTCGGAATATCAAGTTCTGTGGCGAGAATCTGCCCAAACCGGTTAACGAGGAAGGGTTGCCCGGCCGTCTGTCTGTGAATAGATTCAATCACTTCGGGAACAACAAGTTGCCCGACTTCGTCGGTATATTGTCCAAAGAGGTCGCGCACCTGTTCCAAGGTAAAGTTCGGCAGATGAAATTCATCTTGGATATTGAACGGCGAGATAGACCGGTCATAGTTGAGTTGTGTGATGTTCTTGACTCCCACAATACCGATGCTGTGCAGGCATCTATCATCTTCAAAATGATAGATGTGGCGGAGTGTATGAAGGAAATCGCTAACAACGGAAGGAGGAATGCCATCAAACTCGTCAATGATGAAGACGATTCTCTGCTCACCGTATTCAACCGCTAATAAGCTCGCGAAATCTTCAAAAAATTCCAACATTGAACCGTGATGGCTGAATTGAGTGTTATCCAAGAGTTGCGTTAATGCTTCAGAAAGCACGTGCCCGCGTTTCTGGAAAACGTTTTCGATGTGCTTGCGGATCCTTCTGTAAAGAAGTTCGTAAAAATCAGGGACGGAGAAGTTTTTATAGATGTCAAAACTGAGTTGAATCGGAAAATAGGCAGGGTCTTCCACAGCGAGCGTAGCGAGTGCCAATCGGAAAAACGTTGTCTTGCCGGTCTGACGCGGTGCGAAAAGGACGATGTACCGTCCATCCTTCACGCGATTGATGAAATCTTTAATCTCCTCAGTGCGAGGGACAACATAATGCCGGTCAGGTTGCACTGAGCCTCGGGTACCGAACGTTCGCATGTTTTTCTCCTTTCAATTGGATTGTACTGAAAAAAGAGAATTTGTCAATAAATATTTTTCGGCTTCTTCCCGACATGGATCGCGACGATTCCGAATGTTTTTCGTTGATACCGCACATCCGTCAATCCACACCGTTCCATGACCGTTTTCAAGGCATCGCAACTTGGGAATTTCATGACAGAGCGCGGGAGATACCCGTAAGCGTCATCTCTGTTTCGGGAGATAAGGTTTCCAAGAAATGGTAAAACCCTCGTAAAATAGAAGTAGTAGAGGCTCCGAAACAGTGGGTTTACGGGTTGTGTGAACTCCAAGATAACGACTCTACCCCCCGGCGCAGCGACGCGCGTCATCTCGCGTATCCCCATCTCTAAATCTGAGACGTTCCGAATCCCGAAACCGACAGAGACAACATCAAAAGTATTGTCTAAGAACGGGAGGGTGAGCGTGTCTGCTGCAAGAAAACAGGGACTGGAGGGCAAGAGTGGAAGAGTGGAAGGCGTTGGACTGGAAGGTTGGAAGGCTGGAAGATTGGTGCCTCCATCCTTTCCTTCTTCCATCCTTCCGATATCTTCTTTCCCTCTTCCAGCCTTGACCTTCTGATCACCGATGACGAGCATCTCGAAACAGAAATCTGAACCGATAACGAAGCCGTCTGTATCAAGTTTATCGGTGTACGCGAGCGCGAGTTCACCAGTGCCGGTGCAGACATCTAACACCTTGCTCGCCGGTCCGACTTCACTCGCCTTGACAGTCTCCTGCCGCCAGATTTTGTCACGCTTGAGGCTTAACAACGCGTTGAGAAAATCGTAATGCCTCGCGATCGCAGAGAATAGATTTTTTATCCGGTGTGCCTGCATTTTTTAAATTATTAAACTTGGTCATCGTTCCACTTCGTTTCACGCCCCTTCCCAGTAACGGGTGGGGACCCCGGTTTTCAGTTAATTCCAACGGAGATTTTGATAAACAGCCATCAAAAATCTATAGCGTCAGTCCATACGTTCCATCCGCAGCAGCATTCTACATCCGTAATTCAGCACCCAATTCCTGATTAAGGCGTTTGACTATCTTATCGTGAAGGGCATTTACTGCTTTATCTGTCAAGGTCTCGGTTGCGGAGTGGTATATGATGGTGTATGCAAGACTTTTCTTGCCTTCAGGTACCTGTTCGCCTTCATAGACATCGAACAAACGGACGGATTCAACCCATTCGCCTCCAGTTTTATAGATGAGTTCTGTCGGCATATCCGATAGTGTCTCTTTATCCACAACAATCGCAAGATCACGCTCGACCGTTGGGTAAACCGAGATCGGCTCAAAACGTTTGGCAAATATCGCAGCGTCTACTAACGCTTCCATATCAAAATCGAAGAGGTACGCCTTATAAGGCAGATCGTAATTTTCGAGAACCTCTGGATGCGCCTCCCCGAAGATGCCGATCTGTCTATCACCGAGCATTACGGCGGCGTTGCGACCAGGATGGAAGGTCGGTGCACCCGTTTTCTGGAGTTTATAATCCGCAATACCACAGACCTCAAGTACACCTTCTGCAAGTCCTTTGATGTCGTAGAAATCCGGTTGTCGATACGGATTACTGTATACACCCTCCCCGACCTGTCCAGCAAGGATACCGCTCACCCGTTCAGGTTCCTTCTGTTCATCGCTGTGAATAAAGACACTCCCTATCTCAAAGAGTGCGATGGTGTCTATCTGGTGATTACGGTTACGTTGTGCGTTTTCGAGTAAACCCGGTAATACGGTTGTACGGAGTACAGACATTTCGGGACTCAGTGGATTTTGGAGCGGTATGGCATTACGAAGCGGATTGTCTACAGCGAAACGTATCTTATCGAAACTGTTCGGATCAGAGAAACTATAGTTGACGACTTCCATCATTCCGGCAGCGAGGAGGAATTGTTTTATACGCTTGCGGACCTCTACCTTCGGGTCGGGTGCCGGAACAGGAATATCGCCTTTCGGCAGTGCCGTCGGGATGTTATCGTAGCCGTAGACGCGCGCGATCTCCTCAATCAGGTCTATCTCACGGGTAACATCGGACCTGAACGATGACACGGTAACCGAATATACACTCCGAGCGGTTTCTACACCAAAACCGAGACGTGTCAAGATTTCTTGCATCGTTGCTGGCTCAATTTCGGTACCCAAGACGAAGTTGACGCGTTTCGGACGGAGCTGAATCTCGGTCAGGGGCTGCTCCCCCGGATAGACATCAACGACACCTTTGCAGATCGTACCACCTGCCAATTCAGTGATGAGTTCTGCAGCGCGATCGAGTGCAGCGAGGACGCTGCCGGGATCCGCACCGCGTTCAAATCTATAGGATGCCTCTGTGCTCATTCCTAACGCCTTCGCGGTCGCACGGATACTCGACGGATTGAAATAGGCACTCTCTAACAACACATCACACGTCGCTTCGGTAATCTCGGAATCGTATCCGCCCATAACGCCTGCAAGTGCAACAGGTTTTTCTGCATCGGCAATGACAAGCATTTCCGGCGTGAGTTCACGTTCTATTTCATCAAGTGTTGTTAATTTTTCACCTGCTATCGCACGCCGCACGACGATCCGATTTTCTGTGAGTTTGTGGTAATCAAAAGCGTGAAGCGGTTGCCCATATTCCATCAGGACGAAGTTCGTAATATCAACGATGTTGTTAATCACACCGATACCGACAGACTCAAGCCGCTGCTGTAACCATAGAGGGGCTTGTCCAATTTTAACGCCGCGGATGACACGTGCAGCATAACGCGGACAGAGGTCTGGTGCCTCAATCGTTACAGAGGTAGTCTCTCGGACATCGGTTTCGTTTTCGTTGACATCAACTTGCGGGAGTTTTAGCGGGTTACCAGTCTCCGCTCGGATTTCGCGGGCGACACCGATAAGGCTGAGGCAGTCTGGACGGTTCGGTGTAATCTCAAGTTCAAACACGGTGTCGTCTAACCCGAAAGCGGTTGCAAGCGGTGTGCCGATGGGTATATCTGTCGATAGTTCCATCAAACCAGCGGCATCTTCTGCCTTGTTATATGCGCTTGCAAGCTGCGCCGCTAGGCATAACTCCTTTTCGGAGCAGAGCATGCCTTGCGAAGTTTCGCCGCGCAGTTTCGCGCGTTTGATTGTCAGACCGATGGGCAGCGTCGCACCGATCGTCGCTACAGGGGCGTGCATTCCTTCTCGAACATTCGGGGCACCACAAACGATCTGGAGTTCTTCGGTCTCGCCGATGTCTACCTGACAGAGGACGAGTTTATCGGCATTCGGATGCGGTTTGATAGCGTTAACACTTCCAACGACAACACCTTCAAGTTCGCTACCCGGTTGCTTTACAGACTCAACCTCGATACCTAACATCGTTAGCCGGTCCGCGAGTTCGTTTGCGCAGAATTCAAAGTCGATATAGTTTTTAAGCCAATTTAGGGTTACATTCATTTAGAAAAACCTCTGATAGTTCTCAATATGAAGCCTCGCCAAGGTCCAGTTTTTAGTTATCAATCTTCGGCGGTCAATTAAGGGGCATTGTGCCCGTAGTTATTACACTGTCTGCCATAAATTTCCCTACTGACAACTGATAACTGACAACTGATAACCATTTTAGAACTGACGCAAGAAACGCAGGTCGTTCTCATAGAAAGTACGGATATCAGGGATACGGAATTGAAGATTTGCGATCCGTTCGATGCCCATCCCGAAGGCAAACCCAGTAACTTCGTCGGGATCGTAGTTGACGGCTTCAAATACGGCGGGATCAACAGCACCGGCTCCTAAGATTTCGACCCATCCAGTGCCACCACAACTCCGACACCCTTCGCCTTGACAAACAGCACAGGTGATGTCCACCTCTGCACTCGGTTCCGTGAACGGGAAAAAATGTGGACGGAAACGCATCTGCGTCTGATCACCGAACATCTGCCGTGCGAAAGAGGTCAAGATGCCCTTGAGCTCACTAAAAGTGGCGTGTTTGTCAACGAGCAGCCCTTCTACCTGATGGAACATCGGTGTGTGTGAGACATCGTAATCCACGCGATAGCATTTCCCCGGCACGATGATACGGATCGGCGGTTTCTGGTTTTCCATTGTTCGGATCTGGACGGGTGAGGTATGCGTCCGTAAAAGGTGTCCATCCGTGAGATAAAAGGTATCGTGTAAATCACGGGCGGGGTGATCTGCGGGTGTGTTTAGGGCATCAAAGTTGTAATACTCGGTCTCAACGTCGGGCCCCGTTACAACTTCAAATCCCATCTGTCGGAATATCGCCTCAACGCGTTCCAAGGTTTGCATCACTGGGTGTGCTTTCCCATAAGCAGGTTTTCGTCCGGGAAGTGTGATGTCAACGGATTCCGCCTCAAGTTGCTGTTCCTGTTGTTGACGATGTAGGGTACGTGTTGTCTCTTCAAACGCTGTCGTTAGCGTCGCACGCACCTCATTGGCGAGTTTCCCGATTTCCGGACGCTCCTCCTTGGACAGTTTCCCCATGCCTTTCATGACATCTGTCAATTTTCCTCTACGTCCGAAATACGCAATCCTGAGCGATTCAAGCATGTCCGAGGTTTTAACATCTTTGAGTGCCGAAAGTGCTTCTGCCTGAATCGCTTGTAATTCTGATTTCATATTTTCCTTTTCCTTGCGGTTCGTTTCGGTAAGTTGGGCGAAGAATGAACCCGTTTCACTGACAACTGCTAACGAACAAAAAACGCCTATCACTTCGCTCCATAAAGGTTAATTCCCTTCTGGGGACGAAAGCAATAGGCCTTAACTTCCGCGGTACCACCCCGCTTGGTAAATTTCTTATTGAAATCTACCCGCTTCGTTTTTTTTCAAACGGCTCAGGGATGAAATTCGGCAGTTGCTCTCAAAACCTTGTTTCCAACCGATGACAAGGTCTCTCTATTTGAGAGGTCTCAACAGCTTACGTTATGTCCCTTCATCGCCTTCTGATATACAGTTTTACAGTGCGTGTGTTTTTACCCTTTCGCGAGGGCGACGAGTTGACCGAAACCGGCTTCGTCATTAACAGCAATATCAGCGAGAACTTTCCTGTCGAGTTCAATTCCAGCGGTTTTCAGTCCGTGTATGAATCGGCTATAGGAGAGCCCGTGTAATCTGGCGGCAGCATTAATTCTGGCGATCCAGAGTCGCCGAAAGTCGCGTTTGCGTGCGCGACGGTGTTTGTAGGCGTGGTTCCAACCTTTCTGAACGGCTTCTATAGCGGTACGTTTAAGGTTGTTCCGTCCACCACGATAGCCTTTGGAATGCTTGAGCATCCGACTCCGCCGTTTACGACGCACATTCCCTGTTTTTACTCGTGCCATTTAGAACTCCTACTCGCGATCAACGGGGATTCCGAGATCGCGTCTACGATTTCGCCTGCGGACATACTGCTTGGTCCGCGTTTCTGACGATCTTCTACTGATAAATTAGACGTTTCAAGCGTTTCTCATTACTCGGATCAACAAGGGTCGATTGCCGCAATCTGCGTTTCTGTTTCGCTGACTTAGAAATGAATAGGTGACCCGCATAAGCCCGATTGCGACGGATTTTACCCTTTGCCGTGAATTTGAAACGTTTTGCCGCGCCTTTATGTGTTTTCATTTTCGGCATCAGAACTTCCTTTTTCTGTCTGATAAGACAACCAACTTTAGATTATTGCCTCTGTACACCTAAGATTTTGTCGTAAAAAGCATCTGGACAAAACGGCGAATGCGTGTTATTGCCAAACGCGCTCCTTACAGACAAGTGCGACGACAAGACATTATGAAGATTTCGGTGCAAGGATCATCGACATCATACGTGTTTCCATGCGTGGCGGTTGCTCGACCTCGGCGACCTCTAAAAGGTCGTCTCTCAATCGAGAAAGAAGATTGCTGCCGAGTTCGGTGTGAAGCGTCTCACGTCCACGGAATCGAACGGTTGCGCGAACCTTCCATCCATTTTTCAGGAAATCCTCAACATGCCGTTTCTTAAACTGGTAGTCGTGTTCAGCAGTATCCGGTCGGAACTGCATCCCTTTGAGAACCACCTTCGCCTGTTTCTTACGAGCCTCACGTGCGCGCTTGTTCTTCTCATACTGATACTTCCCGTAATCCATAATCTTACAGACAGGGGGTTTGGCATTTGGTGAAACCTCGACCAAATCCAATCCAACTTCTTCAGCACGTTGCATCGCCTCACGCGGGGACATAACTCCCAATTGCTTGTTTTCGTGATCTATCACTAAAATCTCTTTGGCTCGAATCTGATAATTTGAACGACTCTGCCTTTCTTGCGTTTTCTGAGAACGTCTGCCTCTATAGTGTATTTTGGACACCTCCAAGTAAATGCGCTATGGTGCGCCGCTTACACGCTCATATAAACTTAAAGTACTGCTTGCAAGACCGCCCTAAAACGGAGCGACAACATCTGCCCCGCTACGATCTGTGAGAGAACTCTGTCTACAAAACGTTTTGTCTCGATTCGGACGTTCGTACAGAATGGTGTAAAACGCGGTTAAAACCTTATGTCCGAATCACAATTACCTAATTATACCATATACAAAATACAAATGCAAGTTAAAAAAAGCCGATTGTCCATAACGTGCGCAGAATAACTAAACCGCCTGCTAAACCGCCACAAACGACGATGAAGGTAATACTCAGGATAAGCGCAAATCGGATTATCCGATCACCGAGTTCCGGTTGTTCGGTTGCCCAAGCACGTGCTAACCAAAAAGTTAACGCAATGCTTACCAAACTCAGAATACACGCACCGAAAACTGCGAGCAGTATCCCCGAAAAATCTACCATCTGTATGGTTTCCGGGAGTGATCCGTATTGGGAGTAGTTCTGGATAACACCGAGTAAAACGCCTACAAGGACCACAATAAAACCGATGAAAACAGTAATCGCTTTCTTAAACGCAGTTCCCATTTTTAGTGTAACCTTTTCCAAACTTACAAACTCTTTTCAGGAATTTTAACATACTTTAGAAACAATAACAAGACTGATTGTGGTTTTGTCAGAAAAACTTGAAAACGCTTGATTTATTTCAAGAAAGATGGTAAATTATTTGAAGTTACACGCAATTTAAACATTAAGGAGTTTTGGCATGGCAGTAATGTATACACCGGCAATTGCCGAAGTGATCGAAAAATTAGAAACAGGTAACCCACTTCCGACACTCGTCCCTCAGGAAGCGTGGAGTCGCGAACTAACGGACGCACTCGAATCGGCATCGCTTGAGGAACTCTTTCAGGGCGAATCATTGAAAAATACCACGTTTGGTAATGCACTCAAGAGCGGTCTGCTTTTGTGGAACGATGCCTTGGATGAATCACACAACATCTCACAGGGACTTGAGAATCAGACGGGCAGCTACTGGCACGGGATTATGCACCGCCGTGAGCCTGACTACAGCAATTCTAAGTATTGGTTCGGTAGAGTCGGCACACACCCTATTTTTCCACAGCTCCGCGAACGCGCAATCGAAATATTGAAAGAGACCCCGAATCCATCAGACGCGCTCGGACATATCGCACAGGCTATTGAGGCATCGGAGAATTGGGACGCTTACCAGTTTATTGATTGGTGTCAGGCAACCGAAAACGGAACAGATGACGTAACCCGTTTTTTACAACAGGTACAGGCGGAAGAAATTAAGTTGCTACTGGCGTACTCCTATCAGAACGCCGTTTAATATACCGTTGAAAACGCTGTCGCTGAACTCGGGCCGGCAAATCTCGAAAATTAGATGCAACTTCACTGGTAAGGTGCTCATTAAAACGCACCATAAACATGTCTGACGCGATTGATTTGAAACATCCGAGGAGAAAAAAATGTTCGTCCAAAACCAAGCCAACAGCGGCTCCGGTCGTTTTTTTGTTTTTCTACTAACAAACCTTTTGCTCATAGGTTTCTATGCCAACTTTGCGGATGCCAATCCGATAAAAACCGCTTACAAATATCAGGAAATTAAGGCAATCGCTAAGGGTCTCAAGAAGGAGCACACACCTGAAGAATTAGAAAAGTTAGTGGAGAAATCGAACGAGTTCATCGCCTCTCATCCAGAATATAAACGCGTGGATGAGGTCTACTATCTCCTCGGTAACGCCTTAAGGCAATTAGGACGTGTTGAGGAAGGCATTGAAGTTTTTGAGGAACTTGTTGAGAAACAACCAGAGGCACGTTACGTTAGAGATTGCCTGTTAGAATTGGGGTTAGCCTATGACGCGCTCGATAAACATGACGAAGCGAATAGCGTCTATAAGAAATTAATAAATCACCCAAAATACGGTTCAGGATCACATGCGACACGTGCTAAGAAGATTCTTGAACAAGAAAGAGCTGATCGGACAGGCGAACTACCGAAAGCACCCAGTGCACAACTCGCACCCGGTTCAAATCCGAGTCAGTGGATCGGTCAACCCGCGACAGATTTTCAGGTAACCGACTTGGACGGTGAGAAACTCTCCTTAGAGAAATACCGTGGACAGGTAGTGCTGCTCGATTTCTGGGCGACGTGGTGCGGACCGTGTATCGTTGAGATGCCGAACGTCAAGAAAACTTACGAAAAGTACAAAGACTCGAAGTTTCAGATTATAGGTATCAGTTTGGACAGATCAAAGGAGCCGCTTGAGGCGTATATCGAGAAAGAGGAACTCGCGTGGGTTCACTATTGGGACAACACCCAAAAGGTCAGCCGTCTTTACAAGGTACAGGCAATTCCGTCAACCTTCCTAATTGATGGTGAAGGTGTTATCCGCAAGACGAACCTCCGCGGGCACGCCCTTGAGCACGCCGTCGCTGACTTGGTAAAGGAAAATCTCTCCAAACCTACCGCGCCCCCGACAGATACGCCTCCCGATACCCCTGAGGGTGCACAAAATACGGAACCTAACGCCAAAGAGATCATCAATGCAGCTATCGCTGCACACGGCGGTCTCGAAAAACTTGAAGCGGTGAAAAGCATCGTGATGGAGTCTCATAGCTTTGAACATTTTCCGGACGGTTCCATGCAAGATGAAGGTAAAACTAAAATATATTTTCACGCGAACAAATTCCGTAGCGAATGGGATAATAATAACCGTAAGGGCGGCATGATCTTTGACGGAGAGGCGTTGTATATGATAAGAGATGGCGAAGTTAAACTTCTTCCATCAGCAGAAGGTAAGTCTTATGTGGACTTCTTTAAAGATAGCCTTTTCCGGGAACCGATTTGGCTTCTACCAACACTCCTGAAAGAGGACGCTCCAATTCAATACTTAGGAACAGAGGCGGTAAAAGGTATTCCCGCCTCCATTCTTCTCGTT
Organism: Candidatus Poribacteria bacterium; assembly: GCA_022823085.1. Lineage (GTDB taxonomy): Bacteria > Poribacteria > WGA-4E > WGA-4E > WGA-3G > WGA-3G. The sequence goes on from JAJDXV010000137.1 coordinate 14,335, forward strand.
ACACAACCTTCCGGGAAAAAGTTAAAGGTCTTCATTAGCAAGGAAACGCACTATGTCGTCCAATTCAGTTATGAGATTAAAATCGGGGGCGGCGGTGTAGAAAACGTTGATGCCTTCTTTGATGACTATCAAGACGTAGACGGTATTAAAATTCCATACCACCGTGCCACGAAGAACGGTGAATATCGGCAGGTGTTAATCACTGATATTACGTTGAACGCCGAAATTGATGAGGCTCTGTTTCGTCCGGAACAATTAAACTGATATGTCGTATTGACTGGATACGTTGGGTTTCGCTACATTCAACCCAACCTACACCCCATCAAAATAAGCATGACATAACATTAGCAACATATTTTTCATGCGGAAATTATGGCACAAGTCACTTTGAAAGATGTCACTAAAATCTACGACGGTGATGTTCTCGCTGTCGAACAGGTAGGTTTTCAGATCCCGGACGAATCGTTTACCGTACTCGTCGGTCCATCGGGGTGCGGCAAGTCAACGATCCTACGGATGATTGCCGGACTGGAGGAAATTACCGAAGGCGACATCTATATCGATGACCAACGTATCAACGACATCCCGCCTAAAGATCGGGACATCGCCATGGTCTTCCAGAATTATGCGCTGTATCCACACATGACGGTGTATAAGAACATGGCGTTCGGCTTGAAACTCCGTAAATATCCAAAAAAAGAGATTGACCAACGCGTTAACGAAGCGGCAGAGATCCTGAGCATTTCGCACCTATTAAATCGTAAACCGAAACATCTCTCTGGTGGTGAACGTCAACGTGTCGCTGTCGGTAGGGCAATCGTTCGCCAACCGAAGGTGTTCCTGTTCGATGAACCGTTGAGTAACCTTGATGCGAAGTTACGTGTGCAAATGCGGATGGAGATCAGTCGGTTGCACGACCGGCTCAACGCAACGATCGTCTACGTCACACATGACCAAGTCGAAGCGATGACGATGGGTGACCAGATCGTCGTGCTTAATGAAGGCGAAATCCAGCAGATCGATGATCCGGGAACGCTCTATCACAAACCCGAAAACCGGTTCGTCGGCGGTTTCATCGGCACACCACCGATGAATTTCATAGAGACGGAGATCGTGAAGAACAGCGGCACGCCAACACTCCGGTTTGATCACTTCGAGATGTCACTGGATACCCGTCTCCAATCTGTGTTGAACGAACTTTCGGGAGATTCGGTGACGCTCGGTATCCGTCCAGAGGATATTCACAGCGATCTTAATGGAACAAACAGTGTTAAAACACAGGTGGAACTGGTTGAACCGCTCGGAAACCATGCGCTCCTATATCTACGGACAGACAACAACAGTTTCGTTGCGCAGTCCGATCTGGTGGATGTCCCACAACACAATGCCGCATTGACAGTTCGTTTTAATATGGACAAAGCACACCTATTCCACTCAGAAACAGGCGAATCGCTAATCATTAATTAAAATGGATTGAAGACCAACTACGAGCGTGTCTGTTCAATTCTCTCCCTATACTTGAAGCTCGAGACTGCCGTTATAGAAGTCCCTGAATTTGTTCCCATGTTTCTGTATCTACTGGGATACCTTCCTGTTCTCTTTTACGCTGTTCCGCCCAACCGCGTTCCCCCGGCATCCGAATCGCATCAACACCAGCAGCGCGCTTCGCCGATTTGAGATACCCGATAAACCGTTCTATCTCCGCACTGAACCCCGGAAATTCCCTAAAACTCGCCACATTGATGACAAGGACGAACAGTCCATTACCGACACGGGCATCTTCGCTCGTGCTGCATCCCGCGCCTGTGAGTGCACCTGACAAAATATCAACGATGACACTTAGACCGAACCCTTTGTGTTGCGCTATACCACCGAACGGCAATAGGGCAGCAGGTGGCACGCCGTAAAAATCATCTGGATGCGTCGTTGACTCGCCTTCAGCGTCAATGAGCCAACCGTGCGGAACTGCCTCGTTTCGGTGTTGTTTAACCCGAATCTTTCCGGACGCAACAACACTCGTAGACATATCCAACACAATCGGATCGTGTGCATCAATCGGCACAGCGCACGCGATCGGATTCGTCGAGAGCCTTCCTTGGATACCACCGTGCGGTGCGACACATGTGCCGCCGCCGTGGTCGTTCGCCATGAGCAGCGCAATCATCTCCGCATCCGCTGCGAGGCACGCATATCCGCCCAATCGACCCACCTCATTGCACCGTGAAACAGCGACAGAACTGATGTCCGTCTGTTTCGCTTTTACAATCGCCAATTCAACGGCGCGCGTCGCAATGACGGGACCGAACCCCCAATTGCCATCTAACACTGCGATGGATGCTGATGCGTGGAGTGTCTCTGTCCGAGCACCAGGTTGGATGAGTCCTGCTTCGAGTTCACGTACATATTTCGGGAGATGGATAACGCCGTGTGAGTCGTGCCCAACGCGGTTGGCATCCACCATGGAGCGTGTCACGATTTCCGCTTCGGCTGCTGGGATGTTTAATTTTCGGAAAACGTTTCGGCAAATAGTGGTGAGTTCTTCTGCTGTAAAGTTAGGCACTGTGCGGCTCCTTGTATGAGGTCTTGCTATTTTACACCGCCCGGTTGGTGTTGTCAAGTGTAAATCGTAAAAAAAAATTACGCTTTGTGAGATTTTTTTCTGAAAGTTGCATTCATACCTTAAAAACCGGAAGCCCGACACAGCACGATCCTTCATCAACATTTATGAAGTTGAGGGAGAATATGAAGCGACGACTGTTGTCCATCAGGCTGCACAAGAAAACGCAACGGAGACAGCGAGATGGATAGCACTCCCGGAAGCCATCGCACAACTTCCTGAATTAGAGCAGTGGATGCTTCGCCTGCAACTCCAAAACAAGAGTTATGAAGAGATTGCCGAAATATGCGAAGTCACTGTGTCCTCTGTGAGGAATCGGTTGTCTCGGGCGAAGCAGAAGTTGAGAGTCTGGGCAGCAGCTTGGGAAGAAGCAAACGCCGAAGGCTTAGACTTGGATTTCTCTGAATTCAACAGGAAATCAGAGAAATGAGAGGGTCTCATTGACAACCGTGGTATTGTTTCGCTGCCCTGACAGTCTCCAAGTTGTATGATTTATAGGAGAATGACGATGTTACGTATCCTTTTCTTAATTCTTTTTCTTTGTGGACTGGTCAGCTTCTCGGTGGTCTTGGAATACCGCGCCAGGGCGGAAACCTCTGCATGTTCACCGCGGGGTCTGTGTGTTCCAGTGAAACCGCCCGATTGTGTCTTACTCGATTGTGATGTTGTCCGTCCGTTATTGCATTGGTCGTGTGAGCATCGGTGGCAGCAGCATCTCATCGGAGACACGATAAGGTGTCCAAAAGGTTTGTGTTTTGTATTTGGACATGATAAACTTAATACCGTAGCGATGGTGTCCACTTTAGACATTATGTGTGCGATGGGTCGATAGTGGAGGTGCCTCTATGTCTGTTATCCGTTTATCATCGATCCTATTGCTTGCCATTGTCCTTTTTATGGGTTGCGGTCCCTTGACAGAGGTGATTGTGTTAAGTATTGAAGGTATGGACTGAGACGGTTGTGCTGAAAAAGTGCGGTCCGCACTTGGTAAAGTTGAAGGTGAATTGGAGATCGTCTCGGTATCGGTTTTAGATAGACGGGTCGTTGTAAAGAGTCACGTCAAAAGTTCAGTGCTAATCTCTACGTTGGTAGATGCGGATTTTGGTGCTGAAGTCGTCAAATAAGAACCGGATGCAGACGTGTATCGGAATAAATAACAGGAGAACTGTTATGTTAGCGAACATTTTTACGAACCGCCTATTTATAGGTGCGTTAGCATTTTTTGTGTTGTGTGTTGCGGGTTCTCTGCTTTACATGCATCACGAAAATCAGAAAGGTGCGGAATACGCTACCGAGACGGAGGAACGCGTCCGTCAATGGAACGAGAGACAGAAGGAAGCACCGCCTGCAGAAGTACCTGTTGTTGAGCAGCCCGAACAGGTTAGGCATTTCCACCCGGATGGCACGTTCCATGCTGAACCGCGTGAGAACAGAGTGCAGGAAAGTCTCCCAACCGAAAGCGCATCGGCACTCATCCCCGCAGTGTCCCCGGAGGCAGCGGTATGGGAAGAAAAGCCAGACGAACAAGCCCCCTACCATCCCCACGATGATCTCAGCCCAGAGGAACATCGGCGGGTACATGCCGAATTGAAGCAGTACGGGTTAAAACTCGATGCTCTTATACGCTTGTATGAGCAAAACCTTGCTGACTTGCAGGCAGGACGTATCACACCCGAAGAGAGTCAGAATTTTCTGGATAGAACAAATCCGGAACGTGACTCGCTAATAGCGAATATTAAGCGGCTCAACGGCGAGTAAATGGAGGTAAATATGTTAAGATTCAACACGCTTACTACAACTGGTATAAAACCTTGCTGTGAAAAGTGTCATGCACCTTACAAGTCGTTAGTTTCTTCGGAGGGAATCGCGACCAGAAATCCCCCTACAGAAGATAGAAATTGCGTGTTATATTTCTTTCGCCCGTTTTAACAATTCCGCCAATCGCTCAGCAAAACGGAACGCGCTGTTGTCTTCAGGCGCGTAGCCGATCACCTTCCGTGCGTTGCTGATACTCCAGAACTTATGCGAATTATAACTGATGCCGTAGAAAATCTGGAACGGAATCCCGTATAAAGCAATGAAAGAGAGTAGCATCCAAAACTTGGAATCTAAAATTTTCTCCAAGAAGATTGACAGAAGTTTGAACCAAGAAGAAATAAGTCGTGTTTCATCAAACATTGATGCTTGGATTGAAGGAAGGGACTTCATTCAAAAATGTCTCTCTGCTGAAGCAGCAAAACTCGTTGAACTTACGAACGAATTACAAGGTCTAAGAGATCAACAAACCCGGTTAGAGAATCGTATTAGAGAGATTAATACGGAATTACAAGATGAGAACCTCCCGCCAGAGAAACGCGAGCAGCTTGAAACAGAACGGGATAACCTTGTAGAAATCTTATATGGTCCCTGAGGAGGTAAAGATGATACTTCATAAGAAACGTTACAGAGTTATTTCATTTGTTTTGTCTCTTTTGATTATGGCTTTTGGTGTTGTTTGGATGTTCCGAACTTTAAACAACACTAAAGGTGAGGCAACGTTTGGAATACAGCAGAAGCTCACCGTTGCAGAATTTCGAGAAAAACGGCAAGAATTCAAGGAAAAGTACCCTGCAATTCCTGTCTGGGACAACACTAATGAAGCAGACACAGTCAAAATGCTCAATTACAATCTTGAGAAAACTGCTCAGGATTTCGGAGAAGATAAAAGTAGAGACGAACTGCTTGCTGAAATGAATAGACTTCTCGAAAAATGGGGGGACCCGGAAAAAGCTGCAGCTTTACGAAAAGCTACTGAGACACTTCTCAAGGAATTACCTAAAGATAGACAGAAGTCCGAGCAAGAAAAGCAACAGGCAATGGAAATATTAAAGCAGGCTCGCTCACTCGTAAAAACCAGCGAAGCAGATATTGAAAACTCTTATGCCTTTTTTGACGAAGTGATGGCAATGATAGCTGCAAGGAGAGAGAAACTGGATTCAAGGGTGAACTACGAGCCTTCACCTCCTGATCCAGAAAAACTCGACAGCTCTGGGGACGCGCTATCGGAGAGCATTGACGGTCCTCTGATAGAAATATCTCCTACAAGAGATTCCCATCGACAACAGTCCCATATGCCAAACGTTGACATTCCTGATTTTGATCCCGATCAGTGGCATCGCGGGTTTTTATCACAGGTTTTAGGCTGGAATGACGATTTTGACACACAGTATCTTGATGTTGTTACTGCTCCATACTTCTCACAAGAGGAATTTGAAGAATTTTTCCCAACTGAGTCTGCGCGCGAAATACTCAAAGATCGGCAGGATCAGATGCAAGTCGACATTGCAAGGCGTGTTCAGGGGCTTTTGGCAGAAGACACAGGTAACCGTGAGGAAAAACTCTCTATTATTCGTAAGACGCTTTCTGAAAATTGGAGTCCCGACATCGCTGATGGTGTCCTTGAACATTTAAAATAGGGGAACACGAGTTACCACTTTAAACACTTGTCCATCGGATAGCAAGTTTTCTCTGAGCAGCATAGGAAAAGCCGCCGCTGTAATTTACATACGGCGGCTTTTTTTTCACCAGGGCTTTAGGTCGTCTTGCTATATCTCATCCACCTGTTCTAATACTTCTGCTAATTGGTTGGCGAAACGGCGTTGGCTGTCGTCCTGCGGTGCGTAGCCGATTACCTTCCGGGCATTAGTGATACTCCAAAACTTATGTGTATTATCACTGATACCATAGAAAATCTGGAACGGGACCCCGTTTTCGTCCTCAATATTTTCCGTTTCAATGCTCTTGACGAAGAGTTGAACCTGGTCGCGGATACTCAAATACGCGCCGAGTCCGCGGTGCATCGCCTTCAGATCGTCGGCTGAGGCTTTATCCATATCTGTCTCCCGCGGCCCCCCGATGCGCAATTGGACGTTCTGTAACTTCTTACCCTCAACGTGTCCAGTCGCAAAGACAAAACCGAGATGTTCATACGCCTCTTTTGCCCACCCATAGAAGTTATCGGAAAGTGGACGCATCTCTGGTGATACAAAATCCCATTTGCCTGCCCAGATAAGGCGTTCATAATAATCGGCAGCGTGGTTAGAACTACAGACAACGACGCGTCGGACATCGGTTTCCACACAGGTTTGATAGACGTTGTACGCCATCTGGACGTTGGCGAGTTCGTTCTCAAAACTCCCGCCTTTGAAAGCGCAATGGACAACAGTATCAACCCCTTCAAAATGGTGTCTGTATGCGTCGCGATCTGGGTCAGTGAGTTCAGCAATTTGAATCCCTTCGACCGCTTCACCTTGTCGGTTGGTGGTTTTTACATCTAAGAGAACGAGTTCATAACGTTCGCGAAATTCTGGGAGCATCCGACCGGCGATATAGCCAGAGGCTCCAGTGATAAGGACTTTTCTACGGTTTGGCATTGTTTTCGGTATTTCCTCCTGTCAGGAATTTTATTTTTTACGAAGTAGGTTTGTGTGCTGCAATTTTGCCCTTTACTTTTTCCATTAATCTATCCAGCAATGGTTGCTGTTCAGGCATTCTAAGTGCAAAGTTGTACAGAGCATAGTCGTTAAGGCTTGCCTTCTCAAAACCGTGGGTAGGTTTGCTCAAAAAACGAACCAATAACTGGAAAAGCTGTTTTCCTCTAAGTAAAAGTTGATATGTATTTCTAATTTGTTGCACTCGCCCTGCATTAGGAGTGCGAAAGCCTTGACGTGTGCAAAAGCCGGTGTCCAGTTCAGTTTTACCAAGTGGAACCATTTCGTCACAATGCAGATCGAGCTTTGGAGCGTTTCCTGCTAAATACTCCTCAACGGCGAATGCAAACCATGTACTGATAGCATCCAAAATTTGTTGATGTTCTACGGTTTCGTTATTATCTAACAAACGTTCCAAGTCAGCATCCGAATACAAGTCATTTTCAATGCTATACCCATTAGTCCAAATAACATCCTCATAGCCTGGTTCAATCCCTGAAAACAACCACATATCTCGGTCTGCGATAAAAGCGACAGGTACTTGTGTAAATTCATCTTTGCGTTTATAAATTTGGAGCAATTTTTCTCTACCGCCAGAAGGCAACAAAACAACTTCAAGTATCCCAATCCGTTTAACTAATTCGCGATAGATAATCACATCGTCGTCTCCTTCAACAACAATGCTCGGCTTGCGAGACCTACGCAGAACACCAACTAAATGCTCTACTGTCATTGGATTAGATGTTGGCACTAAACTTCTCCCTGATATCCTTGAGCATCATCCAACATAAACTCCTTGTCAGGATACATGGTATAGATGAAAGGTGAGTGTGTTGCAATGAAAAACTGGTTGCCAGTGCTCTGATCAAGGAGAGTTGGTAGAAGCAACCTTTGCCAATCAATGTGCAGGCTTAACTCTGGTTCATCAATGAAAATAGGCATATTTTCGCTAAAGGCGTTGTAACACAGAAAACTGAGCATCTGCTTCTCGCCGGAGGAGAGTTTATCAGAGGAGATGGCATTTTTTGTTTCTCCAACTGTAATTCCCTCTTTTCCTTCTCCCAAAGTAACTCCATCAGTAGTTTCCCCGTGACCGATCTGTCCCGTAACGCGAATCGCGTTATATCGTAGAATCTTCCGAGTCAGCTCAGACAACACAGAAAACGGTCTACTCAACTGTTCACGTTCATTGCTGACCGTTTGGATAGCGTCCAGAACATCAATCACATCTTTAGGGTTTTTAGAAACTCTGTCCGAAATATTGTCTAATACCTGCGACTGGCGTGTGCTGATTTCTTCATAAATATCAGCATATTTCTGTGTGAGTAAGTCGCGGAGATCCTCTGTTGAGATTGAAGCAATGAACTTATGTCCGTTGATTGACACCTCATCGGAAAATCTTGATATTGAGGATTGAAGCATTTCTGGCGCGGGAGTGAGAAGCCACGCTACTGAATCGTCGGTGTCCGTTGTAACTCTCGAAAAACCACCTTCAATTCTTCTAAAGGTTGGGAAGAATAGACTCTGCTTAGTCGTTTGCGCGATACGCTTTTCAAGTCCATTTATCCAATCCACGTCCTTTCGGTTGACCCTTCCAGTCTCCGCATCAATGACAATGAATTCGCACATACTTTCTTCTTTACCAAAGTTGTAATCAAGCCTAACTCGGTCGGGTTTAACCCATTTCATGCTCAAAGCGAATAGATCCGTTTGAATTGAAACAGTATGAAACGGAATTTCAAGCACAATTTGCTGTAGATTGCCGCTTATGAAGTACCATATCAACTTCAACAACGTCGTCTTGCCTGACCCATTTGCCCCAGTAAAAATGTTCAAGTCTTCATTGAACTCAAATTCATCATCAAGCCGCTTATTGAGTTCCTTGACTTTAAGATAGCGTACCATCTGTTTTACCTCACAGAAATAACCCTCAACATAAAATCCGAACGCCTATGAAATCTCTAACTTCTCTTTACAATGCCGAGCGAGCAGTTTCATCTCTTCTATAACCTGTGTCTCAGTTTTTATCAGTTGACTAAAGAACGGCGGCACAGGCTGCCTGTTAAGAAGCTTATCAAAGAAACCTCGCTGCGCGTTGGCTTGTACCCCGAAATGCGAAACGCCCGTACGCGTCGGCTCTGTCCCTAAGTATTCGATTGAAAAATAGTGCACAACCTTCTCTTTCGTAACGTTGCCTTCGTGGATGCTGCCGGTGGTCCGCCGTCCATAGTTCACCGCATAGACCCTACCACTCATCTGGCTGAGGACAGTATAACCCCCTGCATCAACGGCTTCATTCCAACATTTCTCGAATCCGTTGTTAGGCAGGCGTTCCCGGAGTTCTTCGGCAGAACGGACGACGAATTTGTTTTGATGCGGTGTCTTGACAATAAGGAATTCCTCATCTTCCTGCTCTAAAGCCGGTTGTCCTACGAGCAGATCAACGGAGTCCAGCGTCCAGACGACACCGTTTCGGAGACCCTTTGCCAAGTTATGATGTCTCTCAACAAAATCACCGTTCAGTGGGTGCAGACGGTAAGCACCGCTGTTATTAAATGTCTCCCGCAATTTTCGACGATGCTCTATGACAGAGAACCGCTTTTGAGAGATCGGTATCTCTAATCGAAGTGTATATCCTGTGTGTAACTCGGTTGTGAGATTCAGCTGAGATTGGCGAAGTTCAGCCAAACGGGTCAAGGCGGTCTGACTTTTAGATAAGACGCGCCCGATTAGGTACTCGCGACGAAGCGTTGGAATCTCGGTAGCAAGGCGATCAAGCGTCGGTGCATCCAGCTGCTCCAACATAATCTTATGTTCCCAACGTGTCCCGCGTTCATGCATTAAAATTTGGAACTGCTGCATATCGCCATCGGTTCGGATATAACCGAGTGCCGTCCATGGATCAAAAGTGGCGCGATAGTTACCACTGGTTTCCGCGTCTCCATTCGCCAAGACGCAATCTCGCCGTTCATATCGGGAATAGAGTCCAAATTGAAATTCAAAGTCTTCGTAGGGTGCCAAAGCCTCGCGTAGGTCGCGTGCGAATTCGCTGCCGCGCGCAAACTGTTTAAAAATTTGCTCGGTGCGTTGCGGTTGATTCAACGCGTCAAGGAATGTCCCGATAGGGATCCCGCCTTCTTCGACACCTTCATCTTCACTTTTTCCAAATACTTTAGTCTTGGTTTTAAAGGGTGGGTTTCGGAGCGACACATCGCGTTGTGAGACGAGTTGTAACGCCACATCATCTGCTATATCCGTGAGTGCAGGTGCGTCACCGAGAATTTCTGCAAGTTTCACGTCATCTATCTTTTCCGTTAAATCAACGCCCCGTTTGAGTTCAGCGAAATGGATAATATCGTCGCAACTGTATTGTAGAGGCGCGCTTGAAGAGAGGTTATCGTAGTTAGAGCGATGGAAGCGGATCCGCGGCTTGATGCGAAAGACGGGCGTGAGTCCATAATCTTTCAGCAAAACGTACAACGTGACAGTATAAGAATCCGCGTGGACTTTCTGCGCCAGAATACCGTCGGGTTTCGCGTCGCCTTCAACGATCAACCGCTCCTGTACGAGACGGCTATCGTTGCCGAAAATCATCATCCGATGTTCTTCCCTGTTATCATCTACTAACATAGACCTACCCTCCGTTGACTCATATAATGGAACCTATAATTACTTAGACATTCTGAATAGGCGGAATTACAAACCTCGCAGCGAAGGAGGGGTTATTATTCCCAGAAGCGTCAACTTACTTTTGGGTTTACTATAACGCTACGGTTGCGTCTTGGTTACTCTACGTAGTTTCAAGCCGGTGACGCGCCAATGCTGCCGCGCCAAGAATGCCTGAATTGTCTCCGAGTTTTGCGCGTACAATTTGGACACCGCTTAGCGTATCCGGGAGCGCGTATTTTTCTGCGTACCTTCGGATATTGTCTATGAACGTGTCGTCAAGTGCTTCGACAACACCGCCGCCTAATACAATCATATCCGGGTTTAGGAAATTTACTATGGAGCCGACCCCAATACCGAGATATCTGGTCACTTTCTTGAAAACTTTCAGGGTGAGTTTATCGTTTGCCTGAATCGCCTTCACCAATACGCCGCTCCGAATAATACTGAGATTGCCATCTGTGAGTTTAGTCAGCACGCTCTTTTTTCCCTTTTTCTCTATCGCCTTCCGAAACTGCTTTGCCATAGCGGTGCGGCTTGCGATTGCCTCTAAACAACCCCGCGTGCCGCATCCACACCGCGGGCCACCGGCTTTAACGATGATATGTCCAACTTCACCGGCAGTTTTACTTGCGCCGTGGAACAACTCACCATTTAAAATAATACCACCGCCAATGCCGGTGCCAACAAAAATGCCGACAACATTCTGGACACCTTGCGCCGCACCGAAGGCGTGCTCGCCGAACGTTCCAACATTCACATCGTTGTCTACAAAGGTCGGAATACCTGTTCGTGCTTCAAGTTCAGCTTTCAGCGGCACATCTTTCCAACCGAGGTTCGGTGCGAAAATGACAACCCCTGTTGCCGGATCAAGGGGACCCGGTGCGCCGATGCCGATTGCCTCAATTGACGCTTCGTTAACACCTGACTTGTCTATAGCCTTTCGGATAGATTCAGCAATCCGATCCATTACGGCAGATGCTCCTTCGGCTGCCTTCGTTGATAGTTTGGCTGTCCCTAAGATATTGCCTTCTGCATCAATGACTGCGGACAAGATCTTGGTACCGCCCATATCGACACCGACAACATTGGTGCTCATCTCTTAATAATCTCCCGTTAAATTGGTTATGTTACCAAAAAAGATAACAGTTTCCGTTTAAAGTTTGCAGCGGATAGTTGTTCCCACTTTTCGAGAAATTTCTGGTAACCCGCTTTTCGGGTCTCCCGCGTCTGAGCGATAAGTCTATCAATACCGTCTTTCCCGGTAGCGGATAGGATGTCCAACACCACAGCGTCCGACGCCGATTGACACGTATAATCGGTCAAAACCTGTAAAACTACATCGCAGTCATGGATGTCACCGAGGATACTCTGCAAATCAACGATTACCGCAAGGAACTCAGCAAAACGTTTATCGTCTGTCGCCACCGCATCTTTGGAACACACCTTTGGCAACTCGTAAACGACGCGAAAGAGTTCCATCGTATAACGGAGGCGTTTGATCGAAATTCGCATGTTATGGAGTTCTTCACGCCTCGCTGCGTCTCGAATGAACGGTTCCCACGTGTAGACCTCTTCGATCTTCTGTGGAAGTATAATACGAGCATTTTCGCGATAACTACCGAGTGGTTTAACACCGCTGATTTTGTGTGCTTTCGCCATTTTTTAATTAGACCTTCCTACAAAGAATTCCAAAAACTTAGTCTCAAAACCGGTCTCTTCAAGTTTCGTAAACAGGGCGAGCATCGGTTTTCGGGCTTCTTCTCGTTCGCGTTGTAGGTGCAAAATGAGTTCTCGGATGTCCAACTGTTCCGCTTCAGACAAAGTGTCTAACGATTTTTGGAAACGATCAATAAGAACATCAAGGTCCCGGACGGCTCCCATCGTTCGCGTTATCGCTTTCACCTTTTTATACTGTTTTCGGAACGCCTTCTGCGGAAAACAGTCGGCGAAATTATCCATTGCTGCACGTAAACGCCGCGAAGTAACACGCATATCGTGGACAAATGCGATGTCGCACCCATCTTTGGCACCGTCTTTATAGGACATCATCTGGTGGAAATAGCTCACGATGATCTGTCGTGCGCAGGTTTCCAATGTCTCATCTGGTGAGATCGCTGCGATTTGCGCTTCTACCGCCATTTCCCTAAATCCTTGCATCAAGATTTTGCCCGTTGACGGAGTAGATGGTCTGTGAGAACAAGTGCTGCCATCGCCTCCACAATCGCGGGTGCACGCACCAACACACACGGGTCGTGTCGTCCGCTCGCCTCCAACGTCACTTCATTTCCGTCTACATCGACCGTCTGTTGCGGTTTACCGATCGTCGCCGTCGGTTTGAATGCGACTTGGAAGACAATGTTTTCGCCGTTTGAAATACCACCTTGCGTACCGCCGGAATTGTTCGTGCGCGTACGAACTCGTCCTGTTTCACTCTCGTTTTCTATATAAAAGGCATCGTTATGTTCAGACCCTGTCATTGTAATGCCACCAAACCCCGACCCGATTTGGAAACCCATCGTTGCAGGAAGCGACATCATCGCCTTCGCCAAGTCCGCTTTGAGTTTATCAAAGACCGGTTCACCGAGTCCGACAGGAACATTACGGGTTACCGACTCGAGGACACCACCGAGCGAATCCCGATCACGCCGTGCCTGATCAATGCGTTCCGCCATCTTAGGACCCACAATCGGATCCGGGCACCGCACAGGACTCGCCTCTATATCTTCAAGTGTTACCGTCTCTGTGTCCACGTCAGCTGATAGTGTATGAACCTGTTTGACATAAGCAAGCACCTCGGTTCCAGACCTCTCACGTAAAATCTGTTTTGCTATCGCACCCGCTGCGACACGACCGATGGTTTCTCGAGCACTCGCTCTGCCGCCGCCTTGCCAGTTCCGGATGCCGTACTTCTGCTGATACGTGTAATCGGCATGCGAGGGACGGTAGAGGTCTTTTAGATGGTCGTAAGCTGCGGGGCGGGCGTCCTTATTCCATACCAACATGGAGATAGGTGTCCCAAGCGTTTTACCCTCAAATACACCGGAGAGTATTTCAACGGCATCGCCTTCCTGACGCGGTGTTGTGAGATGGCTCTGCCCCGGCTTCCGACGATCAAGTTCAAATTGTATTGCGGATATGTTGAGGTCAATCTGCGGAGGGCATCCGTCAACGACAACGCCAACAGCACCGCCATGTGATTCACCCCACGTCGTAATCCGAAAAAGGTGACCGAACGTATTCATTTCGTTACACAGTCGCACCCTATAGGTGCACACCTTTACTTTTAGAATTGTATATTTTAGGCATCTTGTGATATACTATAACAGATTTGCTCGTAAAATGCAAGCATTTTTCGGTGTCGCTTGCAAACCGAAAACTTGCTATTCAAAAGTCGGTGCCACTTGCAAACCGAAAACTTGCTATTGAAAAGTCGGTGCCGCTCGCAAACCGAAAACTTGCGATTCAAAAGAAGGGAACCCATGTTATCGCTTTTTAAACGTTATATTGCGCTGCTCCTGATCTTTATCGTCATCGTGTTTCTGTGGGATACGCTATTTGTATATCCGTTGAAAATCTTTGTCGTGTTCATGCATGAAGTGAGCCACGGACTTGCGGCAATCGTAACGGGTGGCAAGATCATCGAAATTCAGGTTAACCCACAACAAGGCGGACACGCGCTGACACAAGGCGGCTCTCGCTTTTGGACCCTGACTGCAGGGTATCTCGGTAGCCTCCTCTGGGGCGGACTTATCCTACTTCTCGCAGCACGGACACATTTCGACAAAGCGATTAGTATTTTGGTCGGCTTGGGGATGGTGGCGATCTCTATCGGGTTCGGTGAAAGCACATTTACATACCTATTCGGTATCGGGTTCGGTGTCGTGCTAATCGCTATCGGGTTTTTTCTCCCAGAGACAGTCAACGATTGGATTCTAAGGGTCATTGGTGTTACGAGTTGTCTCTATGCGATTCTTGACATCAAGAGTGATGTGCTTGATAGGTCTCATCTCCGTTCGGATGCAAGGATGCTTTCGGAGGTGACCGGTATTTCGACGGAAGTTTGGGGCATGTTGTGGATTCTCATCGCAATTGTGCTCACATTCTGGTTTCTTTATCTCGCTGGTAAGACAACGAGTCCTGAATCCACTACAGACAATTCGTAATATCAGTCGATTTTTTTATGAATTCATAGCGAGTAAGAGGTAAGAATTCAAAGCAAACAGGGATCTGAGGCGGAGAGAAAAGGACACAAATTATCTCCATTTGGTTCTCTATTTTACTAAATTCTCACGTTTTACTCAATCAGGACTTACGCAAAATAGTTGACATGATTTCCATACTTTACGACTTGTGCTAATTAATGTTGTAAACATAGATATTTCCTTATGCGAGAACGAGGTCTTTGAGTTTCATCAAAGGGCGTCCGAGGCATTGATTTATGAAAGCACCAAGGAGACAACTCCCCAACTTATTGCTCATACGCGTGAGTAAACCCCAATGCTTCAACGCACGCACCCGAGAAATATGAAACTGTTCTGTCAGTTGGCCGATTGTCGTTTCAATACGACGCCGCATCCGCACCTGAAGTTTGCGAAATCTCTCAGGATACTGTCGCTTTTGATTTCTCCTCAAGGTCGGTATCAAGGCGGTGCCTTCGGTTGCCATCAGTTCTGACTGAAGGTGTTGAGAAACATACCCTTTATCGCCAAGAAGAATCGGATACTCACCACGTTCAACAAGTAAAGGAATGATGTCTCGATCATTTCTATCAGCAGAGGTAATGCCGAAGTCAACAGGAACGCCGTCAGCTGTTGTTAGCAGTGTTCCTCGAAAACCGAAGAACGTCCCAAGACCTTTCGTCGCACATTTGCCATAAGTCGCAAGCGTTCCGGTGCCGTCCGCCCACTTGAAATCAGACTTTCAAGCGTTGGCGCGTTTGAAATCACAGACGGGGATCGGAAAAGAATCAACGATAAAAACATCTGTCTTCGGCAAATAGGTCGTCAATGCCCGACGGATGACTTCACTCGCTGTCGAAAGATGCCTCCGCCGACGATTGAAACGCGAGCGTTCGGGTAAAGACGGGAAGACAGTTTTCAGTTCCGTCTTGATGCGTTGATACCCTGAGTTCTCGCTGTCTTCACCGATGTATTCAAGCAGCCATGCGACCGTTAGAATATCGGCATCTGGGCAGTTTGGATTCGGTCCCGGACGACGTGCCTCAGCGTTGGGAAAGTGTGCCTCATAAAGCGTTTTTATCATCTTTTGAAACACGCGTGCGACCTGCTTGAGGGTGCGGTTTTTATTTTTCAGTTGCAACGCAATGCGTTGTAAAGTAGAATGTAAGTCCATCCTTATGCCTCCTTTTGTTTT
>JAJDXV010000016.1 GCA_022823085.1 Candidatus Poribacteria bacterium
CTATTATCGTTTCTAAGAGTGTTGAGATGGTTAATGCCACGATCGCTTTATTTGCGAGGTTTCGCGTCAATGGAGACGTTTCTGACATCCTAAAAATCGGGCAAACTCAACTCAATATCATTATTTAGGCGAAAACCCTCGTGTAATAGAACTGCGCGCCCACAATCTTATCCGCGGCAACGAATACCTCTTTGAATTTAAGGAAGTTTTCAAGGTCTTCGGCAATCAGTTTCAACGCCCGATGCGTCTCTTTATGTTTAAGGGTCTGTTCAATAATAAGGCTCATATAAATGCTTTGATTAACTCCTTAAATTGTTTTTTGAAAATGTCTGTGGAAACATTTGCCAACGCCCACTCCCGCGACGCTTGAAAATAAGACGCATTTGATTTAGCGTGAGTTTGAAAAAAGTTTATCCGTTAGAGAGTCACGGGTAAGTCGTTGTTTCCCGGAAGTTCACAGAGATGCACCGAGGGTTTATTCTCTAAAAGCTGATACGCAATCAACGCAGAAACAATATTCACACGGAAGTTGACGAAACTTCTATGACGACTGTGTCCAAGCACTGTCTGTGTTTTCAGTTCCTTGATCACCGATTCAATAATGACATGCTTTTTCAGCAGCACCCCATCAGAAACTGATAGGTCTAACGGTTTCATGTTTTTACGAACTTTATAATGTGAGTTTGAAATAAGGTCTGGGTTCCTGTAGGTTGGGCTGAACTGCAATAAAAGGTAGAAGTTGATGAATCATAGCTTATTGCTTAGCAGTGAACTGGTGTCAGAAACACACCGAGTGAAACCCAACAAGTTTTCACATTTACAGCATTCGGATTTTTTGGTTTTCAGTTATCAGAGGAGGCTTTAGATAGACAGAAACACCTTCTACTGACTGCCGATTGCCGACTGCCGATTGCTAACTGCAACATACGCTTGCAAACGTTCCAGCGCACGGCCATTGTCCATCACCGAGCGCGCCCGCGCGAGTGCTTCTTCGGGTTCCGGACAGATCCCTAATAGGGAATCCACTATTGCCGTGTTCAATAGAATCCTGTCGTAAATAACCCCTTTTTCACCCGATAGTGCCGCCACACCCAATTCCGCAAACGCTTCAGCACTCACAATCTCTGGACGCGGACTGTGCACATAGTCGAATCCGTAAATCTTCGGGTCTATATCCAGCGCGAAGTCTTCGCGCGTATCATGCACACGGCGGAAACCCTGCGAGTAGTTGACCGCCATCCTATCACTCGTAGAAGGTTTACCGAGACGGAGCGAATAATGACTCGTCCCCTCCTCGCCTTTGATAGCAACAGCAGCATCAACCCCACGTTCCCACGCCAATTGCAGAAGCGGCTTCTCATAACCGATATGGTAATACCCAAGCACCATATAGTTCGCCTCCCGCGCCGAGAAAAACTGCTGCGCCTTCTCCGTCGCGGCCCAAGGCGGACGCTTCATAATATGCACCCGCAACTCCCGCAAATCGTAAGCAGCGCGACAATATTCACGCTGACTGATATACCCAAATCCAACCGATGCATCTGTAATCAAGGAAGCCGTCTCCGCAAGTGATAAGTGTGTATTCGCACCGAGCACTTTTAAGATATTCTCCTCTGTCACACCGTTCTTCGGCGGCATTGCGTCTACACTATGGAGAAGTGATGCCTCCCCAAGCGCGGCACGCACCGCAGCGACAAACAGCGTCGGACGGAAATAGCGCGTCGCACCGTCATAAGGCTGTCCAAAATGTGTTAACGTCGGCACATCGATCGGTTGAACCGCTTCCGGTCCATAAAACGCATCAAGATAACCTCTCACCTCTTCGTAGGTCTCACGGTTCATCCGTTGTCCGATAAGGGCGGCACCCTTAAGTGCGGGGCTGACAGCATCGCTCAAAATCGCTTCACACATCTCGCGAGTCTCGGCGTAACTGAGATGTTTTGCCCGTAAAATCTTCTCTAACGCCTTCACGACAACCGCCTCTGTCGGGTTCGCAGGCACATAACCGCGCTCTGGCACCATGAGATATTGGATTTCTGATGGGAGTTGCTCCATTAGTGCGGAACGGTATTTGTGAAACGCCGCTTTTTCTGCCGGACTCCACTGTGTCGCTTCTGGAAAATAAGCACGGAGCGTCATCGCCGCGAAAAACGCGCCCATCTGTGCCGCCGATGCCGCATCCGATGCCGGTAACTCGCCTGTCACAGATTTTAGGAGTGTTTCAAGAATCGGCTCCGGTTGCGGAAAATCCGAGGGATTCACACCCAACGGGCGCGTCTGATGTGGACCCGTGCAAACCCGCGCCTGTGCCTCAAGCACATCATCATTCGGCCCCGGATATATCGGTGTATATGAAAAGGTATCAAAATTTGCCATTTTTATCATGCCCTCCAAAGATGGTTTTAATTACGTTTTGTGGCGCAGAACGCTATAAGATATGGACGAGTCCTATTATACCGCTTTTTGAGAGATAAAACAAATTTACTACATTCACTTCACGAAAAAAGGACTTGACACCCGCCCGAAAATATAGTATACTTATACTATACGA
Organism: Candidatus Poribacteria bacterium; assembly: GCA_022823085.1. Lineage (GTDB taxonomy): Bacteria > Poribacteria > WGA-4E > WGA-4E > WGA-3G > WGA-3G. The sequence goes on from JAJDXV010000016.1 coordinate 2,552, forward strand.
AAAATAAGTTAGACGTTTATTTTTCTCAGGGATGCAGTGCCGAAAATGTCACCACAAAATTATTTTTTTCAATTATGAATTAGATAAAAAACCGCCCACAAACCCATACGATGCCTGGGTTCACGATACAAATCAGAAAGATACCAAAAAACGAAAAAAGATACCATTTGGTATCTTTTTGGCACCAAAAATCTGTTTATTCATCGCTGATAGGCATTTTTCTTCATAAATTGCTATGCTATTGAAAATATCAACCACATACTCTCCAGCAACAGACCTCGGTTATCTGTTACATAAACACCCTGCAAGGATTCAATCCTTTGAACTCGCTTTTGGGCAAGCACACGTCTTCTACCCAGACGCACGTCCCGAAAAATGCACAGCCGCACTGCTCCTTGATGTCGATCCGGTCGCCCTTGTCCGCCGTCCGCATGGGCGATTCGCTGAAAATTTCGCCCTCGCGCAATACGTTAGCGACCGTCCTTACGTCGCTTCGTCCTTCTTGAGCGTCGCAATCGCGCGCGTCTTTAGCAGCGCATTGTCCGGCAAGTGCAAAGAGCGACCACAACTCGTTGATACGCCGATCCCTTTAAAGGCAGAATTATCCATCTTACCCTGTCGCGGCGGAGAGAAACTGTTACGACAACTTTTCGAGCCGCTCGGTTATACAGTAACAGCAGAACAACAGGTGTTAAACCCACACTTCCCAGATTGGGGACAAAGCCGTTATTTTTCTGTGGCACTCGAAAATACATGTCGCTTGAGCGACCTCCTCACGCATCTTTACATTTTGATGCCTGTACTCGACGACGAAAAGCACTACTGGGTCGGCGAGGCGGAGATCGAAAAACTCTTAAAACGTGGCGAGGATTGGCTCGCCGATCACCCAGAACAAGAAGCCATTGCCCGTCGCTACTTGAAGCATCAACGACACCTTACACACGAAGCACTCGCCCAATTGCGCGAAGAAGATGCACAAGAGAATGATGAAGCAACGCAAGCCGAAAAAGAGACAGAAGTTGAAGGACAGATCGGTCTAAACAATATCCGTTTAACTACGGTGACTGAGACGCTCAAGCAGGCCGGCGCGAAACGCGTTCTTGATTTGGGGTGCGGCGAAGGGAAATTACTTCGTCAATTATTAGCCGAAAAGCAGTTTGAAGAAATCGTCGGAATGGACGTTTCACATCGCGCCCTGAAGATCGCACAAGAACGACTCCATTACGACAGGTTACCAGAGAAACAGAAAAAACGGATTCGCTTGTTCCAAGGATCACTCGGGTACCGAGATAAACGCTTAACCGGATACGATGCCGCCGCTGTGGTAGAAGTCATTGAACACTTAGAGTTACCACGACTCGCGGCTTTTGAGCGAATCCTGTTTGAGTTCGCAGGTCCAAAAACCGTTGTCCTGACAACACCAAACATAGAATACAACGTCCAATTTGAGAACCTGAAGGCTGGAAACTTTCGACATAAAGACCACCGTTTCGAGTGGACACGCGACGAATTTCAATCTTGGGCAGCAGGTATCACCAAACGCTTCGGCTACACCGTTGTGTTCCATCCAATCGGACCAGAAGCTGAAAACGTCGGATCCCCAACACAGATGGCAATCTTTACCCGAAAAATTGATAAATAAGACAGATATCCCAGGCAACAAACCGTAAGAAAAAATAAAAAATGTCCAATACTTCCCAAAACTCAGAAACGCAAGCCCGAAATGAAATGGAGGGGTTTTTGCTTGGGTGTTTCTTCAACTCTAAGGAAAGGAACGTCTCTCACAAAGCCAACCTAAACGAACCGCAAGGAAATAGAAAAAATGTCCAATACTTCTCAAAACTCAGAAACGCAAGCCCGAAATGAAATGGAGAGCAACTCTAAGGAAAGGAACGTCTCTCACAAAGCCAACACTAACGAACCGCAAGGAAAATTTAAAATCCCTGAACCTTCGCTTATACTTCTTATTGGACCTTCAGGTTCAGGCAAATCCACTTTTGCACATAAGCATTTCAAACCGACTGAGATTCTTTCATCCGACTTCTGTCGAGGGCTTGTCTCTGACGACGAGACCGACCAGACCGCAACCAACGACGCGTTTGAAGTGCTACATTTCATCACCACAAAACGGCTCGCTGCCGGAAAATTGACCGTCATTGACGCAACGAATGTTCAGGTCGAAGCACGGAAACCTTTGATCGCACTGGCGCGCGAATACCACTACTTAACCGTTGCCATCGTGTTCAATATACCTACGAAACTCTGTCAAGAAAGAAACGAGGCACGCCCAGACCGCAATTTTAAACCGCATGTTGTCCGCCAGCAGAACCAACAACTTCGCCGTTCACTGCGCAGCCTCAAACGCGAAGGTTTCCGAAACTTCCTTTATGTAATGTCGACACCCGAAGCCGTTGATGCCATCCGTATCGAACGCCAACCGTTGTGGGTGAACCGCACGGACGAACACGGACCGTTTGACATCATTGGTGATATTCACGGCTGTTTCGATGAACTCATCGAATTGCTCAAAACCCTCGGTTATGAAATCTCAACGCAGTCAGACGGGAACACCGTCGTTGAACCACCACAGGGCAGAAAGGCGATCTTCGTTGGGGATTTCGTTGACCGGGGTCCAAAGGTCGCCGAAGTACTACGCTTGGTCATGCAGATGCAAAGAACAGGCGCAGCGATCTGTATACCGGGGAATCACGACGTGAAACTTGTGCGTGCACTTCAGGGCAGAAACGTAAAGCCGACACACGGGTTAGCGGAATCGCTCGCGCAATTGGAAAACGAATCAACCGAATTCAAGACGCAAGCCGCAGAATTCTTAGATAATTTAGTGAGCCACTACGTCCTTGATAGTGGAAAACTCGTCGTCGCGCATGCCGGAATGAAGGCAGAACTACAAGGTAGGGCATCCGGGCGCGTACGCGAATTCGCACTCTATGGCGAAACCACAGGAGAAACCGATGAATTCGGCTTTCCGATTCGCGTCAATTGGGCAGACGAATATCGCGGTGCCGCAACGGTCGTTTATGGGCACACACCAGTTACCGAACCGCAATGGATAAACCGAACAATCAACATCGATACGGGATGTGTCTTCGGCGGCAAACTCACAGCACTACGATACCCTGAAAGAGAACTCGTATCTATCGCCGCACACCAAACGTATTATCAACCCATCAAACCACTTCTTGATAAAGCGAACGAACGATCCGCTGCCGAAACACACGCGTCCGACGATGTCCTAAACATCGATGATGTACTCGGAAAACGCGTTATCAACACACGCTTACATCACAATGTGACAATCCGTGAAGAGAATACAATAAACGCATTGGAAGTGATGAGCCGTTTTGCTGTAAATCCCAAGTGGCTTATATACCTACCCCCAACAATGTCACCAACCGAAACGACAAACAGACAAGGGATGCTTGAACACCCAACCGAGGCATTCACTTATTATCGTAAACAAGGCGTATCCAAACTCATTTGGGAAGAAAAACACATGGGCTCCCGCGCTGTCGTTATTGTTTGCAGAGAACCAGAAACCGCAAAAAAACGATTTGGTATCCCAGACGATACGCTCGGCATCTGTTACACACGGACAGGTAGACGTTTCTTTGAAGATAACGCAATTGAAACCGAGGTGTTGAAACAGGTGAAACAAGCAATAGATAAAGCCAATTATTGGGAAACCCTCAATACAGATTGGGTCTGTCTCGACTGTGAACTCATGCCTTGGTCAGTTAAGGCACAGGAGTTGTTAAAACAGCAGTACGCCCCAGTAGGGACATCCGCGAGTGTCGCCCTCGGAGAAGCAGTCGCATCCTTAGAAACTGCTGCCGAACGCGGTATTGAGGTAGGCATCATATTAAATGACTATCGCCAACGTGCAGCAGCAGTAACCGAGTATATCAAAGCTTATCAGCAATACTGTTGGAACGTCCAATCTGTCGGCGATCTAAAACTCGCACCATTTCACCTACTCGCAACCGAAGGCACAGTGTACTTCGACAAAGACCATCTGTGGCACATGGAAATCCTTAGCAAACTCTGTCAAAATTCTGACAACAACCTATTGTTCGCAACCGCCTACGGCGTAGTTGATGTGACTGACGACAAAAGCCAAACTGAGGCGATCCACCGATGGGATGAACTCACCGAGCAAGGAGGTGAAGGCACGGTCATCAAACCCCTGGATTTTATTGTTCAAGGCAAGCGAGGATTGGTACAACCCGCAGTGAAGTGCCGAGGACGTGAGTACCTCCGGATAATCTACGGACCCGAATATACATTGCCTCAAAACTTAGCACGTCTCCGTTCCCGCGGACTCTCTCACAAACGCTCCCTCGCACTTCGAGAGTTTGCATTAGGTGTTGAAGCACTTCAGCGTTTCGTGCATCGTGAACCCCTATCCCGTGTTCATGAATGTGTTTTCGGAATTTTGGCACTCGAAAGCGAAGCCGTCGATCCCAGACTCTGAAGTTTTTTAATGAAAATCACCGAAAATTGCAACGAACCTTACGAAATCCCTCTTTTGTAGAATAAACTGTAACGCATTTAGACATACCAACATGAAAATTCACTTAATACAATACCTCTTATTTCTTTCTATCGGTTTAATAATAGGCACAGGTTGTACAACGCCAGATACCATCAATCATCTCCCATCCGAAGATGACACCGAGATCGTCCTTGAAGACTACCAACTCACCGAAAATGAAACATGGGAACCCGAGAAAACGTACATTATAAACGGGACTTTAGAAATCCCACAAGATACAACCCTCAATATTTCACCGGGGACCACCGTTAAATTTCGGAGAGACGCACGCCTCACCGTCCAAGGTATCCTAAAGATTGGAACACCTTTAGCACAAGAACAGGTAACCCAACTCGTACATCTCACATCCGACAATATCGGACCGGCACCCGGTGATTGGAACGGTGTTTTTTTTGATCACACACACGATCTCGAGAGTTTTATCAGAGGTGCTATTATAGAATACGCGACAGTCGCTTTGGATGTTAAAACAACCTCACCGACTATAGAAGAGTGTACGCTTCGGTTCAATGAGACCGCCATCGCTTTGGATGGGAGTGACGCGCACATCCATCACAACGATATTCTTGACAACAATATCGGGATTAGCACAATCGGCCGTCAAACACGCCCGAGGATTGAAAAGAACAATATTGCTAAGAATGAAACCGGTATCCATTGTGAAAATGTTCAGTCTACCATTGAACACAACAACCTGTACGCGAATATCTTCGCCCTCCGTCTGAATGTAAAGTTCGACCTAACGGTAGCCAACAATTGGTGGGGGAGTCCAGATCCTGTTGGAATAGCCAATGTCATTATAGATGGCGCTGACCCCGGATTAATTGCTAAACAAGTGGGCACAGTTCATTATGAACCGTTTGTGGAGACCCGAATCGCCGACGCGGGTTTTCCATATCCGACGCTTCTCGATAGATTAAAGTAATAGTCACATGCCGTAGGCTGTTCACAAGAGCCGCAAGCCCGTAATCGAATGGAGGGCGATTCTACGGAAAGGCACGTTTTTTTCACCAGCCTCCCTTATCGAACCGCAAGGAAATATAAAAATTCTTAAAAATATCATCGCAGTCCTCATCTGTTTGTCAGGCATACACATTCTTATTCGCGAATTCTTTTGCCGGAATCGAGTCGCCATCCTTATGTATCACGACGCAAAACCGGAGGTTTTCGCCAAACATCTCGACTATCTCTCGCTCCATTGGACGGTTATTTCACTCGATACTTTAGTTGCTGCCATCTACCAGAAGGATTTCTCACGAATGCCTGCAAAAAGCGTTGTAATTACAATCGACGATGGCCACGCCGGGAATATCGAACTTTTACCCGTTTTTAAACAACACCGTATCCGTCCGACGCTTTTTGTCTGCACACAGATTATCAACACACATCGGCACTTTTGGTTCAAAATAGATGGGCAGTCCAAGGCGGAAAAAGAAAGACTGAAGCGGATCCCGAATAGAGAACGATTAGCATACCTGAAGCGGACGACTGATTTTGAACCTGAACACGTTTATCCAGACAGACAGGCACTAAGTATCACTGAAATGAAAGAGATGGAAGAGAATGTTGACTTTCAACCCCATACACAGTTCCATCCGATACTGCCACACTGCACGGAAGCCGAATGTAAGCAAGAGATTATCGGAGGCAAGGTGGATTTAGAGAAACTTTTGGGGATTGAATGCTGTCATTTCAGCTATCCGAACGGTAATTATACAGAACGCGAAATTGAAATCCTGAAAGCAAGTGGATTCCGATCGGCGCGCACGACGGTTATAGGCTGGAATACACTTGAGACTGACCCCTATCAACTCAAGACGATTCCGATTAACGATGATGCCGGGTTCGCGTTGTTCCGCGCCCAACTTACAACAATACCCCAACGGCTTAATCAAGTACTGAATTCTTTATTCCGAAATGGTTTTTGAGGGATTATTCCCCCGTATATGAGAACCCAAACAACATTACCGGAGGTAACAGAATGCACACTATTCTGAACGTATCACAAAACCACTATATCCGCGGCGGTTCTGATCGATACTTTTTTACCCTTGCCGAAATGTTAAAGAAACACGGGCACCGAGTCATTCCGTTTACAGCGGCGAGTCCTAAAAACGAACCTTCTGAATGGAAACACTATTTCCCACGCGGCGCAGATTTTGAACGCCCTGGGATGGGCGACTTACTTCGCTTTTTATATTCCCGCGATGCCGTTAAATCGGCGCGACGGTTGCTAAATGACGCAAACATTGACCTCGCGCATTTTCACATCTATTACGGTAAACTCACCGCCTCAATTTTGGGCGTGCTCCAAGAAGCAGGCATCCCCCTCATCCAAACCTTACACGAGTATAAGTTGACCTGTCCAGTCTACAACCACCTCTCGAATGATCAGATTTGTGAGGCATGTGCAGGCAAACATTTTTGGCGAGCACTCCCGAAACGATGCAATAGAGGTTCACTCGCGCGCACAGCATTGAGCGTTACCGAGGCTTATGTCTCTAAAACGCTGGGTGCCGTCAAGAAATTTGACCATTTCATCTCGGTCTCTCACTTCCTGAGAAAAAAGATGATCTCACACGGCATTCCGGAAGAGCAAATCTCAACGGTTCACAACTTTGTCGATGTCTCTGAGATCACTCCCAATTTCTCTGGGGGGGACTATGTGCTTTATTTTGGTAGGGTACATCAGAGCAAAGGAATTTTGACGTTGATAAAAGCGGCAGCACCACTTAAAAACGTACCGCTCTATATTGTTGGTGATGGCGAGGCGATGCCTGAAGTCCAACGGATCATCGAACAAAACGGATGTGAGCATATTCGCCTCCTCGGTTTTAAACAGGGTGATGAACTCCGGGATCTGATCCTGAATAGCATCTGCACAGTCTTGCCTTCAGAGTGGTATGAAAACTGTCCGATGTCTGTTTTAGAATCCTATGCTTACGGTAAACCCGTTATCGGTGCCGATATTGGAGGGATTCCGGAACTCATCGTAGATGGTGTTGATGGGTTCCTCGTGCCGTCAGGTGGACAGGCGGCACTCAGAGACCGTCTGCTATGGATGTCCGAACACAAAAATGAGGCTGTAGAAATGGGGCGCATCGGGCGCCGCAAAATGGAAACAGAGTTTAATGCCGACATTCATTATGAAAGGATTATGAACGTCTATCAACAATTTTTGTAAGGGTTCCCGTAAATCAGATTTTATTATAGGACTTACGCATATCGCTCTTTATGTACCACAATCTGTTAGATTGTGACGCAAAAACGCTGTGTTTTCAGAAGAATTTCATCTAACAGAGCCACCTATAGCCAAAAGTGCGTAAGTCCTGTTTATTAGATGTTATCTCTATACCTGAGCTCAGTAAACCATCTATGACCACGATTTTTTTGAAAATTGAGAACAAGTATGGTATAATTTATACTGATGGAGTATCGCCAAAAGTGAACGAATTTTGTCGCTTTGGTGTTTAGGAACAAATATCCAACCTTTCACCAATTCTTTAAAATTTACTCCTAAAATAAGGAGCATTAAGTATGCTAAAATTCCAAATATTTCTGGTTGCTATTTTGATGAGTTGTGTCGCCTTTATATCTTGCGAACGGGCAGGGCAAATGGCAGTGCCAATGATGCCAGAGGCAGACACAACCGCGCCTGATGATACCGGACAGCCCGGCGGCATGATGGAGACCACTGACATGGTGGTGCCAGAGGATATGACAGAACCCACTGGCGTAGTGGATATGACAGATATGGACGACACCTCTGAGGCTGTGCCTTCTGTCGTCATTAACGAACTGATGGCAGACAACGACAATGTCATCGCTGACCCGCAGGGTGACTATGACGACTGGCTTGAGTTGTATAACCTCTCCGATACTGCCGTGCTGCTCACTGGAATGTATCTTTCTGACAAAGAGGACGAACTCACACAATGGGAATTTCCCGAAAATACCGAGATCCCTGCGAATGGATATTTGGTTGTGTGGTTAGATGATGACGTAGATGCGGCTGAGGGGCTGCATGCCAACTTCAAACTGTCTAAGGATGGTGAAACTGTCATCCTCGTCGGGACAGACGCACACGGCAATCGAGTATTGGATAAGGTTACATTTGAAGCGCAGGAAACTGATGTCGCGCTCGGACGCTTACCAAACGGCACCGGCGAATTCCAAATTGTAGCGGCAACACCAGGCAAGGCAAATACAGCAGAATAGCAACTATGTTTAAAAGTTGTAAGACTGGTGAGCAGGAAAGGAACAAATTTGCTATTTTTCCTCCTTTCTTTCCAGTCTTTTTCAAATATAGGATAGCGGGTCTAAAATTTGCTTAAAGGAGTATCGATCACTTGAAATTTTCCTTATTTACTGAATTGCTACATATTCGATTTGAGAGGCAGAATCTGAAACTTGCCACAGTGATTGGCCTGATTTTTATCGTGTGTGCTTTTTTAGCACCGTTTCAAATAGCATCTGCGCAGACCGCCCATGTTCCGGATGTCGGTCTCCGTGATGCTATTCAGCTTGTATTAGATAAAGATGAAGGTGAAAACGTTAGTCAGACGGATATTGCAAGTTTGGAGGTCCTTCAAGCCAGCAAATGCCGATTTATACCGTGGACTGAGAATGGAGCTTGGTGGAAAGAAAGGTGGGCATGTTTATATGCTGATGATACTAATATTCGAGATCTAACTGGGCTTGAGCTTGCTACGAATCTTTCAGTGCTGTATCTTGCCGCGAATAAGATTTCCAATATCTCTCCGCTCAAAAACTTGACCAATTTGACCTACCTTGACCTTGGTCGTAACCGTCAGTTATTTGATGTATCCCCTCTCAACAATTTGACGAACTTGACATTTTTAAATCTTAGAGGGGACAGGGTATTTGATTTAGTTCCACTCAGCACTTTGACAAAATTGATTGAATTAGACCTTCGTTACAATTTGATATCGGATTTGTCTCCGCTCCGTACTTTGATGAGTTTGAGATTCTTGGATCTCTATGCCAATGTTATATCAGATGTGTCTCCACTTGAAAATTTGACAACTTTGACGCATCTGAATCTTAAACTAAATCAGATATCGGATATCTCTCCGCTCAATAGCTTGACAAACTTAACACATCTAAATTTACAATCTAACAGGATAATGGATGTATCCGCCCTCAATACTATGACAGAAATGATTTTATTGGATTTTGACTCTAATCAAGTTGCGGATATATCTTCACTCAAAAACTTGACAAAAATGAAATATCTGGATCTTTCCGACAACAAGATATCAGATGTATCCGCCCTCAAAGATTTGATAACGCTACAACGCTTAGATATTGACGACAATCCATTATCGGACCTGTCTCCACTTAGAGGTTTGCGAAACTTAACTTGGCTGGATGTTGACGATAATCAGATATCAGATATATCTCCAGTTAGGGGGATGATAAGACTGAAAGAACTGGATGTTGACGATAATCAGATATCAGATATATCTCCAGTTAGCGAGTTGATAAGACTCATAATTCTTGATCTTGATGGAAATGAAATATCAGATATATCTCCACTCAGCGGTTTGATAAGACTTGAGGAGCTAGATCTTGATGGTAATCAAGTATCGGATGTATCCCCACTAAACGCTTTGAGAAATTTGAAGTTACTTGATCTTCACAACAACAAGATATCAGATATATCTCCACTCAGGAACTTGACAAAACTAACGGAATTGGATCTTGACGACAACGAGATAGCAGATGTATCCGCACTGCAAAATATGACGCATCTAACAGTATTGGATCTTGACGGTAACAAGATAGTAGATGTATCCCCCCTCAGCAGCCTGATAAACCTGACGGAATTGGATCTTCATGACAATAAAATCTCGGATTTGTCTCCACTCAGTGGTCTCATAAATCTTAGGGTGTTAGATTTGCGTGGCAACCCAATATCGGATTTCTCACCGATCGCTGGACTGATAGAGAACCTGGAAGAATATTATGCGGATGCTCCTGTCAAAGGGGCCGATGTCAACCGCGATAGCATTGTAAATATAATAGACCTTGCTTTAGTGGCTTCTTACTATCAAGATGCTGACTTTACGGATGCCGCCAGTTTTGGCGTTTATCCAGATGTCAACGGTGATGGTGTCATTGACATAAGAGATTTGGTCGTTATTGCTGGGGAGATAGATGTCGCTGCGGCTGCGCCTACATTGAGAAAAAGCCCAACTGAAACATCTCACCTCACTGCTGAGAATCTCGCAGAATGGGTTCAGCTCGCCAAGCAGCTTGATACACAAGACCTGAATACAAAAAGAGGGATTATCGTTTTGGAGGCACTCTTAGCAGCTCTAACCGACACAGAAAGCCTACCGAAAGAGACGGTGCTACTGGCGAACTATCCAAATCCGTTCAATCCTGAGACGTGGATTCCGTATGCGTTATCAAAGTCAGCAGAGGTGAGTATTTCGATTCATTCTTTGGATGGTAAAGTTGTGCGGTTGTTAGAGTTGGGTGTATTGCCTGCGGGTATGTATCGCAGCAAGTCGCGTGCGGCGTATTGGAATGGTCGTAATGGATACGGTGAATCTGTTGCAAGTGGAATTTATTTTTATACTTTTACTGCGGGAGATTTCACGGCTACCGGCAAAATGATCATCCGCAAATAAGCCTAAATTTAGGACAATTGAATCGTTTTAGTGGAAAACTGCTGGCTTTTGAATCTATGCTTTTCAGGCACACATCAGGAGGGAAAATGCGAAATTTAGTGCTATTGTTGGTTTTTTGCCTCTTGCCTACCGCGTGGAGTGACATCCAATTTAAAGAAGTGTCACAATCAGCAGGGATTACCCGCATCGGTGAAAGTTGGGGCAATGCTTGGGGTGATTTCGATGGCGACGGCTATCTTGATTTATGGGCTACCAATCATAAACATAAACCGAGCCTGTATCGGAACAACGGTGATGGCACTTTTACAGACATCATTGACGAGGTTTGGGACGCGAGTCCATACACAGACACACACGGTGTCGCTTGGGCAGATTTTGATAATGATGGGGACCAAGATTTGATTGTCCTTTCAGGCGGTGGAGGCGGGACCAACACAATAAATCCTTTACACAACAATCATTTCTACGTGAATGAAAACGGTATTCTTAATGAGCGCGCCGCTGAATTTGGTGTCGCTTTTCCGCTTTTGCGCGGCAGAGCCCCGCTCTGGTTGGATTGGAATCGCGATGGCCGGCTTGATCTTATTCTCACCGGAAGAGCTCGACCAGATAAAACTGGCAATTGGGTCGCATCCTCCCTATTTGAACAAACTTTGTCCGGTTTTCAAATTGTGCATAGTTGCTCTGAATTCCACATTGAAAAAGATGCCTCATTAGCGCAGCTTTCTGATAGAGCCGGTGAGAGTTGCTCTGGATTCCACATTGAAAAAGATGCCTCATTAGCGCAGCTTTCTGATATAACCGGTGATGGAAACATGGACCTTATTGTTGATGTTAGCCCTTATCCAGGAAAAGTATACGACATATCAGTTATGCCATTTAAGGAATTAACAACAACGCTTAACATTTCAAAACACCACAGTGTACGAGATGTCGCTTTCGTGGATTTCAACGGTGACCTATTTACTGACGCTTTTCTCGCACGCGGAGTCACCCGTAATTATATTGACACACGAAATGAACACCAAATAAGAGCATATATTCAAGTTAACGTTGGTGAGAAGGGGTTCAGCTTTAAAACAGATGCGGAAGTACGTTTTGAAATTCATTCCGTTTGGGCAACACGTTTACACCACTTATCTATCGGTGAAGCAGGGCATCCCTTGACAGCATTTGATGGAGAATTTACCCCGAACGACCGTGTTCGAAACGTTGCCTCCTTCCTATTTGTGTTAAATCCGAATGATCCAAGAGTCGTCGGGCTCAAGCCGCGGCTGCCAGATGAACGCTGGGGAATGTACCTTGGATACGATCCAAGTTCAAGTCGGTGGACATTGTTGTACCATACAAACCCCGGTATTACAACGAATTGGACAGGATTTGAAGCACTTATAGAAGCAGATCAGCCAATAGTAGCCGTAGAACCCGTTAACTTTTCTACGTATGAACTCAACTATCAACCCCGCTCAGTTCTTTTAAACAGTCAGGAAAATAAGTTTGCTTCCATGCCTACTTTTTTTGACGCGATCAGTGGACGTTCCGTTGTCGCCGGCGATTTTGATAACGATATGGACGTTGATCTCTACGTTGTCCGATCAAGTAGTATTAGCAATTTTCCAAATCACCTTTATAAAAATCAAGGTGACGGAACTTTTGTTCAATTAGCGGGCGCAGGTGGAGCGGAGGGGAGCACACAAGGTCGCGGGCAAAGCGTTACTATGGCTGACTATGACAGAGATGGCTACCTTGACCTTTTTGTTACCAACGGTAGAGGCGCGTATCCGTTTAACGAGGGACCAGATCAACTTTTTCGCAACATCGGTAGTGGCAACAATTGGCTTCAGATTGATTTAGAAGGAACCGTCTCTAACAGGGATGGCATCGGGGCAAGGCTTTTTGCAACAACACCTGATGGAAAAACCCAACTCCGAGAAAATGGAGGCGGTATCCATTGGGCACAGCAGGACCAAAAACGCATCCATTTTGGGCTCGCTCAAAATGAAAAAATTACCGAGCTAACCATCCACTGGCCAAGCGGTATCGTCCAAAAGTTGATGGATATACCGGTGAACCAAGTATTGCATGTAATTGAAGATGGTGTTCAAACATCAATCCCCGGCGATGTTAACCGAGACGGGCAAGTGGATATACTTGACTTCCTTCTCATCGTAGTCCACTTCGGAGAAAATCCTCCTACAGACATCCGCGTTGATACCAACAAAGATGGAAAAGTAAACCTTGAAGACCTGGTTTGGATTATCAAGGTTATTGAAGAAAATCAGAACATTGCTGGGGCACCAATTCAGAAAAATCAAACCCTACGAATGCCGAATGCTATATCAAATGGGACGATCCCGTTGTCAGATGCCGCTATCGCCTATCTCCGCTCTTTTTATCAAAAAATTGAAGAAATCCCAGCAGACATTACACAAATAGCATTGGTAAAGCGTTTCTTAAAGCAACTGTTGATGCCTGTTCAGGGTCCATTGGAAACAAAACTCTATACCAACTATCCGAACCCCTTTAATCCTGAGACCTGGATTCCGTACCAACTCGCGGAGGATGCTGAAATTACCATACGCATTCACGACACATCGGGAAAAATTGTGAGAACGCTTTTCTCTGGGCATCAAGTGTCGGGGTATTATCTTAATCGGGGTCAAGCCGCACATTGGAATGGCAAGAACGAATTCGGCGAGCAAGTAGCGAGCGGTATCTATATCTGTGAGTTGACGACTCCGAAATTCAAACGGACAAAACGGCTCGTAGTCGTAAAGTAAAAAGGCAAACATGAAAAAAAAAGCATTAGTCACAGGCGGCGCAGGCTTTATGGGCGCGCATGTCGTTGACGAACTTCTTCGTAATGGCAATACAGATGTTGTCGCACTTGACGACCTCAGCGGCGGTTTCCGTGAAAACCTCGATCCCGATATACCCTTCATCGAAGGAAGCATCCTTGATGTTTCCCTGATAGACCAACTCTGTGAACAGTACCAATTCGACTATATCTATCACCTCGCTGCCTATGCAGCGGAGGGGCTGAGTCATTTTATCAAACGCTTTAACTACCAGAACAATCTCATCGGAAGTGTAAACCTCATCAATGCAGCAATAAACTACAATGTCAAGCGATTTGTGTTCACCTCTTCCATCGCCGTTTATGGAGAAAATCAACTCCCGATGCACGAGAAACTCACACCAATGCCTGAAGACTCCTACGGTATTGCTAAGTATGCCGTGGAACAGGAACTCGCCGTCTCTAAACGGCTCTTCGGTTTGGAGTATACGATTTTCCGCCCCCACAACGTCTATGGCGAACTCCAGAATATCAGTGACAAGTATCGAAATGTTATTGGTATCTTCATGAACAATATCATGCAGGATAAGCCGCTACGCATTTTTGGCGATGGTGAGCAGACGCGCGCCTTCACCCATATCGCAGATGTCGCGCCACACATCGCCCGTGCAGTGGACATACCGGAAGCATCGGGGCAAATCTTTAACCTCGGTTCAGATGAACATGTCTCAGTCAACGAGCTAGCAGATTTAGTGATGACCGCTATGAATAAAGAAGTACCTGTCATTAATGTTCACGCCAGGGAGGAGGTTAAACACGCCTATTGCTCCCATGAGAGGTTTCAGCAGGTTTTCGGAAAAACATCGCAAGTTGCATTAGACGACGGGCTTCGTCGCATGGCAGTATGGGCTAAATCGGTTGGACCACGTCCAGCTACCGAATTTAGTGATATTGAAATTCGCAAAAATCTACCCGATGGTTGGAAATAAGTCTGGCCATCCTTAACTCGAAAATCGCTATGTTCAAAAAACTCCTGCAGCATAAAACCTTTGCCGTCATGGTGATTACCTGTGCTGGAATGGGGTTGAGCCTCCTCGTTCGCGCCTTCTTGATCCCAACGCGGTTCGGTTTCAGCGGTAAAGCGGATGAACTTACAACCGCGTTGACGATTGTATTAGTCGTTGATACAATCGTCCGTGAAGGTGCTAAATTTAGTCTCGTGCCGCTTTTTGTTACACGCGAAAAGGAGTTGACGCACACAGAATACAGGCGTTTCACAAATAATCTCCTCTTTTTTTTACTCGGTGTTGGCTTTACTATCTGTGTTCTCATTGAACTTCTCGCACCATGGATAACCGCTGGGTTGTTACGGAAACTAACTATCGATTTTCAGAGGGCAGCAGGACTGTTACGACGCTTGGCACCACTAATCATATTCGGATGTGGTAGCACGGTACTCGGAGCGTTCCTGAACAGTCAGCAGCGTTTTAAAACCGTTGCCCTCCGAAACGCATTACCCACGGGTGCCGCAGCAGTTGTATTTTTCCTACTATGGGATACACAAAACCTCGAAAACTATGTGGCAGTCGCTTATACAGGAGGTTTCATAGCATACTTCGGTTGGTTATGTATCGGAGTATATCAGACCGGACACCGGTACGAGGTTACAGGCATCTCCCTCGATACACTACACGCCTTGAAAAACAGTGTTACCTTACCAACACTCGGTTTCGCGATTAGACAAATCACGAACCGTTTATTGATTGAAGTCTATCTCGTCTCGCAATTCGGACAAGGCGTTATTACACTTTATAAATCCGCCTTTCAGATATTTTCGGCGTTACAGACACTCATCGGTATCAGTATTGCCACAACAGGTTTACCCGATATGGCAGCCGACGATGCAGAAAAGAATAAACGAAAATTAGGACAGACCCTTAACCGAAACGCGCGCACGACTATAATTATCGGGTTTTTAGCAACCTTGTTCATGTTGATTTTCCACGAGAAAATTAGTTGGTTCATATACGGACGTAGCGAACGGAGTAGTGCCGTAGTAGAACTGATAGGACAACTCCTCTTTTGGCTCAGTGCTGGTATGCTATTCTCTTGCCTTATACCTGTGCTAAATGCAGGGCTTTACGCACAAAAGGCCTACCGGTCTATTTTCGCAAATATGGTAACAATGGCACTGCTTAATTTTCTGATTGCGTACGGACTAATCAAAACATGGTGGATCCTCGGTGTTTCACTGTCCGTATCAATTACCGCACTCCTTGCTGTCGGAAACCTGACGTACCTTCTCCGAAGGACACGCGTCTCTTGGTTTTATTAGTTTCCGATGTCTCTTACGTAGCATAGGAAACCGTTGGTCTCCTGTGCCTCTTACGTAGCATAGGAAACCGTTGGTCTCCTGTGCCTCTTATGTAGAATATGCTGTTGGTCTCCTGTGCCTCTTCTATAGAATATGTACCTCACAAATAAACCACTCAGGTGAAGATTGATGAAAAGCGTAGCGGATTACAACTATCTCATCGTAGGCGGCACAACAAAAGCCGCAACAACATCGCTTTTTGCCTATCTGACTGACCATCCCGCTATTTGTGCCGCCACCTATAAGGAGACACGCTTCTTTCTCAGCAGCGACTACCCACTCCCTTCAAAATATCGATACACAGGTGATATTGAAGCGTATGCTTCCTTGTTTCCTAACTGCAGAGAAAAACAGTTACGGATGGAATCAACGCCTGATTATCTCTATTGTGAAAAGGCACGTGAGAGAATCGCTGAGTTCTTGCCACAGGCAAAGTTAGTCTTCAGTTTGCGTGAACCGATTTCGAGGTTAATCTCGTGGTACCGGTTTGCAAAGCAGATCGGTAAATTGCCACAAACGCTAAGCTTTGATGCTTATGTCGAACGACTATTCGCCGCCTCAGAACACAACGCAGCAGAAGAACAGCACTTGCAAACACTTCAGCAAGGATGTTATACTATCTATCTGAAACCATACCTCAGCCGATTAGGTACAACGCGTATTCACATACTCTTTTACGAAGAATTAGCAACGCAACCCGCGAAAGTCATGGTGAATTTATGCGACTTCGCCGGTATAGATGCCGGTTTTTACAGTACCTATACTTTTAAAATAACAAACCGCACCGAAAAGATGCGCAACTCCGAACTGCATAAAAAATATAGAGACTTCCGATTCCGATTGCGACAGTGGACACACGACAAACCGATTATTCATAATCCGTTACGCATGATCAGACGAACAATAGAACCCCTCTATCTCCATCTGAACACACAGCCAGACGAGAATATCCTGATGTCGGAAGAAACTCAACATCGCTTAGTGAATTATTATCAACATGATACCGATGCGCTCTCTGCATTAATAGGAAAACCACTACCATGGAAACCGCCAGAAATATCCAATTAATGATCGTCGGCGCGCAAAAATCAGGAACATCTTCTCTGCTCCGCTACTTGGCGCAACACCCCGATATCCATACACATCCGCAGCCAGAGATGACGTTTTTCCTCCAGGCGCGAGAATACACGCGCGGATATGAATGGGCTTTCAACAAGTACTTTGCCAGTGAACACACCGACAATGAAATCGGGGATAAACAACTGATCGCGAAAAATGTAATGGTGATGCATTCGCCGGAGGTCATGCAACGGATTTACGAACACAACCCTGAAATCCATCTTGTTGTCCTCCTGCGGGAACCTGTAGCACGTGCCTATTCCGCCTATTGGTGGGCGCGACGGAGAGGGTGGGAAAATATTAAAACTTATGAAGAAGCACTCGCCGCTGAAGAGGCACGTATCAATGAAGACTGGTTTAAATGGCGACAGTGCGCCTATCAGTCCAACGGTGTCTATTACCCACACGTCAAGAATCTGATAACCCAATTCGGTGCCAGTCGTGTACATTGTATTTTAACCGACGATCTGAAAGCAGATGCCGCAGCTGTCTGCCACCAACTCTTTGATTATATCGGTGTCAACACTGATTTTAGAGCTGTCATCGGCGAGCGGCATAACCAAGCGGCTATGCCGCGTTCCGAGCGGTTCAACTTTCTGTTTACGCAATTTCTGGCATCTCATAATCCTTTGAGAAAAATCATTCGCAAACTCGTCCCTGATGCCACGGCTTACAAGTTGAGAAAAGCCGTTTTGGATTGGAACGACAAACCCCAGAAAGATACGGAATCGGTTACACCACCGCTCAATCCAGAGACACGCGAACGCCAGATGGCATATTTTAAGCCGTTTAACGAACAATTAGCCGATCTATTAAACAGAGACCTTTCGTCTTGGAATAGCACTCAGCCCTTGGCTGTCAGCAGTCAGGAACTGCTCTCGCCTAAAGAAAACTGTTAATACATAGCGCGAAATGTTGAGGATTTCTGACTGCCGATTGCTAACTACTGATAGCCATAAAATATGATTTACTTTCTAACAGGATACGTCGCTTTTGAAGAGTTTATACTGAAATTTTTGCCGGTGAGCGATACCCTCTACTCCTATTTAAGGTTCCTCGGTGAAATCCTAATATATGTTGCCTTCGGAAAACTCGTCATCCACAAACTTCATAGAGGTATCCCCTTCGTCAAAACAGCGATTGATTTACCAATTATCGGCTTTTATGTTGTCGCTCTCCTCTCAATATTGGTAAACGGTTCCCCTTTGATAGGAAGTATTTATAACATCCGACCCTTTGCGCGGTATATCGTGCTTTTCTATCTTGTCGCAAACTCTTCCCTATCGGATAGACGCATTACAATGCTTTTGCGCATAATTCTCGGTGTAGGCATCTTCCAACTCGCCGCTGGCGTTATTCAGTGGGTAGGCGGCCCCGCTGCTTTCGATTTCTTTCTACCACGAGAATCAACGCTCAGCATCGGTGGGTTTACCAAAGAGTATAGATTGCTTGAACTCGGCAGGGAAATTGGCAGTGTCTACGGAACTTTAGGCGACACCGTGATTTACGGTGTCTTTATGATCCTTGTACTCATTATCTATCTATCGCGTATCCGGCGATTAGAATATCTGAACCTACTCGGTGCAGCGGTGCTATTTTTTTTCATTGCACGTTCATATTCGCGTGCCGCCACATTCTCCGCCCTGCTCGCTGGTGGCGCGTGGTATTATTTTTATTATGGATGGAAAAAAACACTCCAACTGGCATGCGTGACAGGCGTAGCCTTCGGGCTCTTGTTAGCCGTCGCAAACCCGTTCAACCTTGAATACATAAACCCCCGTAAATCAAAGGTTGGACTTGTCGGCAACGTGACAGGTGTATTTTCTGGAGATTATGTTCGTATCGCCCAAAAACAGAGACTCGGCGCATTAATCGGTAATGTCCCCACTGTCCTCGTCAACAAACCGATCTTAGGCTACGGCGCAGACCAAAACACTACGATTGAAAAACTCAATATGAGTCAACGTTCGTTCCTTCTGAAAGTACTCAGTAAGAACGGGTTCAAAGATGTGTATTGGGTAGCGATCCTCTGTTTCTATGGTATATTGGGGCTCAGTTTTTTCGCTCTAATATTTTATCAACTCTTTCGTGCCGCTCTAAAACTTTACAGAAAGTCTGTCAGTACATCGTTGACTACGGCGCGAGATGTAGTTGCGTCGCGCCTGACACAGCGGATCGCAATCATCATGCTTTGTCTGGTCGCTGTTACTGTATTCCTGCTTTTCTTCAATCGAACGCTTGAATTTCGGGGTTATGGCTTCTATTTCTGGCTCTGTGCAGGTCTCATGTTCGCAAGCGATAGATCGCTTCCAACGTATAGACCTTTGAAGATAACATTATGAAGTTTACGCTTATGCTAATTGTAGATACACGTTTCCAGTTTGCTAATCTTTATATTTTTGCTAACGGGTTTTGTCGGAAATTCTGTGTCATCTGGTTAGTGGGAATGATGCTGTTTCTGAACATCGGATGTGAAAAGGAAAAACCGTCGCCGGATGCCCTATCTTTAAAAATTAACACACGCATCACACAACCGCTTCGTCAGGCACTCCACGGTTTCAACACAAACATGATGAGCGGCGACTATGGATACCTGGACCTCGATTTTGTTGAATTAACAAAGACACTTGCACCCAAGACCTTACGCTTTCCGGGTGGTACCGTCGGAAACTTTTACCACTGGGAAATTGGCGGTTTTCTTGAAGATGAAATGGCATCAACCCTCAACACAAAACTGAATCAACGAAATAAAGGAAATTACGTCAAACTTCAAAAACGACAGGATGGAAAAATTCTTTTCGACGATTTTATGCAGTTGTGTAATACGTTGGAGATAACGCCAGTTGTCGTCCTGAATTTGTGGACAGGCAGCCCAGAGGAGAGCGCAGCCTGGGTCCGTTATACGAAAGACAAGGGGTATGACATCGAGCATTGGGAACTCGGTAACGAGTACTATCTCCCACACTACCTCAACAAATACCCAACCGCCGGGACCTATGTCAAGGAAGCGAAAAAACATGCAGCCGCAATGAAAGCTGTTAACCCGAATATAAAACTATCTGTCTGTGCAACACCCATCGCATTCCATAAAGAGGGATGGTTGATAAAAATACCGCAGCGCAAATGGGATGAAGGACTCGCAGCGGATACCAGTTTTTTTGATGCTTACTCCGTACATGTCTATGCATACAAAGCCGTCAGGAAAAAAGAGATGGAGGAGATGCGAGGCTATCTCCTCGGATGGATCCACTTTGCTATTCCAGAAGCACTTGAATATTATCAAAAATTATTTCCAAATAAGGAGATGTGGATAACCGAGTGGAACATCGCCAATCCCGCAAACCGCGTCGCAAACACGCAACTCCACGCACTGTACGCAGGCGACTTTTTTATAAAAATGTTAGCGTTACCGAATATCACGCAGGCGAACTTTCATGTCATCGCCGGTGTCGGAAAAGGGTTTCCAGTATTTTCACCAATAACGCCTATGAACCCCCGCTCTTTTTGGAAATATGGCGGTGAACCCGAATCGGATTACGGAAACACGATTCGACGCGCTGTCTATCCTACTTTTCAACTGATTGGTGAAGCATTCGCGCAAGCGGATACGCAGTTCACCACCTCAATCCAAAACCAACCCGCACTTTTGGGGGCCATAGAATACGCCGGAAAAGAGATGTCCGGTCTTCAAGCGCAAACCGTCGGAAAGAAAAATGCTAAAAACCTCGTTATCCTCGTCAGTAATCGCACAAATGAAGACCATACGCCACAAATCTTCATTGACGGTAAACATTACAAAGGCAGTGTCACTTATCGGTATGTTGCCAATGAGAGGCTCAACGCCACGAATGGGGGCAATGCCGAAATGGAGGGATCCGGTGAAATCGAGGTCCGTATCCAAGAATGGACAGGAAAGGCAACAACGTTAACTATCCCTAAGAACAGTTTCGGGATAGTAAAGATAATGAAGTAGATGCTGGATTCCCCAGCGCGTAGCAGCTTATAGTAAAATCGGAAAATATGTTTACACTTCGCACCTTCGTAGGGGTTGGGTTACCCAGCTTCCTCTACGAACTACCGTGTGTGCAAATAACTACGGGATTTAGTATAAAAATCAGACATATTTCTCTCCATTGGAATTAACCGAAAACCACTGCGAAACGTAGTGGAGCAGTGATCAGAGGCCCATAGTTAAAAGAATGATATTTATTGTAGGGAATAGTCGCAGCGGCACAACGATGATGGGACGTATATTAGGGAAACACCCAAGTGTCTACACCTTTGGCGAACTCCATTTCTTTGGTCAACTGTGTGCACCACCCTTTTCATCAGAATTACCTGAAGAGGAGATCAAAAAACTCGCTGCACAGTTATATTGTATTCAACGAGAAGGTTATCGCACATACAGAAATCCACATCGTTTCTTGGAGGAAGCACAAGTGTTTCTCGCGGGTTTAACCGCATATCCTGAGACATCAACCGCTCTCTTTGAAGCTTTTCTCTGTCATGAAGCGTCTGAAAACGACAGACTGATCCCGTGTGATCAAACGCCTCGCAATGTTTTTTACATTATGGATATCCTTGAACTTTATCCCGAAGCAAAGGTTATTAACATGATTCGCGACCCGCGCGATGTCCTGTTATCTCAAAAAAGAAAGTGGAAACGCCGATTTCTCGGTGGCAGTGATCTGCCTATAAAAGAAATGCTTCGTGATTGGATGAACTATCATCCGATAACCATCAGCCATATCTGGTGCACCGCTATCAATGCCGCCGAGCAGTTTCGGCATCACGATCGAGTGACCTCTGTCTACTTTGAGGAACTCCTCACGCACCCTGAAAAGATCATCAAGCATCTCTGTAATTTTGTAGGGATTACCTACACTGATGAGATGCTCCAAGTACCACAAATCGGCTCTTCTGTCGCAGCAGATCAGCCTCAGCAACTCGGCATCAATCCGCAACGCGCACACAGTTGGCAAGACAGTGAACTCAGTTCCGCTGAAATTTACCTCAACCAGATGATAACTGCATCCCTTATGAAAAAGCATAACTATACACCAGTATCAATAAAACCGAATATCGCAAGTTTAGGACTTCATTTACTCTCGTTTCCCGTGAAATTAGCGGGAGCATTTTTCTTTAATCTTGACCGGATGAAAAACATCCGTGAAACCCTAAAAAGACGTGTTTTTAAATAGACACAGCTCGTAATGAAGCAGGTCGCTTATGGGGTTTTTGCTTGGGCGTTTCTTCAAGTACACCGCAAAATGGAGAGCGGATATACGGCGAAGTGCGTCAAGTTTCAAAACTGCCTAACCGAACCGCAAAGTAATATAAAAATATGATTGCCCAAATTAATCCGAATTATATCAAAACGCGTCCGATGAAAGCCTTGACGCGCCTCATGAGTTATGCCTTTTTTGAAGGGCGTCCCGTGACAACAAAAGGTCGCTGGATAAACCCACTCGTATTTTCTATTTTGAAGGCTGCTACTAAAAATAATAGCCGATATAAGCCTGTTGAAAAACCGATCTTCATTTTAGGCACCGGACGCAGCGGTACGACAATACTCGGTATTGTCCTCTCTATGCACAGAGAAGTCGGTTACCTCAACGAACCAAAAGCGATATGGCATCTCATCCATCCACATGAAGACATCATCGGGAACTACAGTCAAACCGACGCAAAGTATCGGCTCACTGCCCAAGAGGCAACAGACGAAATGCGTCAACGGGCTCTCCAAATGTTTGGTGCTTATTTGACAGTGACCCGTTCACAACGCCTCGTTGATAAATACCCCGAACTCATTTTCAGAGTCGATTTCGTACGTGCCTTGTTTCCCGATGCACGCTTTATCTTCCTTGTGCGAAATGGTTGGGATACCTGCCATTCAATTGCAAACTGGTCAAAGCGACTCGGGGGTGAGGTCAATAACGAAACACACGACTGGTGGGGCGTGAATGATCGGAAATGGGAATTTTTAGTTGAACAACTTGTTAAAACGGATTCAATTTTTGCTGGAATCGTTGATGAAATCAAACAGTTTGAACGGCATCTTGACCGAGCGGCCGTAGAGTGGATAATTACCATGCAAGAAGGGCTACGTTTAATGCAGACCGCATCTGATTGTATTCATCTCGTCCGTTTTGAGGATTTGACATTAGCGCCAGACGAGACCATCGATGCACTATGCGATTTCTGCGAATTACCGACAGACGATACATTTCTTAGGTATGCTCGGCAGACCTTGCATCCTGTACCCGCCAGAGAAGCGTTTGATGTTCGTCCGAAAATCGCTCCGATTTTCCATGACATAATGGGAAAACTAAGGTATGATAGTTAGGTGCACTTTTTAATGTAAGTGGACAGTTAAAACGAATAACCGTATAAATTCACAATTTATTTCAAAGGAGCGGTGTTTCCTCTCCGCGCTAAAGCGTGGGAGTCTCCACACCGAATACATTGATGAAATTACGAACACTGTTGATTGTGTTAATACTTTGTGCATCCGTATCACTTATCGGATGCGATCAAGGGATGACACAACCAATCACAGAGATTATTACGCTTCCAGATGCGGAGATTGTTACACCTACACAGAGTTCCTCAGAAAAAGCACAAGCAGCAATAGAAAAAGTCAATGGGAGACGCACAGAGGTCCACCAAATGGCAGAAGAAACTGGTGATTTTTCTATGGTATTCACTGCTTCTGAAGATATCTTCAGAGAAGAACTCGGTTTTAGAAAAGGGTTTTGGGTTGATTTAGTGGATATATACCGCCAAGAGAACCTTGAAAATCCTGAGCTGCTGCAAGGCCTTGAAAATCTTGAAGATGCCTTTGTTGAGAAACTCAAAGCGGATACGTTCGGGATGTTTTACTTTGAGTATATCAGAACCTTTGATCCACTCATCGTTGAATATCTCCGTCTATCGTATGAATTCCCTGAAAAGAATGAGGACGAACTCTTTGCCTTATTCAGAGAATCTGTGAGGACTGGAGAAATAGCCATAATATTTCCGTAGGAGTCGTTACACATTATGCCGAAAATGTCAGTGCCCCAAAAGTCTGAACACCTATCAATGAAACGTTCTCTGACTCGGCGAGATTTCCTCTCAACTGGTTTAAAGGCAGGTGCAGCAGCCGCTTTCACAACAGGTTTGTTACCAAATCTTGATGCCAGGACAACGCAACGATACAATGTATTGTTCATTATTGTTGATGATTTGCGACCGATGCTGGGGTGTTATGGGCATCCAGAGATGCACACACCTAACATTGATAGAATCGCTGAACGAGGGACACTTTTCAACAGCGCATATTGTCAATACCCCCTCTGTAGCCCATCTCGGACTTCAATGATAACCGGGTTGCGTCCAGAAACGACAAATGTACGAAATAATTCAACGGATTTTCGACAGAGATTGCCTAACGCTGTGACGCTTCCCCAGCATTTCAAAGCACACGGCTATCATACGCAATCTGTCGGTAGAGTGTTTCACCTTCCAACACTCCAAGATGACGAAAACTCATGGAGTGTTCCTTCATGGAGACCTGTGTGGACACCCTTTGATAAACAGACAACACCATCTTGGCAGGCACTTGATGTCGGAGATGACGAATTCAGAGATGGTAAGACTGCCAGGCGAGCCGTTCAAGTATTGGAACAAATTGAACAACAACAATTCTTTTTAACTGTCGGATTTTACAAACCCCATTTACCATTAAAAGCACCGCGAAAATACTTTGACTTGTATAATACGCAAGACTTCAACTTACCCGCTTCTTCTAAACCACCTCTGGATGCCCCCGCAAGAGCTCTCACTAATTGGAGTGCGATCAGAGCCTTTCAAGATCTACCTTCTGGAACCGAACCCCTTTCTGATGAAAAAACCTTAGAGTTAATTCGGGCGTACGCCGCAGCTACAAGTTACATAGACGCACAGATTGGACGCGTATTAAACCAATTGGATGCTCTCGGACTCACTGAAAATACTGTCATCGCCTTTTGTGGAGACCATGGACATCATCTTGGTGAACACGGAATATGGGGAAAGCAAACTCTTTTTGAAGTTTCTCTCCGTTCACCGCTGATAGTTAGTGTCCCAAGGCAAGCTCATCCTAAAGCTACGACGGATGCCTTAGCAGAACTTGTTGACATCTATCCGACACTGTGTGATGCTTGTCAACTTCCAATACCACAGCAGTTAGAAGGCACAAGTCTGATGCCCCTCATTGAACAGCCAACGCACCCATGGAAGACCGCCACTTTTAGTCGATTCGGAGGGACTGTATCTCGTGGAAACTCTATACGGACAGATCGGTACCGATACACTGAGTGGGGAGAAAATGGTGAAAGTGGTATAGAACTTTATGATTACGACGTTGATCCAAATGAAACTGTCAACATAGCAAATCTCCCAGAAAACGCAGAACTCATCACTCAGCTCAGCGAGCAGCTGCATGCCGGATGGCAAGCGGCTTTGCCTGAAATGCAGGAGCAGGTGCCTATTCCACAAACGTTACCATGGGATATAAACAACGACGGTATTGTTGATATTCAAGACCTTATTCTTGTTTCAACCAACTTTGGTGGGGAGGCTCCAAAACATTTAAAAGTCGATGTGAACGGAGATGGTCATGTGGACATCGTTGACTTACTGCTCGTTGCGGCACACTTTGGTGAGTCCAGCAATTCGTCGGCACCGTCAACGTCTACGTCGCTTCTCTCTGAACACACTGCACTTGTAAATGAATGGCTTACGGAGGCACGTTTAGCCGATGACGGTTCTGATGTTTTTCAACAAGGAATTGCTGCTTTAAAGCATCTAATCTATACAACAGCTCCAACGGAAACCGTGCTCTTGCCGAATTATCCGAACCCTTTCAACCCGGAGACGTGGATACCTTACGATTTGGCAGAAGACGCGGATGTCCATATTGATATTTATAATCTCAAAGGCGAATCCGTTCGGCAGTTATCCCTCGGTTTCCAAACGGCTGGCACCTATCGCACGCCGTCTCGCGCCGCATATTGGGACGGTCGAAATGCTGTCGGTGAACCCGTGGCAAGCGGAATTTATTTCTACACATTTCAGGCGGGACAACTCAAATCCACACGCCAAATGGTAATTCTCAAATAGGAAAAAAAATAAAATATGAGCGTTTTACGGAATCTATTAATTTTTTGCCTGACAATATTGGTCCTCATTTGTCCGTTGGCAAATGCCGATTCACTCATCAATGTGCCACTTAATCCGAACCTTTCCGACTTTAATCGTGAAACCTATCGCTTTATTCATCGTTTACTTAATAGGCGAGTGATACCCGGCATACGGCGCGGTTCGTTACCGCTCACCCGAAAGCAGGTCGTATCCTATCTACTCGAAGCACATCGGAAACAGCAAAACGGCGAAATCGACTTGAGTGTTATTGATCAAGCACGGTTAAACGCCTTGTTAACATTCTACCGAGAAGCCCGCGCGGTTCCGAAAACCGCTGTAAAGAACGGCAGTGGAACCACACCTGAAAACCCGTCGGACGGGCGATTGCACGTGATGACAACGGCAAGCGAAAACTATCGCCTCTCTTTTGATATGAGAGTCTCACAACAGGCGATCACTCACCTCGTCGATAATCTGTCGGATGAGCAACCCGTCGAAGGGAACATGTTTGTTACCACCATCTATCCACACGCTTATGGACAAGTCGGAGAAACGTTCGCTTTTACAACCGATGTAGCACACAGATTCGTATACGGTGAGATTTTTGAAGATCTCTTTCCTGATGAGACGAAAATTAGACAGTTGGAGGGAGACCTCAAAAATCGGACAGCCATTAACGGTTATATGAAATTTGATTTACCATGGTTTGAGCTGCAACTCGGACAAGAGACACTCCAGTGGGGACCCGGCTATCATGATAGTCTACTCATCTCTAAGAATCCGCTCGCCATGGACATGATCAAATTACAAGCCACCTACGAATCCATTACCTTCACTGCATTCACCGGCATATTAGAAGATATGTCCCAGGACATCAACGAGAAGTATATTTCCGGACATAGGGCGGAGGGGTATTTCTGGAACAGATTCGGCTTTGGGCTTTCCGAAGTCGTCGTCTACGGCAACCGTTTTGAACCGGGGTACCTCAATCCTGTCAATATCTATCTGATTAACGAACAACCAATTTCCCGGGCTGATGGACGCGTCTCCGGCAGTGGCGACAACGTTATGATGAGCGTTGATATGCGCCTTCGGCCCATAGACAACTTCGAAATTTATGGTGAACTCATGGTCGACGACGGAAATCCCGCTGTGAGTTTCAAGCATTGGGATACCAAGTTCGGAATCTTAGGTGGGATATACCTGACAGATCCATTCGGGATTAAAGATACCGACTTCCACGCCGAGTACGCCTTTATCAATCAATACGCATATACACACATAAACCCTGTAAACGTTTATAAACATTTTACCACACCTATCGGGCATAAGATCGGCTCTGATGCAGATAACCTCTGGTTAGAACTACGGCGTCGGTGGACAGACAAACTTGAGACAGTTTTCGGATATGAATTAGAACGTCATGGGACAGGCAATATTGATAAGGAACACCCGCCTGACGCACCAAAAGATGACGTATGGACACCCCTATCTGGGATCACGCAAAGCGAGCATCGTCTTTTGGTCGCAGCGAACTGGGTCGTTATAGGACGTTATTCAATCTATGTGGAGTGGGCGCGTGTATGGCGACAAAACTTAGGAAACCGTCCAGATGTACACGAAAACGCAAATGAAATCGAAGCCAAGTTCCTCTCCCGAATTCCATGGTAAAAAAAGCCATTAGGACTTACGCAGGATGCTCTTTTGTACCACGATGCACTTCGCATCTGGGCGAGTACGCCGCAAATCTGTTAGATTGTGTCACAGGAACGCTGTGTTTTAAGAAAACTTTCATCTCACAGAACAGTTTACATCCAAAAATGCGTAAGTCCTAATCATAAAAAATGAAGATTTAGGGCTCTCTACTCATCAAAGATTACAAAGCAGCACTTCTCGATACCGGGCGCGCAAAACAAATTGGACTTTTACGGCTAAAACGGGTATAATATATATGTAGAACCCAGTCTAAAACAGAAACGAGCTGTGTTTTAATAGCACAATTTGATCTTTCTAATTTATCTTCAGGCCGACCAGAGCGTTCTCTAAAAAAGTTTTCTGTCGTGCCCGTCCGGTTTTAACCAGAGCGCATAGCTTGAAACGAAGTGGAAAGCGGATATACGGAATAGAACATGAATTCACAGATTCACCTCTCCGAACCGCAAGGAAAACGACGAAAATGAGAATTCGGGTACTGGGTATACGCGGGCTTCCCGCCACTTATAGTGGATTGGAAACGATCATGGGGGAACTCGCCCCACGGTGGGTTGACGCTGGACATGAAGTCATCGTTTATTGCCGAAAAGCACTGTTTAAAGAGAAACCGACAGAATGGAAAGGCATCAAGCTCGTTTACTTACCGAGCATAGAACATAAGTTCTTTAGCACCCTCAGTCACAGTTTTCTCGCAACATTACACGCTTCAGTTACCGCATCCGATGTCATTCTGACGTGGAACGCTGGCAACGGCCCGTTCGGATGGTTCTTCCGCATCGCAGGTAAAACCGCCGTTATCAATGTTGATGGAATGGAGTGGTTACGACCGAAATGGAAAGGAATCGGCGCAGCCTACTTCAAATGGGCAGCAAGGATGGCAACGGCAGCATTCCCGATTGTCATTACCGATGCTTCCGAAATGAAACGGTTATACCTTGAGGAACTGGGCGCAGAAACAACCTATATCGCTTACGGTGCCAATATCGAACCTTCAGAACATCCAGAAATCTTGGAGAATTATGGGCTCGAATCCCGGAATTATTATCTTATCGCCAGCAGACTTGTCCCTGATAACAATGCAGACCTCATTTTAGAGGCGTTCGTCGCATCAAACAGTCAGAAACAACTCGCTATCGCTGGCGGTGCTGACTACAAAGGGAATAAACTCGAAAACGAATTTTTGGCAAAATTAAAAAATATCGCCAACGAGAAAGTCAAATTTCTCGGACATATCGACAATTCTGAACATATTAAAGAACTTCACCATCACTGTTTCGCCTATGTCCACGGACATCAATTCGGCGGCATCAATCCCTCGATCCTGAAAGCGTTAGGGTTTTCTAATTGCATTCTTGCATTGAATACGCCGTTCAACGATGAGGTTTTAGAGAGTGGACGTTATGGCGTACTTTTCGATAAAAATGTCGCATCGCTTACAGAAAAGATAATGATGTTGGAACAAAATGTGGAGATGGTTGAAGATTTCCGGCGACGCGCGCCAGAACAAATCCGAAACCGATTCAATTGGGATATCATCGCACAGCAATATCTTGATGTTTTTGAGAAACTCCAATAGAACTAATGACGTTACAGTTGTAAATACTGTGTAAACTTACGTCTAAAATTGGAGTGCGATTAGAGGAATTAACCATGCCATTCCTATCAAGAAGCATAAACCAGATAGGAAAAGATGTAAATGAGACAGGCGCGCAGCGCGATGAAAGTTTAACGACAAGTTTTGACTTGCAAACTTCACTAAAAACACCGAAAACAGGAACTCTCGTGGAACGACTCTCCTCTTTCTACGCAAAGCGTGGCAAACATCTCTTTGATACTGTCGCTGCATTTTTCCTTATCCTTATTTTTGCCCCGCTGATGGCACTGATTGCCGTACTTATTAAACTGACCTCGCGCGGTTCTGTCTTTTTCTCTCATAAGCGCGTCGGATTAAACAACGAACTGTTTGTTATACACAAATTCCGCAGCCTTCATGTCGATACGCCAACCTATTCTGAAAAACCCGATTCGACAGAAGACAGACGTATCACGTCCATCGGAAAATGGCTCCGTAAAACAAGTTTAGATGAATTGCCGCAACTCTTCAATGTCCTGAAGGGCGAAATGAGTCTCGTAGGCCCGAGACCCGAGATGCCGTTCCTCGCAAAGGATTATGAATCCTGGGAAAATCAACGCCACCTCGTTCGGCCCGGAATGACCGGACTCTGGCAGCTCAGTCCTCGTAGGCGCGGAACAATCCGAGAAGGTATCCCTGTCGACCTGGAGTACATCGAAAACTTATCGTTCTGGAACGACTTCAAAATACTCCTCCGCACCTTCAAAGTCTTTTGGGATAACAACACCTATTAAACTGATGAAATTAACGTTTGGAGATCTCAGTAAAATTCTGCGACGCGGCTTCCGACTGAAGTGCCCGCGATGCAATGAAGGCGCACTGTTTCAAACGACTTTTACGATGTTTAAGCATTGTTCGACATGCAACTTGAAGTTCGAACGCGAGTCAGGCTATTTCATCGGTGCCATGTACCTCAACTATGGTGCAACCGTCCTCATCGCTTTTCCCGGGTATTTCTTGCTTCAAACCTTCACCGCGATCCCTTTTCTTGTAAACCTGGGCACGTGGACCCTCTTTTCCGCTATCTTCCCCGTTATCTTCTACCGCTATTCAAAGAGTCTATGGCTCAACTTCGATTATATCTTTTCATCTTAGTAATAACGATGGCGTTCAAATTCACCTAAAACCCGATTCTGACAACGGAAGAATCGGAGCAAAACCCAATAGTTAAAATATTACCTTGTAAAGATCTGACCGCGCATGTATGAACCGGCATCAGAAACGAGGAACGTCAGGACCCGTGCCACCCCTGCTGGATCACCGAGCGAATTACGGGCATTCGCAACAGCAGCATCCGGATCTTGACCACCACGCTTCGCCGATTCCGCAATCTGACCGAGTTTAAGTGGCGTAGCAAGCCCGCCCGGACAGATCGTATGCATACGGATATTCATCGATGAAACCTGGTTCTCCACTGTCATGACGAGTCCATTGACCCCACCCTTGCTCGAAGCATAAGCGACCGAGGAACTTCCACCACGAACCCCGGCTCCCGAGGCAATACACAGAATCACACCACCGCCGCCGCTTTGCATTATCGGAACAGCGTATTTTAGTGCAAAAAAAGTGCCTTTCAGATTTACATCAATCACCGTATCAAAGGTCACCGCTTCAAAATCGTCAATACGGACGCTCGGCCCCAGCAGCACACCCGCTGCAGTTACCAAGACATCAATACCACCAAACTCGGTGTTAGCCGTCTCCATCAAAGCTGCGACTTCGGATTCGATAGTGACATCTGTGCGTAGAAACTTGGCGACACCACCATTTTCAGCAATCGCATTGAGCGTTTTCTGCGCATCTGCTTCATTAATATCACCGAAGACAACTTTCGCACCCGCTTTAGCGTATTCGATCGCCGTTGCTGCACCAATCCCTGTTGAACCACCAGTGATTACAGCCACTTTGTTATCAAGTCGAACATCCATATTATTCGCTCCTTATTCCGTTGAGAAATGGTTTCTAAGACGCTATGCCTATATTAGAACTTACACCTTTTGCAGGCGGGGTTTGCAACCCCGCCTGACGTACGTATTATGCAGAATCTGATAAAAAATACGTAAGTCCTATATATGTTCAATAAAGGAAATTATATGCGGAATGCCGTGATAGTGCAAGCCTTTTACCTCGGCACTGGAAAGAAGGACAGGGACACAACACGTGGGAGAGAAGGGATACGGAATTACTCGGATTTGAATTGAAAACGATACGGGATACGGAGGCGTTGGCTGACAAAAACTTTACCCTGTTTCGCTGGAACGAACTGGGACGCTTTAAGTGCCGCAATCGCCGCTTCCGCACACCCCAAACCACTCACTTCAACAACTTTGATGACTTCGATATTTCTCGCTATGCCGTCCACACCTATTGTCGCTTCAAGCACAACAATCCCCTGTTTGTGAACAAGACGAGCAGACTCCGGATATATCGGATCAATTCTGCGAGAAAACCGAGCATTTTCAATCGGTTCGTCGAAAAGTGAAGGAATCGGCGGAAGTTCCGCAGCTTGCGCGCTCGCAATAACAGGCGGTGTGGATGTCCACTCAGGACGTGGCATCTGGCTCGGTGTAAAATGAACCGGTTGTGAAGTGCCATTTCTCAGGCGAAGCGGCAAATCGGATTGAAGCGTCTGTTTATCTGTTATACCGGTTCCCGCCAACACTGGCTGATGCGTCGTAGAGACAGCGAGCGTATCAACAATGAATTGCAGCTCGTTTTGTGGAACGTGGGTGACTTCCATCAGGGTCTGCACACGCGAAGGTTGTAGACGGAGTTTTTCTGGTTGCGTCGGCTCAAGCAGCGCAATTTGACGTGGTGTTCTGGCTATTTGTTTCCGAGCTTTAGGGGCTTGGACCGAGACAAACTCCGCGACGATCGCATCGCCGTATTTGTCCGGTGTTCCAACAATAGCCAACGATGCTATTCCCACACCTATCAGATGAAGGCAGATAGATAAAAAAACAAATTTGTTCAGAAATTGGATAGCATTGTTCATAATTTAAACACCTGTCTACGAACTCTACATCCGTAATCGTTCTAAAACCCTGTTTCGATGTCCCTTTGCGTCTAAAACGTGTATCATACTAAATATATTGTAGCAAGATTCATGCCAATCCTTTGCGATGTCCACATATTTTTCATAACGGCGCGAAAAAACTTGCAATTACACAGTATTAATGGTAAAATTTTGTAGTCAATAGTCAAATTCACCGACAATTTGTATGAGGAGGAATAAAACCATGGAAGTGAGAATTGAATATTGCACCTCTTGAAACTATCAACCACGGGCAGCCAGTTTGGCAGATGCCTTAAAAGAGAAGTATGGTGCAGAAGTTGCGAATGTTGATCTCATTCCGGGCAGTGGCGGGGCTTTTGAAGTCTCATTAAACGGTACACTGCTCTACTCGAAATTAGAAACTCGGCAGTTTCCAACAACAGAGCAGATCACAGCTGCAATAGACGCAGCGTAGTTTGGAAAACGTTTTTGAGATAGCGGAGGCTGCTATTGCATTGCCTCCGTTTTTCTCTTTAAACGTGAAAATGTGGAATATTACTCGACAGCGACGACAGCGATCTTCCATTGATCTGCCTGCTGGATAAGTATTTCTGGATTCATAACGAAGGTACGACGGGCTTCTACTGCCAACACACCCGCTTTAACTTGATGCAACGCCGATAGCGTCTGTTGTCCTACAGTCGGGACATCAACCCGAAAATCGTGATTCGCAGCGGCGGCTTTCGCAACAACGCTTCCCTTCCTTCCAAGGTTACCACCTCTCTTAATCGTCGCATCTGTTCCCTCAATCGCTTCAACAGCAAGGACAATCTGATTTTTAACAACGACAGTCTGTCCAATATCCATATTCGCGATCTGGCGCGCAGTCGCGATACCGAGTTCAATGTCTCGCCATTGACTTTCGGTCGGTTGCCGCTTTGTTAAAACACCCGGATACGGAAGCAGGTCCTGGAGATACCGATCTTGCGGGAGGATAGTGAGACCAGTGGATTCGAGGTAGTTGAGGGCTGCATTGACAATTGTGGCAGGTTTTTCACGGCGGTTCTGAACCAAAATTTTAAGGGTCGTCGTATCAATTTGGAAGGGACGAAGTAGAATACCTTTCTCGACTTTACCGATAATCACGACTTCTTCTACACCAGAGTCGAGAAGCGTCCGAGCAATCTTTTGAATCTGTCCAACACTGTATGTATGGACTTCGTGCGCGATGTCAGCAAAACGTCCGGTATCAG
Source organism: Candidatus Poribacteria bacterium (assembly GCA_022823085.1). GTDB lineage: Bacteria > Poribacteria > WGA-4E > WGA-4E > WGA-3G > WGA-3G. The sequence continues at coordinate 36,833 of JAJDXV010000016.1, forward strand.
ACTTCGTAATCTCGATGACAACCGGTTCGCGATTATGGGCGATAGCGGCACGTGCCAACAATACTGGCAACTCACCCGCTCCAGCAATAATCCCTAATTTTTCCACCGCTTTCGCTCCAAATATCGTTTATAGGGCAGCGAATCTTTGGACACCGAATCCCAAAAGAAATATTAACCACTCTGGATACGATTGGGTTGGCTGAATCCAATACCACGTTTAGAAGTCGCAATGAATTCGAGGAGATATTCGACTTCAGCGGTCATTTCGAGTTCTGCCCTGACTCTCGCGACAGCGTGTTTGAGCGGTAAACCTGAACGGAACAAAATTCGGAACGCCTTCTTTAGCACTGAAAGCACTTCAGGGGTCAACTGCGACAGAGGATTGATCCGCGATGTTCGGATACCAATGCGATTAAGGTCTCGGACACGCGCCGGTTGACCCGCCGACAACGCAAACGGTGGAATATCTTGGACAATCTTTGAGAAACCGCCAGCCATCGCCATTTTGCCGACGCGTACATATTGATGAAGCGCAGCATGCGCACCCAGTCGGACATCATCTTCAATCACAACATGTCCCGCAAGCGACACAAAATTTGCCATGATTGTTCTGTTACCCACTATGCTATCATGTGCAATATTGACCCAATTCATCAGCAGGTTGTTGTCACCTACGATCGTTGAACCCTCTTCAAATGTTGATCTTGAGATAGAAACGTACTCTCGTAATATATTGCGATTACCGATCTTAACATAACTCCGCCAGCCACCGTACTTCAAGTCTTTAGATTCGTTACCAATGGTTGCACCGAAGAAAATCTTGCATTCTTCACCGATGATTGTCCATTTCTCGATTTGAACATGCGGACCTATCACAGTGCCTCGACCAATATGAACGTCTTCGGCAATAAGACTATAAGGCCCGACCTGGACACCCTTTTCCAGTGTCGCCTTTGGAGAGATAATAGCCGTCGGATGAATGTTCGTTTCTAACATAGATGCCTCTCTCTAATCCTGAAAATCCCGCCAGTAATGTATCGTGGTAGCACACCGTCACTTAGACAGATGCCAATACGATTGACAATTCCGCTTCTGTGGCGAGTTCGTTTCCAACATAAACACGGCCTTCAATACGTGCAAGTCTACTCCGCAGTTGTGCAACCTCTATTTCCAATCGAAGTTGATCCCCAGGGATGACGGCGCGTCGGAAAGTCGCCTTACTTATAGAGCGAAAATAACCGAGTTCTCCCTCTTTACCAATATCCCGAAGGACAAGCCAAGCGGCAAGTTGTGCTAACGCTTCAATCTGTAGCACGCCCGGCATGACTGGACGCGTCGGAAAATGGCCCTCAAAAATGGGTTCGTTGTAGGTCACATTCTTGATACCAACTGCTCGCTTTTTACTCTCATATTCAATGACTCTATCTACCATGCACATCGGATGTCGGTGCGGTAACACTTCGTAGATGTCCATGACCTCAATAGGTTCTTGGACAGATGCACGTTCGAGGTGTCCCGCTTCAGCGAGTGCTTGCACAAACTCGGCGTGGAACGTATGTCCCGTCCGCATCGCGATCACACGCGCCTTCGGTAGATGGCCAGCCAAATAGAGATCACCAATCAAATCCAAGATTTTGTGTCGCGCAAATTCATCATCAAATCGGAGCGGTGTACTCGGTTCACCCGCTGCATCAATAACAAGCACATTATCGTAATTCGCGCCTTTCCCGATACCGAGCGCCTTCAGGGCTTCGATCTCATTCTCGAAACAGAAACTCCTCGCTGGCGCGATGTCGCTGGCATACAATTCCGGTGTTATCTCAAACGTCACTATTTGCGGTGTCGTTTGTGGGTGCGCGTAAACGAACGTCACCTCTAAAACATCAGCCGGCAATAAAACAAGCTGCCTGTCGCCTGATGCGAGTGAAAACGGTTCCGTTACCTCAATCACGTGTCGCGGCGCGTCTTGCGAAACAAGACCTACCGTTTGAATATTTTCGACATAAGGTAGCGCACTCCCGTCAAGTCCAGGCGGTTCTGGCGCATCTAATTCCACTATGGCGTTATCGACACCGAGACCGCCTAAAGCGGAAAGGATATGTTCAACGCTACTAACCGTTGTGTCGCCACTACGTAAACTGGTACATCGTGGTAAAATGTCCGCCCAGCTCTCTGGGGAGACTTTCACTTCGGGCACGCCATCTATATCTACACGTCGAAAGACGATCCCCGAATCTTCAGGTGCCGGTTTCAAGGTTAATGTCACAGGTTGTCCTAACATTAACCCAGTTCCAGTCATTGTTATCTCGTCTCGAATTGTTTGCTGTGAATCTGCCTTTGCCATTCGTTTTTTTAATTTTCCTTGCGGTTAATCAGAGTGGGTTACTATTTCAATGTCCCTCTCTTCAACCTCTTCCACTACGTTTCAGAGGCGTTTTTTGTATTAATTTCGGATTAATCAGTTATCAAAAAAATCATTACAAGAAAAGAGAGGTTCGCGCCAGAGGCATCTCTTTCGTAAAAGTCAACTGCTATTTTGAGGAACGCCGAATTTTTCGTATCATTCTATTATGTTCTGAAAGCGTCCTCGAAAAATGGTGTTTTCCCTCACCTACCGCCACGAAATAAAAATAGTCTGTTTTTTCGGGACGCAGGGCCGCTTTGATTGAATCAATACCAGGACTGGCAATGGGACCCGGTGGCAGTCCCCGATGTCTGTATGTATTATACGGTGAATCCACGCGTAAATCCGTTTTCGTCAGAAGCCGTTTTGGATTCCCCAAAGCGTATAGCACGGTTGGATCCGCCTGGAGCCGCCACCTCTTTTTAAGTCGATTATGAAAAACACTCGCGATCCGAGGACGTTCCGATTTAACTTGTGCCTCTTTCTCAATCACGGACGCAAGCGTCACAACCTCGTGCTGGGTCAGACCTAAATTTCGCGCCGCCTCGTCAAACGTTTCAGTCCAACGCTCTTTAAACGCTTTGAGCATCATCTCAACGACCTGCTCAGCCGTTGTCCCTTTCGCAAACTTGTACGTATTTGGGAACAGGTACCCCTCTACAGATGTGTCTTGAAGCCCAAACTGCTCCAATAGGCACTCCGATGCGGTCGCCTCCCGAAATGCCTCAACCGTACCGTAACCTGTCGTTTCCCAAAGGTCAGCGATCTTGGATACTGTTAAACCCTCCGGAACTGTCCAACGAACTAAATTAACCTGCCCCTTTTCAAATTCGTCAACGATGTGCCACAACGTCATGTTCCGTTGCAACGTATAAGTTCCCGCACGCAAGCGTTTACCACTGCCTCTGTGTTTAACAATCAGACGGAAGGCATATTCGCTCCGAATCAAGTTTTGCGCGACAAGCCGCTTCGCAATTGTCTGCGAACTGCTTCCAACCGGCACCTCGAAATTGACTTCCTCTTTTGAAGAAGTCGGCGGTAACACTAAAAACACCGCAACCGATAAGGCAATGAGGCAAAGCACGCCAATACCACAGAATGCCAAGAGACCTATTTTAATGACTCGTCTTTTTTGTTTTGACCTCATACGCTTTAATGACGGTTATTGCTGGAAAACTAATTTAGGACTTACGCAGGTTGCTCTTTTGTAGCATAGGCTGTTAGCCTGTGCACTAAGAACGTCTCTGTCTTTTCAGAGTTCACCCGCTAACAAAGCACCATATCGTCAAAATTGCGTAAGTCCTGCTAATTGTAATAGGGCTTACGAAAGAACTATTTAGGAACTACTCCTTGTTCTGATTCAGATAGTCAGTAAGAATAATAACCGCTGCAACCTCATCAATTAACTCTTTCTGCTCTTTTGTGTCTTTGTTAAGCTCCCTTAAAAGGTCTTCTGCCTCAGCAGTTGTAAAACGTTCGTCCTGAAACTCGATCGGGATATCAATGACGTGCGCCAAACGTTTTGCGAAATTCTGAATCTTTTCCGCTTGTGGACCGATGGAACCATCCAGTGAAATGGGTAACCCGATAACAACGCGTTCCACTTTATGGATAGAGACAAGGTCTGAGATAGCAATCAGGTCAACTTTCCTATTTTTTCGAGTGAGCGTACATAGCGGATGGGCTGCAACACCGAGTTCATCGCTGAGTGCAACACCGATTCTTATATCGCCGATATCTAATCCGAGTAAAACTTCCATAACGGCTCCCTGTTTTAATACGTTTTGCGATTCACTTTAAAATTTTACACGAAAAACTGTGTGGAGTCAAGGAAAATCTTATGAAGGCAAAAATTTCGATAGATGCTTGATAAATAACGCTAACTTGTGCTATAATTTCGCAAAGTAAATTAAAGGAAAGGAAGGTATCAAACGGTGCAATTGTCCATTGAGGTTAAAGAAGATAATCAAACTTCTAACCATCAACTTTACTATGGCGATAACCTCTCAGTCCTTCAGCAGTATATTGAGGATGAGAGCGTCAATCTGATTTACATTGATCCACCGTTTAATACCGGAAAACTTCAGAAACGCACAGAGATTGAGGTAGAATTGGATGCTCAAGGTGACCGGATCGGTTTTCAAGGGAGGACATACCGAACCCACAAAGTTAAAACCACACACTACACCGATAAGTTTGAGAGTTCAGATGCTTACTTAAAGTTTTTACGTCCTCGTTTTGAGGAGGCGTACCGGGTGCTGCATCCACACGGTAGTTTTTTCCTCCATATTGATTATCGGGAGGTGCATTATTGTAAGGTGATGCTTGATGAGATCTTCGGACGAGAATCGTTTATGAACGAGATTATCTGGGCTTACGATTACGGCGGACGCGCCAAATCGCGGTGGCCCGCAAAGCACGATAATATTTTATGGTACGCTAAAACACCGAAGCATTACACCTTTAATTTTGATGAGATGGATAGGATTCCCTATATGGCCCCAGGTTTAGTTGGAAAAGAGAAGGCAGCACGAGGCAAGACTCCAACCGATGTTTGGTGGCATACCATCGTCAGCACCAATGGTAGCGAAAAAACCGGTTATCCGACCCAGAAGCCACTTGGTATTCTGAATCGCATCGTTAAAGTACATTCGGCACCAGGCGATATTCTTTTAGATTTTTTTGCTGGTAGTGGTACGCTTGGAGCGGCAGCAGCAAGTCACAATCGTTCTTCTATTTTGATTGATGACAATATTCCTGCAATCAAGATTATTATGGATAGGTTAAAACTTCACGGTATTGAACTCGTTAATGCCGATTACACCGCACTTCAGACACACAAAATAGAATAGAGATACTTAATTCTGGATTTCACATAAGAACGAACTCCTTTTTAGACTCTCTTTTTTCAGAACAGATGTTTCTAATAGATAAGATAAAACGTTCACTGATTTTTGATAGAACGGTTCGTCAAATAGACAACGGAGGAATAGACGGTGAAAGGATTTAAAGAAATTTCAGAACAGATTCGAGACGGCATAACCCGATTTATAGAAACAGTAGACGATACCGAATCAGCACTCGATAAAACCGTCGTCAACATGAAAGCGCGGCTCGCCGAGGCAAAAGATCTCGTCGCTACAGCAATCGCAGAAGAACAACGGCTTAAACGCGCCTATCAAGAGGCTATGGATTCCGCCGAAATATGGGCTGAAAAAGCAGATGCTGCTTCGCAAGTAGAGGACCTTGACCGCGCGCATGATGCACGCCAACGTCAGCAACAACATCTATCACGCGCAGCCGACTATAAACGCCAGATTAATGTCCAAGAGGCAGTTGTTGACCGTCTCAAAACTGCACTCCACGATTTTTATCGCCGGTTCCGAGATGCAGTGAAACGTGCTGAGACGCTCTGCTATCGTCAGAAACAGACCGAAACGCGCGCAAAACTCTATAAATTACTGTTTGATGAAATAGACAACGACGTGTCTAAAGCCTTTGAACAAGCAGAACAAAAGTTGAAAGCGACAGAAGCTGAAGCCGACCTTTGGGAGCAAAAGCGTCACCCCACAACAACCGAAACGGAAACGACAGGAGAAAAGACCGATTTGGATCAAGCACTCACAGACCTCAAAAATGACATCTTAGGCAGTCGTCGAAATGATTAAACTCTCGGAGTTGACAAAATACTTTGGTAAGTTATGTGCCGTTGATGCGCTCACGTTGGACGTAGATGCGGGTGAGATATTTGGGTTTCTCGGACCCAATGGCGCAGGAAAGACGACAACCATCAATATGCTTACGGGCTTACTCCGTCCAACATCTGGCACAGCAACGCTCGCCGGATATGACATTCAGAAACAGAGCCTCCAAGCAAAGGCTATTCTTGGACTGATGCCGGATACGCCGCAGCTCTATGAAGCGTTGACCGGTAGGCAATTTGTACGTATGATTGCCGATCTATATGAGGTGCCACCGAAACAAGCCGAAAATGAGATGGATATCCTACTTGGACTCCTTGAACTTAACGATGCCGCGGATGATCAGATTAAAGGATATTCCTACGGTATGCAGAAAAAGATTCTGCTTATCTCACTCCTCGTGCATCACCCGAAGATACTCTTCCTTGATGAACCCACCAGCGGCTTGGATCCGAGAAGTGCGCGTACCGTCCGAGAAATCTTGCGTGAACGTTGTGAGCAGGGATGCACGGTCTTCATGACAACGCATATCCTCGAAATCGCCGAACGGATATGCGACCGCGTCGGTATTATTAGTAAGGGACGACTTATCGCTGTCGGAACGCTCGCGGAGCTACAGCAGAGAAAGCGTGAAAGCCATGCAGACCCCACAGATGATAACCCGCAGCAGACCGAAACGTTGGAGGATATTTTCCTTGATCTAACGGCGGATGCCTAAAACTCAGCAGCTCGCTGCGAACGGTTCTTGCTGATAGGCGAAAGCCGAAGCCATTCTCATGTTAAAAAATATTACGGTTCTATTAAAAGCCGATTATCAAGGATGGGTGAATAACCTTAAATACAGCGGAGAGACATGGCGGAAAGGCGTTTTAAAGGGAATCGCCTATCTCGTTCTCATTATCGCTTTGTCGGTGTTAGGCAACTCCCTTTTTACTCATTTACGTCTTACCGAAGCAGCACCTACGCTTCTATTAGGCGTAATTAACGGATTCGTAGCATTTGGTATCATTGTCGTCGCCAAGGAGTTGATGGAAGGTTCACTAAAAATTTTATATGAGGCACCGGACACCGCCCTCTTACACGCGACACCGATGCCTCCAGTGACGATTTTCGGATATAAGTTCGTCCACCTTACGATCACGCGCTTTCTGAGCATCTTCTGTTTTCTGGGACCGCCGTGGGTGATGTTCGGGTTAATCTTTGAATTGCCGTGGCATTTTTACGTAGGGTTAGTTCCGACGTGCATGTGTCTTCTCATCGTCATCGCGAGTTATGTTACCATCAGTATGATGTTCATTGCGCGCTTCTTCGTATCGGCAGGACTCATTGCAACACTCAAGGTGATCGGTACGGCAGTCAGCGTGACGGTGGGTTTCCTTTTGCCACTAACACTGTTTACATCGTTTGATGCGATACCGGTGAAACAGTTTTTGCTTAATTGGGCAACGCCAGAAACGACAGATGCAGCCGCTAAATGGTACCCACACGAATGGATCGGGCAACTCCTATTGATCTGGACAACTGAATCTACAATACAAGACCGATGGGGATGGGTACTCGCAGGTATCGGCGGAAGTGCTGTGTCTGTGGCGATGGCAACACTCGTCGCGCAACTGATTTATCAGCGGAGTTGGGAAAATATCCGCCTGTTGAAAGCCAAACGTAGACCTATACGGCACAACGGTCGTTCCAAAGCATCGTGGCTAAAAGGTATTGCTGTGGCACTCGGACGGGGGCCGATAAAAGCCATGATGTTAAAAGATTTTCTGATCTACGTCAGGCATAGTGGACGGCTAATCGCGGTACTAATGCTTACGCTTTTTCTCGCAGTTCACATCGGTGTTTTGCTTATACAAGGCGGTGGTGTGAACGCTGCCGAGAGTCTTACCGTACAGATTGTACTTTACAGCGTTTTTATTACTTTCGGTATTAGTTGTAACGGTTTTCGGGATGAAGCAAAAACATGGTGGATGCTGAAATCTGCCCCTGTCACACAGCGATTGGTATTCACAGGAAAATTCCTAACCGCACTCCTCTGCGCGTTGGTCTACGCTGAATTCTGGTCGGTGGTCGCTGTTTATCTACTGCCAATCCCAAGGCACAATTGGATGTCGGTGCTGCTGACACCTGTAATAACACTGCCAGCAGGATGTGCATTGAATACAGCGATTGGAACGCTGCCCTGGATGGCGGAATTAACACAACAACCTAAACCGCTTTTTCGGGTTATGACCTTTACGGTAATATTCATTGTTAATGTTGGACTCATCATTGTGCCAGTGATCGCGTGGCACACAGAAAATCTTGTTCTCTTTACGGGGTTAATGCTCGTCCTCGCTATTGTGTTCATAGTGTCCTATAGATGGGGCATAAGCAACCTTCGCAAGTTGTTAGTCGCACAATAGTACAGGAACCCGACATAATAACACTGCAGGTGGGGTTTGCAACCCCGCCTCCAAAGAAGTTTATAACTGCTCAGAAAGAAGGAAAAATGTTGATAGAATATGAGGGTATAACACCGAACATACACGCCTCTGTCTTCGTCGCACCGGGTGCAATGATCATTGGCGATGTAACCATTGGTGAAGAATCAAACATCTGGTTTAACAGTGTCCTCCGCGGCGATTTAGAACCGATCCGCATCGGGTGCCGCACGAACATACAGGACGGATCGGTTATACACATGGACAAAGATATCCCCTGCCTTATCGGAGATGATGTCACAATCGGACACGGTGCGATTCTCCATAGCTGCACAATCGGCAACGAAGCCCTGATCGGTATGGGCGCGATCCTCTTAACAGGTTCCGTCATCGGTGAACAGGCGATTGTCGCCGCTGGTGCCCTTATTCGTGAGGGACAGGAGATCCCACCAAGAAGCCTTGCAGTGGGAGTCCCCGCAAAAGTGCTTCGTGAAGTTACAGAAGCTGAACTCGAACGCGTCCGACGCGGCAAGAACGATTATGTTGAACGCGGCAAACGCATGCTTTAATTGGTTATCAATGGTCATGTTTCGCAGCAAAAACAGTTACAAGAGGCACTGATACTCTCACTGTGAAACAAATATAGAACTTTAAAATGAGGAGGCGGTTGAGATTTATCAGTCGGTTTGGCGGTTAACGAAAACTACACTGATAACTGACAACTGATAACTGACAACTATATGAAACGAACATGTTTGATGATTGGCGGCAGTGGTATGGCTGGCGGCTGGATCCACAACTTCACGACTAATTTCAGCGACCGGATTGAGATTATCGGTCTGGCGGACGTAAACACAGACGTTCTCGCAGCACAAGGCGAGGCGTTAGGACTCAGCACCTCACAACGCTTCACGGACTTTAACGAGGCGTGTGCATCCATCAAAGCAGACTTTTGTGGGATCGCTGTCCCACCCCAATTCCACAGCCCCGCCGCAATCGCTGCTATGGAAAACGGGATGCCTGTTATCTGTGAAAAACCGATCGCGGATACCTTGGACGCAGCAAAAGCGATGGTGCACACCGCACAGAAAACCGGACTACCGTGCGCCATTATCCAGAACTATCGTTACGCGAACAATAAACAGGAACTCATCCGTATACGCGATGAAGGTAGATTGGGACGACTCCAACATATCGTAGGCAGATACGCCTGCGATTATCGTCGCTATCTCTCTTGGGGAAAAGCGTGGCGACACGATATGGATTTCGCACTCCTCTTTGAAGGCTCCGTTCATCATTTAGATATGCTCCGGTTCCTCTCCGGCGGCGATTGTGAAACCTTGATCGGATTCGGATGGAACCCGGAATGGTCGAGTTTCCAGCACTATTCCAGTGGTCTCTATATGATGCGTATGGATAACGGCGTTCATACCTCTTATGAAGGGAACAGTTCCTCCGCAGGCATTATTAATTGTTGGAATTCTGAACACTACCGAGCAGAATTTGAGCAAGGTGCCGTTGAGATCGCAGGCGGAAACCAGATGACGATCCATCGCGTCGGCGGCGAAACAGAGGTCTACGAGGCACCACCGATCCCCTATCACGCACATACGCATCTCTTCGATGAATTCCTGAATTGGCTTGATGGCGGCGAACCTTCGGATACACGTATTGAGGACAACATCAAAAGTTTTGTACTCGTCATCGCCGCAATGGAGACCACTATTGACGGACAACCGAAACAAATTGCTGACTATCTCAGCGACTTGGACCTCTAAGGCAAACTCACGTGCGTAAGCGATGCGTGTTGGACAGGTGCAAACTATGCTCAATCCAAACGACGAACTGAACAACAAAATACCGACTGTCCTTGAGGACATTCCAGAATCGGAGCAGCGCGCGCTACTTGAAAAAGCCGCGATGTGGATCGTCCGGCGAGGTCTCACCGCACCAGCAATTATCGCCTTGGAGACCTGCAAGCCCCTAAACTTTTTGGGGAGTCAATTCCTGATCGCCTTCAGTCCTTTTGTTCAGGCAATTTTCAAAGGCGAAGAATACCACAAATTCGCGCTCATCTTGGAAAAAGATGCGAATGTTGAGCTGCTGATTGAATTGATTGAAACACAGTCATGATCGTCTTACTGAAAAAGGAAAATTAAAAATATGGCAGTAGAATTAAAAATGCTTCAGATGGACCAGACGATGACCAAAGGCAAAATCGGGAAATGGCTCGTTAAAGAAGGCGATACCGTCACCGAGGGACAACCTTTGCTCGAGATTGAGACCGATAAGGTCGTTCATGAACAAGAAGCCCCTACCGACGGCATTATTGCCCAGATCCTTGCTGAAGAAGGCACCAATGTCCCTGTCAACGCTATACTCGCTGTTATCGGTGCCCCCGGTGAAGAGGTTGCGCGCATTGAAGCCGACACCGCACCAGAACAACCCGTACAAGCGAAACCCGAACAACCGAAACCGACACCATCACCTACCGGGGACGCACCGAAAGCCTCCCCAGCAGCGCGTCAACTCGCGGAGAAACTCGCTATCAACCTGACCGAAGTTAAACCCTCCGGACCCGGTGGACGCATCCTTGAAAGCGATGTCCAACGGTATATCGACTTAAGGGAACCAGCACCTTCAGCTGAAACGACGCGCCTTAAGGCATCTCCGCTCGCAAGACGGCTGGCGAAAGAGCACGGTGTCGATCTCACTTCAATTGCAGGTTCTGGACCCGACAGTAGAATCGTCCGAGACGATGTGTTACAAGTCGCCAGCACAATACCTGAAGTGCCTACTGTGGAAACACCAGCGATTCAACAGACTGCGGAAGTCATCGCGATGGACGGTATCCGCGGAATTATCGCAGAACGAATGACTTTGAGCCTTCAGACGAACGCCAGCGTCACGCTCCATACCGAGGTGGACGCAACAGCACTCGTTGAATTGCGTGGGATGCTCAATGAGAAACTACAAGCAAGAGAGGTCAGCCTCACCTACACCGATCTGCTCGTGAAAGTCGTGGCAAACGCTTTAAGCGAACATCCGAGACTTAATGCAACGCTCACGGATGAAGGGATCCATCTATTACCAGAAATTAACATCGGGGTTGCGGTTGCACTGGAAGACGGACTCGTTGTGCCAGTGGTTCGGAATGCCGACAAAGAGCGATTATCGGAGATTTCAGGACAGGTAAAAGATTTTGCTGAACGCGCACGGAGTAATCAGCTGACACCCAGTGAACTTCAAGGTGGGACTTTTACGATTACGAATCTCGGAAATTTCGGGATTGATACGTTCACGCCGATCATCAATCCGCCGGAGAGCGCTATTCTTGGGGTGGGTCGGATTCTGAAGAAGCCGGTCGTTCATAAAGACGAGATTGCTATCCGGAGTATGCTGACGTTGAGTCTAACGTTTGACCATCGTGTGGTAGACGGCGCGCCTGCAGCACAGTTCCTACAGACGGTCTCTAACTATATTCAAGACCCGTATCTGTTGTTGGTGTAGTGTCTACCAACGTTCTGTCTGTAGCGATTCAACTTCATCAAAATGTGAATCGCGCGTGACGAGGATCAAATCGTGTTGCATGGCAAGTGCTGCAATCCAAATATCATTGTTAGGGATAGGACGACCTTTCCTCCGCAGCTGGTTCTTGATAATACCATACCACTGTGCCGTTTCCAGATCACAAGAGAGCAAAATATGATTTTCTACGAATGTGTTGGTTCTGTGAAGATTCTCCGCAACTTTGCCAGATTTTTGTGCACCGTAGTAGAGCTCACCAATTGCGGGCGAAGGCAAGAATAGGTTATCGCCATTTAACATTTTCTTTTGGATCGCCGAATCCCCAGTAAACAGCCGGATAATGATGTTGGTGTCCAAAAGGTAGTTACCATTCTGAAGCATCGACGTGTCCACAGTCTTCCTCAATTGCTTTTTTTATTTCCTCAAGGTCTTCAGGCGGGAACAAACCTATAAATTTAAGCAGTTCCTTTCCGGGTGTGCCTCTTATGGGTTCGCCTAAAAAAGATAGGACAGAATTCAAAATCTGTTTTTGTTGCCAGGGCGTGAGTTTATCTAATCGTTGTACAATTTCTTGGATAGTCGTTGGGTCTTCCATTGTGTCGCCTCCTTTTGAATGAAATTCCTTACTGCTGAATTCCAACTTTCTCAAACATCAAATCCAAATATGATTTTTGATCTCCCAAAAGCCGACTGGTTGAGCCATCTTCTGTTCTTTCGTGCCAGTCCAAACGGAGAATGTTATATGGTAACATATTATCTTCAACAAACGCAACGGTTTCTCCGCGACCTAACTCAGAGCTATCCCTTAACAATAGAAACGAATTGAGACAAAATTTTCGACCCTGTTCAACCTCTAACCGATTTTCGAGTGTTGCAAGCGTCTCGTCCTCAGACTTTTGAGCGAGTTTAACTTTCGGATTGCTCTTATAATTGCCCTTTGTTCCGCCAATGATCTCGCGCTCACCCTTCGGATCAATGAAGATAATGTGTGTTATATCTCGTTTGGTATCAAGCACCCATAACACAAAGTCGGGATAATAACTCCCTGCGTCACTTTCCAAATAGATACCGATCTTCTGCGCGTTCCGCATCAGATAGAATTCGTATCTGTCACTCCGCTGGTAATTTAATTGGATGTATTCAGTCAGATTTTCAACAAATTTCTTTTCACCTACGTTTAATCTATCAGGCGATACTTTAATATCGCGATGTTCATCTTTTACCTTTTCCGCCGGAAGCATAAGCGGTCGGTAAATATGCCGATGCCCTCGAGGCAAGGATAATTGCAGTTCGTTTTTGATTTGAGCCTGTGGGTTCTCTTGAAAAGCATCTGATTCTGCGTTTTTAACCTGCTCCAAAAAGGTGTCCAATTCATCTTGTGTCGGAAATTCTTTTGTCACCGTGTACTCGTAAATAAAATTTTCCCGCTTCAACGGTTCATAAACATAGTTTGCACGATTGATATGAGCGTTTATACGGTTCCGAAGATTGCGAGCGACATCAATGACAATCTGGCGGTTGAGTCGATCCGTCCAAGCGATTGGATCTTGACCCTGTTCCTGATAACGAATGTCCTTGATGAGTGATAGGAAATCACTGATAGTAGGTGCATAATTTCCTTTCGTATAGAGTTGCAGCTGGTTTTTCTCCGCCTCACGATGAATAACGGTAGCAAGTTTCGCCCGATTCAAATAACAAGAATACTTTTCATTATTTTTTCGTAGATCTTCATAGACGTTTGGCGCATCTTTCCCTTTATCTGTTCGGTAATCTAACGCCAGGGGCCGCCAGTTATTCATAACTCTCGACTCTTCAGTGCCACTATCAAAATAGGTATAATGTATTTCATCACCGTTGAACGTTACGCGCTTTATACCACTCCCTATCGTCTTGTCCTGCTTAAAAATGGGTAATTTGCGGCGATATTCCTCAAAGTCAACTGACGTGCTACTATCTATTCTAAAAAGCATCGGATCTACTTGAATCTTAAAGACGTGCTGAAGCGAGACACCTCCTGCATGAACTTCATCAAGAAACCGCTTAAGATAACTTTGCTTCAAACTGTAGACGGTTAAAGTCTCCAGGCACCGGATATTAGATTCCACATCTTGATAAGGAAAATGATAGTCCGACTTATGGTCAATATACCGCCGTTTTCCATCTCCACCCTTTCCTTGCAACCGAACACCGCGCCCAAAAATCTGTATAATCAGGTTACCTTTAGCACTTCCCAAGTTAATCAGATCAATTACAGAGAGGCGATAAGAGTTCCATCCCTCTGCGAATTTACGACTTCCAATCAACACATTTATCGGACTTGTTTCGTTATCAAGGTTTTCAAAGCGAAGATTTGGATCTTCAATTTCGTCAACACGCGTTACAATGCTATTGTTTTCTATGCTACTGTAAAAACTCGTAGCATCTCCGACGTTAATCATCCCCCACTTTTCGCCTTCTCCGTAAGACAAGAGTAGTTCGCTATTATTGTCCGGTTTGCGTGCAACGGTCAGGGGTCCGATAATGTCACCCCCAAAAATGGATCTGAATTTTTGGCGTTCCGCCTCGCTCAGTACTGCAAGATAATTGAGAACTTTTTGGATGTCAGAAACTTCATCCCTTTTGCCTTCGTCCTTCGGGTTTTCGACAGTGTGCCCCATAAATGCCATCAAAGGACGATGTACAGTCAGATCATTGTCATATTGCTCGTCCTTTTGGACGCTATTGAAGATCTGTAACTTTTCTTCCATGATTCGGAGGCACTCGTCCAGATTATCTTTAATTTTTTCCTCGGATTCGTCAACTACCGCATCTTCTGCTATCGGTTTGAAGAAGTGATCTTTGCCGTATCCGTCGCTATAGAAGCGAGCATAATCGTATCGATAGATGGTTGCTTTATCATATTCGGGCTGCAATTCTGTAGCGAGGTTATGGAATGTAGCAGAATATTCAAATAGGAAGGAGTTTCCCACATTAAGACGGTTTCGCCGGAGTTCTCTGAATTTACCAGATTACTGGCTTGTCAAGCCGATGTGTGCTTCGTCCACCAAAATGAGACGACACATCTCACTATCATCTGGCAAGTGAAAATAGTCATCCTCCTTCTGCAAAAGCCCTTGGGTTGTGTCAATTATGAGTTCAATCCGGTTATGATAGATTTCATTGAGTTGACGAATGTAAGGCTCTAACTCGCGTTCATGCTGTTTGATAAGATTTGCCAAGGGCGTTGTTAGGAAGATTTGAAGCCGGGCATTGTCTTTTTGGCAGAAATGGTGCAGATACTGGAGGATATTTAAGTGCATGACGAGCGTTTTGCCGCTGCCGGTTGCCATCCAATATGCCAACATCCGTTGTGTCTCTTGTCTGCTATTTTGATCGTATCCATCCGATTGCTGGTCGGCAAAAAAGCATTCGGTGAAAAGCAATGCTAATACCTGATAATAACGAAGTTTAAAAGTCTGTCCTGTCAGACGATTGTAATCGTATAGGAAATCCTGAATCCGTTCTAACGGTTCAACAGGCAGTTGTAACGTCTGTTCCGGGTCGTATAACTCAATATCCCGCTTTGTCCCGTCATTTTGGATGTCAATCCCGTTTTCGGTTAGGATTTTTGTTTCGTAATCGTGATAAAGTGCCATTTGTTTTCTTAAGCCGTCCGGTTTATTTGCTTGGGTATTTCTTCAGTATGTTTATAAAGAAAATATCCTTCGCTGAAACTGTGCGAATTCATAATCAAATACCAGCAACTATGATACCAAAATCAGAGAATTAAATCAAATACTGGACAAAGATTTGGTTGTTGTTAGGGTGTGTAAATATGCTAACAGCGTTACCCTATCGGAGCGATCTAAGACATGGCACTCCGCTGGAGTGCATTTATCACTGACATCGACCACTATAGACATATCACGCCTCTGGCGTGAGGAGACCCCAACCTCTCCAAAAGACTCTTTGCTCCAGCGGAGCAATATGTCTATAGAAAGGAGAGCGTCCCTCTTGCACTCCAGCGGAGTGCTATGTCCACAAACCTGTCCGTTTTGAAAAAAATCGATATGCTGCCAAAAACTTTACACACCCCTGTTTTACGATTCACGGGACACACAAAAATCACGGACGCACTCCAATATTTCGCAGCTCAACCTAAACTCGCAGTTAACCTCATAAAATGAAAAAACGTACAATTGAATGGCCCTGGCCCTATAGTAGAGTTTTTCTTGTGTATTATAGTAAAATAGCCTATCATATCGTTCGTTATCAGGATGATCTGCTTGAGGTTCTAATAGCGAATAGGTATTGCGATACTCTTGGTAAATATCATTGTCGCAGTCCATGTGAATTTCCTCATCAAAAGGGCTTATCACTGAAATAACTATTCCATCTTTACTGGGATTATGGCTAAATTTTCCTGTCATTTTTTCGCCATACTTGTTCATATTTTCAGAAACATTTCTCATAGGTTTTCTCCTTTTTTAAGAAGTTGAATGAGATTGTTCGTAAATTCATGTATACTTTATCAGAGGCAATGGCAGAATGTAACGCAAGGGGCATTACACTGATAATCCTGCCCAAATGAACTTGTGTACTATTATCGGTTTCTGCAGTGCTGCGTCCGTTGTCCTTGCGGTTTTCGCGTTCATAGAGTGCCACGTAACGCCCAATCCATGTGCTTTTTTAGATAGTCGTGCCATGCACCGATGACTCCCAAAGCCCCCGCGCGATGCGACGCACAAAGCAATATTGTTTTATTTCAGGAGGTCTTGCAATTAAATTCCTCCCAATAGCACTGCCGTATCGCCAGCGATATGTTCTTCAAGGAGCATTCGGAGTTCTTCCAAAACGAGCAGAATATCTTCGTTGTCTGCTGTGTTGTCAGAATAGAGAAGTTGTGCGGCATCTGAAAGTTTACCGCGAAGGAAAGATGAACGAATTCGGTTACGTCTCGCAGCGACAAAATTTTTGACCAACTGTCGGCGGCGTGCATCGACTCCCAATAAAGGCTTTGTTTCTGCTTCTTCGGCGCGTTGCACCTGGGGCTCAAGTTCCGTCAAAAACAAACGCAGTACTTCTTTCGCCTCAGGTATCTCTTTTGTTCTATTCGTATCGGAATGTCCTGCCATTTCCAATTTAGTATGAATCGACAAAGTATTGATGGCAAAGAGAATTTTTTGATTTTCGTGAAAACTTTGGACAGCCCGCTCTTTTGGTTTCATGGGTTTCACTCCTTCTGTTATGCCTCAACAGTATCCCACACCGAACCTGAATCAAAATCTGATGTCGTGATAAGATGGACATGCCGCAGACCATCACCTTCAAGTAACTCACTCTGATTTGCATCATAGTTAACATCTAACTGCGTGACACCGGCTAATCTTTCATCTTCAAGAATTTCTAACAACTGCGGTGTATCGTCCATATCCTCTGTTACATTGCGGAATACGACTGCCCGCGTGCCGCTCCGGACGACTCGGTAGATTCGTTCACCGAAATCAAAGCGTAGCCGCCGCTGAATAGATAAGCCCTTGAGATAGCAGTAGGTTTCCAAGACATCTACATTGTCTTTTCTGCTATCCTTGCCGTAAGCGATACGATTAGAAAATGGGGAACGCATATCCAGCAGCAATCGAATCTGCTGTTCTTCGGGACGGTAGAGGTATTTAACAGGAATATTATCCAAAGCATCAAAATACTTATCATTTAAAAAGTGGGGGGGGGGGGGGTAAATGTGATGTTGTTGAGAACATCTTCATACTGTTCCAGTCTTTGATACTTAACGATGCCGACAGTGCCATCAATTTTCTTATTTGCGTCTGGTTTACCAGCTTTCCAATTCTGTGAGAACATGACGCGACGAATCCGCTCTTTCAAAGCACTTTGAAAATAATCACCCATCTCAACGAGGATAAATCTACGGTTACCTTTGTCGGTTTTGTTGAGGTTGAGGATGGCATGTCCTGTTGTGCCGCTACCGGCAAAGAAATCAAGTGTAATTCCCTTGCCCTCTGGTGTAACTGCCCAGACGAGATTCTCATATAAGCCAACAGGGTGACAGAAAGGAAAGTTTAATCCCAAAGCCTCTATTTGCGGTTTGCCCTTTTCACCCGAGGATATGAGCGATGATAATTCAACAATAATATAGTCTTTAAGATAGTTTTTTTGTCGTGGTTGAGTTTTTTCATTGGGTCCCCAATCAATGAGATTCCTTGCTAACAGCCCTTGCATAAACTCAGGTGAATTTCCCCACCCGTTTTTCGGAATCGGACAAGGTTTTTGAGTGATTGGATGAATTAAAGGCTCGAAGTACTTCGGATCGGTCCGGAGTTCTGGAGCACCCATATGAATAGTTTGAAAAACTAATCCGTCCTCATCTATTTTCGAGAAGGCCTTGTCTCCTTTACTGAATTCAGGATTTTCCTTAAGCCAATCTTTAAATTCCTTACAACACTTTGGAGTAGGACCTCCATGCTTTTTTACCAGTACAGACACTTTCTTGAGAATTGCTTCTCGATTGTGACTGTAATATTGAAGTTTTATATTCCCCTTAGAACGACAGACCACGTATTCATGCTGGGTAGCGATTCGGTTGGCACCGCTAACCGGATTCCTTTTATCCCATACAACGGTCCCCTGATTCTTCATCTGCAAGGTATTAAACACCTTGAACAGATTTTCATATTCGTGCTCGTCAATATGGCAAAGGATGCAGCTATCCGGTGCCATTAACTGCTCAGCAAGGGACAACCGATTTTCCATCATCGTTAGCCAACTGGAATGCTGATAGTCATTTTTGTAGAGAAAACCACTTGTATTGGTATTATAGGGAGGATCAATGTGGACACATCTTATGGATCCTCGGTATTTTTCCATCAGTAGATCCATCGCTTGAAAGTTTTCACTGTTCAGAAGCACACCATCAATTTGCGATTCTAAATCGTCAAATAGTGAAAGGAGTTTGTCAACAAAGGCATCATCAAAATATCGCGTGTCCAACGGTAGAGTCGGATATAACCCTTCAATCAATGGTAATTGATCTGTAACGTCAATATTGAAGGTGTCCCGCCAATCGTTGAGTTGTGCATCGTTTTCCAGAATCTGTCTGACCAATGCCTCGCGTTGCTCGGAGTCGTCTTTTGTTGCCTCCGAGATTTTACCTACAGAGATAAGATAATCAGTAGAGACTACCTTTTTCTTCATTAGAAATAGCTGCTTTTGGAAAGTTTCAACGGCAACGAGCAGGGCAATGATTTCGTTAGTAACATTGCGAAATGCTGTCGCAATGGCAAACGCTGGGTTTTCAGGACTGGGGTTCAAAAGCGTGTCTAAATCGCTGAGGATGGTGTTTTGAATATAACGGCGTTGCTCGGTTTTCAGGAATCTATCCAAATCCTTGTGAATAAAATAGTCGGAATCCATGCCGACGAAGAAGATGTTCAGGTTTTTGTCAAAGGTATGGAATCGTACAACCCTTGGACGTTTTTCGAGTGCTGCTTGTCGCTCTGTCTTGTTTTTCCCAAGGTCATTGAAGTCAGGATGGCTTGCTAACTTATCAGCATAGCTTTCTAAGTTGACGTACAACGCTTTGATACCCTGTAATCTTCCATCGTTTACCTTGTCATAGGTGTTGGTGAGTTCCTTAAAAATCGGTTTACCCAATTCCTCACCTTTCTTGGGATTTTCGTGGAGATAAAGGTCTACATTGTCAGTTTCACTAAAAATCTGTGCGTTCATTTGACGGTATATCTCAACTTTCGGTGTTGAAGTCTCTGCCAAATGAAGGATAACGCGCCATGTTGGCTCAGGATCATCAGATTTGGGCGGTTCAATTCTATCAAAACGATAGTGTTTAAAGTCGTCGCGGTTACTATTCTGTGCGGTGCCGGAACTCGCTTTTCCTTCTAATCGGTATTCAATCCGTTTACCTTCAACTTCAAAGGTAACGCTATTAAAGCCCGTTGCTGTTTTGACGTAGTAACTGTCGCGACATTTCCAGTGGAAAAGGGTATCTGTTCCATCGTAATCTGCTTCGTCTGGATAGTCTACCTTATACTGTGCAGTACTTCTGTCGTTATAGCCGAAGTCACCATCTCGGTAGTAGCCTTCAAAAAAACCGTGGATGTGGTTATAAACGCGGAAGGCGAGTTTGGATTTAAGATCCTCTGGATTGGTTTGGAGTGGAGGGATGAGTTCGTCTTGCTGTTTATATTCGAGAAAATCAATGAGGAGTTGAAGATTACCAGATACATCGTTAAGATAGCCCTGCTCCGTTGCTCCGCCTTCCTTCTCAACATATTTTTTTACTTCAGCAAGTTGACTATTGTAAAGTGAGTCGGTAACTTCAGCAAGTGCTTCGTCTACTATGCTGGGCAACTTTTCGTCAATGAATTGATTGACTTCATCACGCTTGATTTTGAGAATACGGAAGATACCGAAATCGAGGTCATTGTGTGAAAAATGAAACATATCGCGAAGTTTCCCGCGGAGGGTATCAAGGGCTTCGGTTGTTGGGTTCGATCCAAGCATTCGTGTATTGTCCTTACGATTCTGAGGTATTAAGCTGTTCGCAGTCGCCTTCAACTTGGAGCTGCTATAGATAGTGTACCATCACTTGCCTCAAAAATCAATTTTTTTCGTATATCAACCAGAACCGTTCAGTTTTAAGGAAATATGGAGTTTTTCGCCTTTTTTGCGAATCCGGTTCGGTTAGGAAACCACACCATAGGTGTCAATTTAGAGGTCTTTGCCAGCATTTTGTAGGCACTATTATAGATATGCCCCCGTACAGGGTTCAAGAGGTGGTCGAGGCGTTCTGGTTAATCAATTCTTTTAACTGACAACTGACAACTGAAAGGCAACGCAGTCGCCGTACTGATAACTATTCGCTATATGTATCCAGCGAGTTGCAACCCTTCTTGATCTGCCCATCTTCGTAAGAGTTCCTTCTCTCTTGGGGTCGGGAGCCTATTTCGTTTGCCCCGAACCTGATGGATAACTCTTTCGCGCAGCGCGACTTCAATCGTCAAAATCTTGCGTCGTCCATTCTCGTCCTCAATCTCCATACTCCAAATCGATGACCGTCCGGCATGACAGGATCTCGCATAAGTCTGTACACAGTGCTGCAGTGCTCGTCCTTCGTCGATGAGTTCGTCGCTGCTGAGGAGTTCTCGAATAGACCAAAATCTCATGTTGTGCAACTGCTCACTCCCTTCCAAGAAATGGAATTCACCGATCTCCGAACACATCCACTCAAGTTCCCGACTTTTCGAGACTTTACCGAGTTGGTTATGCCACACCTCAACTTGGCGAAGCAGCGTCTCAGGTGTCCGCCCTCTCATACTGAAATTAGGTTGCGCCGGTCCCATTTCTCTCACAACGCCTCTCTCAACGAAAACGCGACGGTTCTCATATCTCTGGTGCCAGATGTAGTCAACAATCGGTTGCACATGACTGACATCCAACATCGGATTCGCAATAAAGAAACGGATCACATTCAGCCAGAAATCGTCGTCGTTAAAAGTTCGGGTCAGACGTGTCTGCCGGAGCGCGTCCACCAGATACCTATCGCCACCGAGTGCATAAACTTGTGCCCAACGGAGTGCCTCTTCAACGGTGTAATGCTTCGGTGCCTTAAGAAAGTGGTGCGCCATCTTTTTCGTGAGCGATATAGGGATATCTCGTGCGGTTCGGATATTTTGACCGGTACCGATGTGTTTAAACCAGTCCTGATGGGTCGCGTTCCCGTTAAACCAGACGCTATCCATAAAGAGCGGCACCTCATAGACAGCGAGAAGGTGCCGCGCGAGTTCGGAGAATTGACGGTCACGGTTATGTTTTCTGACTTTCCATCCCGCAAGCGGTCGAACCCAACTCCCGTGATGGTTTGCGAGTGCGGAAATGCCTTGAATATAGGACGCCTCCTTTAACAGGTCCGAGTTGGCTTCGAGGTACAGGAGAAGTTTCAAGAGGACTTTCGGAGCCATACTCCCTTCAAAAGCATTCGAGACGGTTCTGGTAACCGCATTCTGTAGTTCATCTGCCGGCAGTTCTTGGTTATATATCTTCGGAAGAAGCCCGCTCAGGTTGCGGTCTCTCTTCTCTTTCGCCATCATTTTGGAGGCTTGCGTACGGGTTACAGCATAGAGTTCGTCTTGGCGTTGGCGCGGACTTTTATCTAACCCTTGACTAAAATTATGGGCGCGGCACCACGCCTTGTAATCCTCTACCGAAGATATACCGAGTCGATGGATATGCACCTGCATTTTCAGTGAGCATTCCTCTATTTGCATTTTTTCCTGCGACTGTCTTCTTCTTCGCGCCATCTGTTACTTCCTATATCACGTCTTGGATTGCGTTTCTATCCCAACGCTTCAGGTGTATCACGGTGAGTTTAATAGCTCGTAACCTTTAACCCGATGTGGCACTATATATTTTCCAATTTTTATTCTATCTTGGGTTCACTTATATTTGGATTTAGGACTTACGCATGCTTCTCTTTTGTAGCATAGACTGTTAGTCTGTGCCCCAAGAACGCTGTGTTTTCCGAGAAATATCTGCCAAAAAAACTGGCTGTCGTCAAAATTGCGTAAGTCCTGTTGGATTAATAAAAAATAAATTGGCATCTCTACATTATATATGTTATCATATACATACTAATCGAATTATACCAACCAAGTAAAAATATAAAAACAACCCTTCACCCACACAAAGGAGGACAAAACGTAGACGCGGTTAAAACGAAACCACTTTTGCTTAACGACGCAGCGTCGCCGCAAACGCAAATCGAAAATGTTACACCTTTCGCCTTTTTTTCAAATACGAAACCATAACACAATCGCCTCTGAACCCTTACAGCGACTAAGCTTATCGCAATACCCTATCCATACCCAATGCTACACAAGTGTAACATTTTAAGGACAGACGCACTGCCTCGATTTTTGCGTACAAAAAAAATTAAAGTGCCTTTAGGACAAAATCACAACAGCAGATTTTTTGATGTTGTGCTCAACCGAACGGATGTTTACGCGAGACTTATGTTGAACAGGTTACACAGAAGATCAGAGAATGTCAAGGTGTTTTCTGCCACGGGTCTGCCACGTTTCTATTTGACATGACAATCTCACTGATGGTATACTATAGAGCAAGAGATGTTTGACAGTTGTAAGATTGAAGTGGTAACCTAAGAACGATTTTGTTCTGTATTTTTTAAGGAGACATCGTATGTACGTATCTAAGAATGTAAGCATCAGCTTTGTGGCTCTGATGGGCATCTTTTTGCTGATAACGCTCCCGAGTCTCGCCAAAATTGATCCGGCGAATATCACCGGAATGTGGCTCTTCGACGAAGGAAATGGTGGTAGTGCTACAGACGCATCAGGAAATGGGAACGACGGTGAAATCCACGGTGCCAAGTGGGTGGATGGCAAGTTCGGTAAAGCTCTTGAATTCGATGGCGTTAGCAATTGGGTCGAAGTTCCACACTCGAATACTGTCGGGTTTAAGGCGGGTGTATCGTTCACGATCACCTGTTATTTCAAAGGCAGCAAGGTTGGCGGTTCGCTCGTCGGCAAAAACTACGAGGATACATCGCAGGCAACGCCGTGGTATCTGCTTTGGGACAACGGATCCAAAAATACTGTGAGTCTCTATTTACGGGATAGTGCCGGCACCAGTTTCCCTGCCCACGGTACCACAGCTATTGCCGATGAGAAGTGGCACTTCATTGCTGGACGCGCAGATGCAGATGCTGGCAAAGCCTCAATATGGGTAGATGGCAAAATGGAAGCCGAAGTCGATTTCAACAAAAAAGATGGATACGGCACCAGTGACGGCGTATTTCACGTCGGACGCCACTATGATCGCTATACTGAAGGTATCATCGATGATGTCGCCCTCTTCAATGTCGCTTTGAGTGAAGAGGATATGGATGCACTCATGGATGACGGTGTTGAAACTGCCGCCGCCGTTGACCCCGCGAACAAACTCGCAACGACATGGAGCAGAATCAAGCAGCAAGTGAATAGGTAAAACTTACAAAATTACTCGCTGCCGAAGTTTGAAACCTCGGCAGCGGCAACTGATAACGCGTAGTGTTCGTGAAAAATTACATAAATCCAAAACGAAGGAGAATTAATGTTGTTTCATAAAACAAAGTGGACAGCGAGTCTTATCGGCGCGTTTTTACTGATCGTGATGCCGAGTCTGGCAGACATCGCCCCTGAGAATATTACCGGAATGTGGCTCTTTGAAGAAGGAAGCGGCACAGTCGCTAACGACTTGTCACAATACGGAAACGACGGCGCAATTCACGGTGCTACATGGGTAACCGGAAAGTTCGGCACAGCACTTGAATTCAACGGAACTGATAATTGGGTTGAAGTCCCACACTCAGACACTGTCGGGTTTACAGCGGGAACATCCTTCACGCTTACACTCCATTTTAAAGGAACCGTCGTCGGTGGGTCGCTTGCTGGCAAAAACTACGAAGATACATCGCAGGCACTGCCGTGGTACCTCCTCTGGAACGGCGGTGGCGATAATCTGATAACCTTCTTCCTACGCGATAGCGCAAGTACCAGTTTCAGGGCAGCCAGTACATCGGATATAGCTGACGATACTTGGCATTTTATTGCTGGTAGAGCGGATGCTGAAACAGGCAAGGCGACATTGTGGGTCGATGGCGTACAAGAAGGTGAGATCGATTTCAATACAGACGACGGATACGGCACCGGTGAAGGCGTGTTCCACATCGGACGGCATTTTGACCGTTACACCGAAGGCATCATTGATGAGGTAATCCTCTTTAATATCGCCTTAGATGAAGCAGATATGGAATCAATTATGAACGACGGTATTGCGTCTGTTACCCCTGTTGAACCGTTGAACAAACTTACAACAACGTGGGGCAGAATCAAACAGCAATAATCAGAGGAAAAAACAATGAGACAGATACTGGCCCCCTTCGCGCTTACACTCCTACTGTTCACAACATTGAGCTGCGGGACAGAAAATCCGGTTGAGGAAACTGTGGAGGCTCTCCCGGCTGACACAGTCGCAACAGGTTCATTCTCTGGTAACATTGAATTAATCGATGGTGTAACTATCTACGTGCGTTTGTTGAAAGCCGGACAGATACTCGCGCAAGTTGAATTTGAAATGCACGGAGTGAAGGCAACAACAAGTACGAACGCGAATATCCATTCCTCTACAAAACAGGGGATTGGACGTTATCAGCTTAAAGAAGCTGAACCCGGAGACTACACTGTCCAAATTTCGGCGAAAGGATACCAAACCACAGAACTGAACGTTGCCGTTATTCCAGAGCAGCGCGTTACACTTGACAAAGTGACGCTTGTGGCAGTGGAAACCCCTGTTTCACATCTGCGCGGTGTCTTAACGAACGAAACAACAGGTGAAGGGCTTGGGGGTGTCAGTCTCCAACTCACGGATAATGCAGGTAACATCTACGAAACACTAACAACAGCAACCGGTGTTTTCACCTTTGAAAATCTGCCAGTGCAGCAATCCATGGCTTTGATGATCGCTCACGCCGGTTACGAAGCCAAAGAGGTGGCAGTCGATCCAATACCGGCAGATGAAACGTTAGAACTGACGGTCAAACTCACGCCACTGCCGGAAGTGGAACAGCTGCCCCCCGGTCAAGGCTTAAGTATTGAAAGCCAAGCACCAGACTTTGCGTTACCAGATGGCAACGGCAAAGCGCACAGCCTTGATGATTACGCGGCTGATGGAAATGTCGTCCTTATATTTTACCGCGGCGGCTGGTGACCGTTCTGCAGAACGCAACTCGGTGAGTTGCAACAGAACTATGCGAAGATTCAAGCTGCAGGCGCGGAACTCATCGCTATCAGTTCCGATAACGAAGGCGATACCAAACGGACGGTCCAAAATCATGGGCTTAAATTTCCGGTACTTGCCGATAAGGACAGAGCCGTTATCAACACTTACAACGTCGTCGATCCTGGCAACAATCGGATAGCACGTCCTGCCGCCTATATCGTTCGCAAGAATGGAACGATCGCTTGGAAATCTTTGAATACCAAGGCTGCCCGTGTGCCGACAGCGCAAATCCTCACAGAATTGGATAAACTTTGATGAAACCTTACGACACAGTTACAGCAAACATTATCGCTGACAGCCAAGAGATGGCACATCATCGAGACACGCTTGATCGACGGGAGTTCTTAACTCGACTCGCGACCAGCGTCGGAGGGATCGGGGGTGCCCTTAGCACGCTTCCAGCGTTCGCACAGTTAAGTAGCGGACAATTACAACCTGAGACCACACAGACAGCATCACTTACACCGGTCGTTGAGGCTATCGGTAAACAGGTATGGGAGAACAATCAGCTCAATGAAGATGCTGTGAGTGAACTGATGGATCAGGCAATGATGAAACTGACAGGACGTTCCTCCGCAAAAGAGGCGTGGCGAGATATTGTGCTACCCGATGACATTGTCGGCATAAAAATTAATCCACTCGCGGGACCAGAACTTAGCACCCACGCTATCATTGTCGATAAAATTGTTGAGGGGTTATACGGTGCCGGGGTGCTTCGGAAACAGATTGTCATCTGGGACCGGTTTGAGGCGCATCTCCTAAACGCCGGCTATCCAATCAAGCAAGATGAGAGCGATGTACGAACCTTCGCCTCCGATACGGACGGAATCGGGTATGACGATGAAGTGTACTATGAGAGCGAGAAGGATAGTATTGCACGCCGTGAGAACGAAAGTACCCGTTCGCGGTACTCCCGAATCGTCACCGAGCAGGTTGATGTAATCATCAACGTTCCCGTCTTGAAACACCACGCCATGGCAGGCGTGAGCGGATGCTTAAAAAATCTCGCGTTCGGGAGTGTCGATAACACACGTCGGTTTCACGGAAAACCGATCTATTGCAATCCGGCTATCGGTGAGATTTTGGAGCATAAGGTGTTGAAAGATAAGTTGACCCTTAATATCGTTGATGGGCTGCTCGCTTCGTTCGATAGAGGACCGACATATCACGCTGAAAGCACATGGCAATACGGGAGCCTCTTTATCAGCACTGACCCCGTTATCCTCGATGTGTTGGTACTCCAGACGGTCAACCAAAAACGTGAAGAGATGGCGTTAGATTCTGTATCCAAATTCGCCAACCATATCAATACAGCAAGCAGTCTCGGTTTAGGTATAAATACACTTGACCAAGCAGACCTTCAACAAGTTGAGGTATAATTATGCAACGCAAACACATTTCTCTATTTTTACTTTTCTGTTTTTTCTGTGTTGCTGTCGTATTCTCAGGATGCACCGTGACGCTCACGCAGAGCGATACACTCCAATTGAGTCTATCGGAACCGACAGAGAAAACGATGTCGCTGGTCTCCGAATTTGAAGCAGGCGAAGCAGAAAATGTCGCTGGCGATGTGACGCAGAAGTCTGGAAGTGTCTGCTCCGGTGGCGCATGCCTTATCTATTAGCCGGTTTCTGCTTGTCCTTCAGTACTCACTTTAAAGACAGCGTTCACTGCACCGAAGAGGACAGACAAGTTATCCATCGTCACACTTGTTCTGTTTCGGGTGAAACTGTCGCCAATTAGCTGTCCGAACTCCCATAATTTTCCGTCACTCACGATGCCGTAGACGGGAAAATCGGTGTCCTCATTTATTTTTTGGGCGGCTACCAACTCCGATAGGCATTGCCCCCAACCTTGATCAAAATCGTTTTTCTTTGCTTCGACGAGGATTATTAAAGGTGTTCCGACAACGGGAATGCCCAATTCAGACCTTGTCGAGATAAGATAATCTGGTGTCCCGTTGAGCGTTTCATCGTAAGTGATAGCTTTCTTTATCCAGAGGGCATAGTCAGCTGCATAAGGTTTGTATATCTCCTTTAAAATCGGAAAGATAATCGCCTCACAGCGTGCCGCCTCCGATGCGAAAACGTCAATGTTTTGCATGCAAAACTCAAATTCTTGCAGAAAGTGTTCGGAAGGGGTGTCTGGGAGCTCCTCAATTTGAACAAAGTCCTTTACCGTGTACGTAATTCTGAATTTCTCTAAGACTTCAGGAATTGTCTTGAAATCACTAAATGCCATGGGTGCTACCTCCTTCTGAAATTATAACGGACACCGGCGAATATTTCAACCCAATCTCCGCCTGTTCGCGCCCTCCACTATTTGTTATCTGGCACCCTCTCTGCGATGATTTTGTCCCAATCCCAGAGAAGTACCGTGCCATCCCCACTACCACTGGCAAGTGTTTTCCCATCATGTGAGAACACAAGCGTTTCTACAGGTTCTGTATGCCCGGATAGGGTTCCCAAATATCTACCGGTTTCCACATCCCATAACTTAATCAGGCTGCTCCAACCTTGCGTCCCAGCTCCTATGAGAATAGTACCATCAGGTGAAAACGTCAATACGTTTTTAAATCCGGGCAAACTTATAGGGATTAAGGTTGGTTCATCCGCTGCTTCTATGCGAAATCTCCATAGGTGAATGCCTGTTCTATTTACGATTGCAAGGGTGGCACTGTCGGGTAAGAATACCATTGCCTCAGCGTTTTGGGTTGAAATTATGGCTGGTTCGTTGAGTGCTTCCACATTCCACACTTGTGCTTTACCGGAACGGTCTGTTGTGGCAAGCCATTTTCCGTCGCGTGAAAATGCTGGATCTGTCCTCGGCACCCCTCGCGTATTAAAGCGGAACAGTTCAATACCCCTGTTAATGTGCCACCCTTGAATTTCGTTAGGATTACTGACAGCAAGTATACCGTAAACAGGAGAGAATATGGCTTTTGACGTACCAACATCTTGCCACGGCCCCGGAATTTCATCCTCGGTAGCGATCTCCCACACTTGAAAGCCAATGCTACCCGAGAAATTGCCATGGTGACCAAAGCCGTCCGGATTGAACGCGAGTAAACCGTTGTACCCTTCTCTCATAAAGTAGGTGGCATCGGATGAAAGTGCAATTACATCAGCAGCATCACACTGACCGTCCGTGAAGGTGAGCAACTCACGTCTGGTCTGTAGACTCCATACGTCCACAATGCCGTTAAAGGCTGCAGTTGTGAGCGTTGTCCCATGTTCAGCGAATGCAACGGCTTTTACCGATTCTATATGTCCGCTTGTAAAGGTGATGCGTTCCTCTCCGCTGACCGGATTCCAGAACCGGATGGTGCCATCCGCACTGCCACTGGCAAGACACATCCCATAAAGCGGGGTTCCGGCAGGTGCGAAGGCTAAAGCGTTGATGGTATTTTTATGACCTATAAGGGTCGCACGTTCTTGTTGTGTATCTAAATCCCAGAGTTTGATGGTCTTGCTTGCATCTCCACTCGCAACGGTATTTCCATCGTCGGAGAAGGCGACAGCGGTAACCCACCCTGTATGTCCTCTTAGCGTACCGAGTTTGGTATGGTTCTGTGTGTCCCATAACCGCACCGTTTTGTCCTCACTCCCACTTGCAAGAATTTTTCCATCCGGCGAAAACGCTAATGCCAGAATCTCCGAATCTTTGCCGCCACCATGTCCCTTAAAAACCGCCTGTTGACTACTTGTCGTTGTATCCCATAAGTAAATTTTTCCATTTCGGTCTCCAATGGCTAGCACGCTGCCATCTTGAGAGAACGCAACTGTATCATATTGATTATTTATATTTGACTCCAACAGTTTTCTACCGGTGTCAACATGCCAATAGTTAATTTCACGATGTGCATTTACACTGATAAGGGTCTTGCCATAGAATGTCAACGCAGTTAATGAATACGGTTCCCGAGTTAGCATAACGGTTGAGCGTTTGCTTTTCGTTTCTAAGTCCCAAACTTGGATAACAGGATTGACAAACCCACCGCTTGCGAAGGTTTTTCCATCTTGTGAGAAGGCGAGCACGTTCACCTGTCCGTTATGTCCCGTAAACAGCGCAGTCTCATTTCCATCGGGTACATCGTATACCCAAGCCCCGACATCCGTTCCTACCACGAGGCGGGTGCCATCGGGTGAAAATCGCATCAGATTAATGCCACCTTTTCCGAGGCGTGCAATCGCACCTTCAGGTAATCCGACCTTCGTATTGTCTTGCGCGAAACTGGTGAGAGGGAGTATAACATTTACAAGGAAAGCTGTGAGGAGGAGGCGTTTCATTTTGCAATCTCCTTTTCAGGGTTAAGAAGGCGATTGGTTTTTTCAAGTTTATACGCCTTTGTGGTTGCTTTTCAAACGCTACAGAAAACTTGAAAAAAAACACAATTTGTGTGATACTAATGATTATACAATACTTTTCTCTAATTTACCAGAGCAAATTACGCTATGGAAGAAGGAAGTCATAATGGTTGAACACATCGTCCTACTCAAGTTGAAGTCAGGCGTTACCGAGGCACAACTGGAGACCTTGTCCAATGCACTTTTAGGAATGGCTGATGAAATCCCCGGCATTGAATCCATAACCGCCGGCACGAACAACAGTCCTGAGGGCAAAAGCCAAGGTTACGCGTACGGTTTTATCGTCCGGTTCACAGATGAAGCGGCACGCGATGCCTATTTGCCACATCCATTCCACCGTCAAGTCGCCGGTGAACACATCCGTCCACTTGTTGAAGATGTTCTCGTTTTCGATTATTCCGTTCTTTTAAAGTAGCACCAAGTGTCGTTCAAATGCTTTAAGTGGGGACGGTTAACCTGTTAGAACCGCTACGCGCCGTTGCTGCGTGGACTAATTAACCAGAACCCACCTAACCGAACCGCAAGGAAATATAAAAATATGAGTTTGAACATAGTCGTCGTTGTTTCAGATACATTGCGAACCGCCTATCTTAGCCCCTACGGTAATGATTGGATTCAGACACCGAATTTGGCACGATTTGCCGAACAGAGCGTCAGATTTACAAACGCGCACCCCGAATGTCTACCTACGATTCCGACACGTCGTACCCTACACACCGGCAGACGTGCCTATCCGTTCAGTACATATACGCCAGTACCGTGGGACAACGTCTATACCCCCGGTTGGCAGCCGATGTCCTCCGATGAACCCGCAATCGCTGAATCGCTCGTCCAAAATGGATACCACACCGGCTTTTTCGCCGATGTCCCGCACTATTTCGTTCCAGGGATGAACTTTACACGCGGATTCCGACAGTGGCAGTTCGTCCGCGGTCAAGCCGAAGACAGATACCGTGGTGGTGCACACGCTGATCCGGCGTTAATCTCTCGATACCGCGGGAATCCAGCACGGATCCGTTCTCATATCGTGAACGTTCAACCGGAACGTCCAGAGGAGACATGGCCCACTGCACGACTGTTCCGCTCCGCAATCGAATTCGTTGAGCACAACCACCAAAACACACCGTTTTACCTCTATGTTGACGGGTTCACACCGCACGAAACATGGGAAGCACCTATCCACTACTACGACCTCTATGGCAGCCGAGAGGACCGGGAACCTATCTGTCTTAACCTGCCCTACGGTTCGCTCAAGGATGAGGAACTTGAAGAACGGCTGCCGAGCGTTAAAGCCAACTACGCTGGCTTGGTAACGCTTGTGGATACATGGTTCGGAAGGTTAGTGGATACAATTGATCGGCTCGGACTCCGTGAGAATACACTCATCATTTTCCTTGCAGACCACGGCACGAATTTCGCAGAGAATCCAGACAAAGCCACCGGAAAACCTGCGAACTTTATGTACCCGGGCACAATGGATATTCCTATGATAGTTAGCCACCCGTCTGGTGCAAATGCTGGCACGACGTGTGATGAATTCGTCTATACGCTGGATGTACCCGCTACCGTTATGGCAGCGAGCCAAGTTGAACCTGCTGGTGAGATTCAAGGTCAGAGTCTGCTCCCGCTCGTCGAAGGAAAAGACGGGTTTGAATCGCGTGAATACTTGACGTGTCGTTATGTCAACTCTGTCTGGTATAAAGACGCGAAGAGTTGGTATTTCTCCAGTGTCGATTTTAATGACGGTATCCGACTCTTTGACCTCGAATCAGACATCGACTGCCAGCACAATATCGCTGATCAAGGCGCAGAACGGATCGCGCTCGCCCAAGAGCGAATCTTGGCAGATGCCGGTGGACACCTACCCCACTACAAACGTCAAGGCAGAACGGATGCGCTCGGCAGGCCGCAGTTCGCTGAGGCATAGTCTTTAGGAAGGGGAGGATGGAAAACATGAGTGTTATTTCAGAAGATATTCAGACCCACTGGAGCGTCGTTCAACCTCTCTTTTCAATTCGCGACGAGAAAGAATATAATAAAGCTATTGCGACTTTAAACGCGTTGATTGATGAAGTGGGAACCAACGAACAACACCCTCTTTATGAACTTCTTGATACGCTGGGGACAGTCATACATGCTTACGAGGAGGAACATCATCCAATTCCTGAATGTAGTGGTGTTGAAGTGCTTAGGTTATTGATGACAGAACATCAGCTTGAACCAACAGATCTACCGGAACTTGGTCCACCCGACACTGTTTTGGAAATCCTCAACGGGAAGCAGGATTTGACAGTCAGGCACATTCACGCTTTAGCAGAAATGTTTCAGGTTTCACCTGCAGTGTTCGTATGAAATTCTATAGGACTTACGCACATCGCTCTTTTGTACCACAATCTGTTAGATTGTGACACCAGAACGCTGTGTTTTCAGAAGAATTTCATCTAACAGAGCCACCTATAGCCAAAAGTGCGTAAGTCCTGTTCTATTCTTGGTAAATGAGGATGCCTAATGCAAACCTATTTCTCCCAACTCAGCGAACACTTATATGTCCATCACGGGCATGTCAATACTGGCATCCTCCGTGATGGTGACCGCGCACTCCTCATCGATCCGAGTGGGGTTACGCTCCAGACAACGCTTGCAGAACTCGGCATCACGAGCGTTGCACAGATCCTCTTTACGCACCACCATCGCGACAACACAACAGGTTTTCCGATAGCACCGGAAATCCACGTCGGTGTACCAGCGAAAGAGACGGAATGGTTTACGGAGGTCGAAACCTTTTGGAACGATCCGAAATACCGGTGGCACCTCTACAACTACCATCCACACAATCTCATGCTTGCTGATGCTATCTCAGTGACAGATACGTATACCGACGGCGCACAGATTGCGTGGGGTTCAGCATCGCTGACAGTCCTTGAAACACCGGGACACACTGATGGGAGTGTCACCTATTTCATTGATGTTGATAGCAAACGCTTCGCCTTTACCGGCGACCTCATCTACGATGAAGGTAAGATATGGGAACTCTATAGTTTACAGAAAGGACAACAGACGACCGACTATCACGGGTTCCTCGGCGCGCGAGATGAACTCAAAGAGAGCCTTGAAAAGGTCCGTCAGGCATCACCAACTGCGCTTATTCCCACACACGGCGTTGTGATGAACGATCCTGATAAGGCGATTGATACGCTTTTAGAGCGGTTGGCGTACTGCTACGATAAATATGTGTCTATCTCTGCACTTCGGCACTACTTTCCGCAGCTTTTCGAGGAATTCGATGGCCACCCGGGACACATGCCGATCCGTGAAGGCAAACCACCCCCCGAATTCTTACGTCACTTCGGCACAACATGGCTGATTATCTCCGAAAACAACGAAGCGTTCGTCATGGATTGCGGCTCACCGAATATAATCAAACAGATTCAACAATTGCAAGTAGACGGCGAAATTTCGGAAGTCACGCAGTTTTGGGTAACGCACTACCATGACGACCACGTTAATGCTATCCCTGAATTTCAGGAAACGTTCCCTTGCGAAACGATAGCAGATTCAGTTGTCGCAGCGGTCATCACAAACCCGATCGGCTTCCGATTACCCTGTATTTCGCCATCGGTCACTCGGGTAGATCGTATCACACAGGACGGCGATTCTTGGCAGTGGAATGAGTTTACAATGACTGCCTATCATTTTCCGGGGCAAACCTATTATCACGGTGGACTGCTCGTCGAGGGACACGGCGTACGAATGTTCTTTGGGGGGGACTCCTTCACGATGGCAGGGATTGACGATTACTGCTCCGGCAATCGGAGTCTGCTCGGTGCGGATGTCGGCTACGAAAAATGCTTACGTCTGATTCAGGAACTCAAGCCGACGCATATTTTTAACTGCCACGTCGATCCAGCGTTTGATTTTAACGATGCCGAGATTGCGTGGATGTTGGACACACTCGCTGAGCGAGAAAAATGCTATACCGAACTTTTTCCTTGGGACCACGCCAACTATGGAATGGATGAACACTGGGTACGTTGCGATCCTTATGAACAAGAAGTCGCACCCGGTGGAACAGCGCAATTGCGCGTGGAGATAACGAACCATTCGGACGAACCGCGCACGGCAACTGCACAACCCATTCTTCCCGCATCATGGGGCATGGAAATCGCGCCTGCAGAGACAACTATTCTACCGAGGGCAGCCGGAGGTTTCGGCTTTTCTATTCCGATTCCAGTAGGGGTTGGGAATGTAATACAAGGAATGGATTTAGTCTATTCCCAGACTAAATCCCCCAACCCCTACACAGCATCAGGACGAATTGTTATACCGGTAGACATCACCTATAACGGACATCCACTCGGTCAATTTCGAGAAGCAATTTTTGTTCTCACTGGAGGGTAAAGCCCCGTGCTAAATTTATCACACCCTACTGTTGACATTGCTATTACCTGCAGCGACTTTGCAGCATCGCTGGACTTCTATCACAACAAGTTGGGTTTTGAGATTGTGTTGGACTTGGAGATTCCAGATCACCTTGCGCGCGATGTCGGGCTTGCACCGACCGGTTTTCGTCAGGTACGTCTCAAGGCAGGCAACACGCTCATCAAACTGATGGAAATCGAATCGCCACCCCCGAAACCGACAGACGAGTTCTCGGCGGGGGTCCGTTGGCTCACTTTCTTTGTAGACGATATTCAGCAGACCGTCAAAGACTTAAAACAGAACGGTGTCGAATTTCTATCTGAACCCATAAGCGCACCGGATGCCGCTGGTGTTGCGTGCGCACCCGATCCTGATGGAATTCTGATTGAACTTGTTCAAATATGAGGAACATTATGAGGACACTGACCGATTCCCAGATCCAAGATTTTAACGAAAACGGTTATTTGTTGGTTGAAGACGCGCTTTCTCCTGACGATCTAAACCCGTTGATCGCTGAGTTCGAAGAGATTGTTGACACGGGAGCGTCCCAGCTCTATGCAGAAGGTGAGATCGACTCCGAATTCAAGACGGAAGGTTTTGACACCCGTCTGGCAAAGATTACGGCGCAATCCCCGATCGTATTTCAGAAGGTATTCAGTGGTGCACACACGGGGCCAGCACTTTTCGACCTGCTTATCAACCCGAAACTTCTCGACATCGCCGAATCACTCGTCGGACCGGAGATTATGTGTCATCCGGCGTATCGCGTGCGTCCGAAACTCCCCGAACACGATCGCACCCTCGTTCCGTGGCACCAAGACGCTGGCTATATGGAGCCGAAATGCGATTCGGTTTTACAGCTCACGGTTTGGATTCCACTGATAGATGCGACCGTTGAGAATGGCTGTATGGAAGTCATCCCGCATGCCCATCGAGACGGAGTTTTCCGACATCGTCACTCTGAACGTTTCTATCTCGAAATACCGGATGATGCATTACCCGAAGTCGATCCCGTAGTCGTTCCAGTCAAATTTGGCAGCGTCCTCCTGCTTACGAATCTAACGCCGCATCGTTCTATTCCGAATGTCAGTAATCAAGTTAGATGGAGCGTTGATTCTCGGTATCAGGACGCGGCGAAACCGACCGGCTATCAACCGGAGGCAGGTTTCCTTGCACGGAGTCGTCTGCATCCTGATGATGTTGTTACGACACCTGAAGAATTTAAGCGCGTTCGTGATGAACACCAACCCGGTCCCGGTCCAAATCGCTGGGCAAAGAAGGAGAATAATGATGCGTAATTTCCTACGGTTATTCCCATTTTTCGTTATTCTGGTTTTTCTGTTGAGTGGTGCCACACCTCCAACCGAAGCTCCGAAACCAGAGGCGGTTGAACTTAAAGGCACCGTCGTCTGCTTGGCAGAAGAGATGCACACGCACTATAACGTAGAACTCTTTAAAACCCACGAACCTCTATACGGCATCAAGACCGAGGAAGGCGAATACTACACGCTCTTACGGACATCGTTAGCAGAGGCACTCTTTGTGGACGAGCAGTTGCATAAAAAAAACTTGGTGATTACGGGGCGTGTCTTCCCTAAAACACAATTGCTGGAGGTAACCCGTTTTCTGTCTATCCGAGACGGTGTTCTCCACGATCTCTACTATTATTGCGATACATGTTATATCCGAACGGTCGCGCCCGGAAATTGTGACTGCTGTCAGGCACCCGTTGTGCTTATTGAAAGACCACTAAATGTCGATTCAACAATACCTTCACCATAGGAGTCAATTTTAGAAAGAACAACCGTCGCAGCCCCAGGCCGGTAGGTGCGGTTTCTAACCGCACCGGATTTTACAGAAACCTTGAAAACTTCAAAAACCTCTTGAATCCCGTAGGGATGGCATGTTTATAGCAGCATGTGGCCCAAAAAAACCAAGCCCCGTAGGGGCGGCATCTATAGAAACTACAAAATACCGCGAAATATCCGTAAATTGACTATGGTGTAGGTTCTTGATTCGATTATCAGTAAAGGAACGCTTTCGTCATGTCTAAAAGTGTAAAACTAAAGGTTCCATTTGCCTTTGATGATGAAAAACGGTTGTGCGATCCCCACACAGCAGAAAAGGGAAGACACTATTTTTGTCCGGCTTGCAAGGATACTGTAATTCTCAGAAAAGGCAAAATCAAAGCACCTCACTTTGCACACAAAGCGAGTGAGACTTGCAATCAGGAAACAATCATCCATCGAATTGCTAAACAACTGATACTCCAAGTTATCTCTGACTGGAAGGCGGGGCAAATTGATCCTCCCATACTAAAAAGAACATGTGAGATTTGTCGCAAACCCAAAGATCAACCTCTACCCGATAAAGTAGAGTGCGCGATGTTGGAATATAGGATGTCTGATGGCTTCGTTGTAGATGTTGCTTTAATAGTTGAAAACAAACCCGCCGCCGCGATAGAAATCAAAGTCAGCCATGCTGTAGATGATAATAAAGCGGAGTTGCTTTCCGTTCCATTTATTGAATTGGAGGGACAAAAAGTTATAGAAAATCCATCTGTGTTTGAGCCGATTCAAGATCATTTCTTGCCATTTACTTGTAGATCGTGTAAGCAAGCCAAAACACGGTTTCAGGTCAAAGTTAACCAGATTGTCAAACAAACAGGGGTTGAACTCCCTGCCCATTACTACCGATATGGATTCTGTAAATGCTGGAAATGTAAACGCGAAATCATCGTATTTGCCTGGCCCAAAACCTCCGCGTGGGACAAATCCGCACCTAAGGTGAAACCAGTACCACAAACGATCCAATATCGTTATTCAAATACTGTAGGTAATAAGTATTGGGTTAACACTTGTCCACGCTGTAGGTCTATTCAAGGTGATTGGCATCTGTTTTCTGAGCCTGACGGTCCGTTTTTTGGAATTCGGTGCGAAGAAAATTCGCAAGATGCCTATCATAAAGATATGCAAAATATCATCGGTTACGCAATCTACAATGGGGTACTTGCGGAAAGTTGAACTTCTATTTATCACGAAAAGGAGAGACTTGGGTTTTGAGGAAACCTCGTGTTTTACTCATTTCAAATTACAGGTAATAGGAAATCAAAACTGAGCGCGTGTGACATTCAGCGCGGTTGAACTCGTGAAACTTAATATATTTGGCAATGTATTTTTAAACTTCTGTAATCCAGCACTTAAATATTGACAAGACCAAACACGAACCTGCTGTAGGAAACCGTTTACGTCAGACACGAACCGGTATCAATTTTCGTGATGTTTGTTATCAAGTTGTTATCACGCATTAGAAATATCTCCTATTTCAAACGTACAACATCTCCTTATTACTTATGAAGTCAGCTGCGCCCACGGGTAGATGTGCGTCCAGTCTTGGCTGAAAATCGCCCGGATAGGTTGATACTTTTCTACTTGCAGTCGCAGAAAAACGGCATATACCAATGCCCGATGATTGCCATCTTCAAGGTAGAATCTGATATTCGGAGAATGTACCGGTTTCTCATAGGCAGCCAACGGTCTAATCAACAATTCCCCCAACAAGCGCGGATCAAACCGCGCACTGATAATAAAACACCCATCAAACCACGGTTCATCATCAGCGAGGTGCTTAAAAACCTTGATTGGGCTCTGATATGGGTATGCCTTCAGGATTCTGTCCACGACTTCTTTAAGGGTACGTGACTGTCCTTTAGGCGTTAAGGTATCTACCAACGTTTGATTATCAGTCCAAACAGAGGCATTTGCTTCCATGAAAACGAGGTTGTTAAAGTCCGCCTCACTCAACGTGAAGGTCTTATACGCCACAGCATCTATCTTACGGCGAGTTGCTTCGTAGTCAGATAGAGACGCGGACAACCGATTCGCATCGTCCAATAGTAACGCTTTCACATTTGCCTCCGAGTGTTCCGCCTCGTCCGTCCCCAAATCTCACAGAGTTCAATAGGTTGCAGACGATCTAATTTAGGCATAAGGGGTCTCTCCTTTGTATCAATGTTGCAATCAAGATACCACATTGGTTTTTCAAAATCAATCGAATTTTGAATGTCGCAAAAAATTCTGTCTCGAGTGTCTTTAAGTGAGTGCGGTGCTAGGGACGCTTTATATGCAAGAAAAAAGTCGTCTATATTGCAGAAAGGTGCTATAATACTCATCAGAGAACTCTTTTTGGTGAAAGATTGGGGACTTTGGTTAGGATAGCGAGGGTTAACAATATGAAATTCAAGGTATTCATATCGCTGTTATTGGTCGGGTGTGTCATCCTATTCGGCTTTATATTCTTAATCGTTGATTTTAAACAGCAAAAGGAAGACAGGAAACGATCAATAGACAAGTTTTCATCAAGAAAGGATAGTCCGCCACCCCTCATCCCCAGAACTGAAGAAATACCGGATGAAATTCGACAGAAATTCGCTGCTGTGCCAGCAATACCTGAAAAACCTGAAATCATCGCTGAACTCGTTCAAGGCGGATCCCCAGAAACTGTTGAATTTTCTCCGACAAACCCCTATTTAGTCGTCAGCAGAACCTACAATAAGAATACTGAAGACGATATCAAATTGTGGGATATCAATAACCCAGTTACACCCGTAGCCGTATTCAGGGGTGATTCAGTCTCATTTTCACCAGATGGAAAGCTACTCGCTATCTGTGATTTCGGTAATATTGACGGCAGTGTAAAATTATGGGATATTGCAAAAGAACAATTTATTACCT
This sequence comes from Candidatus Poribacteria bacterium, assembly GCA_022823085.1. GTDB lineage: Bacteria > Poribacteria > WGA-4E > WGA-4E > WGA-3G > WGA-3G. Next base: position 76,256 of record JAJDXV010000016.1, read on the forward strand.
CTTTACGCGTGGTAGCACGTGATGCTGTTTTTTCACCTGATAATAAACTTTTAGCGTTAACATCTTCAGGTTTATTATTTTGGGATGTCAGTAACCTAACAGCACCTGTAGAAGCAATCAATTTGAAAAGAAAAAACACTGAAGAAGAACATACATTTTCTGCCGATGGCGAACTCATGGCAACAGTAGAATCAAGAACTGACACCGTTAATATCTGGGAGATAAATGGGAATCAAGCCATCAAGAAGAGTTATATTAATGTGATAGATGGAAAGGTTGGATGGATTGAGGCAATGCAGTTTTTACCGGATCCGAAGAATCCTATCCTCGCAATTGCAGATAATGATGAAGATATAAGGTTGTATTATCCACCTGATTGGGAAAACTATAACACCATCCCTGCCGGAAATGTCTATGATCTGGCGTTTACGCCAGATGGAAAGACTATTATCAGTGGAGGTACCAGTGAACTTGAAATTTGGTCCGTAGCAAATGGAAACCGCATTGCTTCTATAGAAGGATATGCCAGTTGGGTAAAGTGTGTCGATGTGTCTGCAGACGGTAAGTTTGTCGCTGCGAGTGGTAACGATGGTGTGATTCGTGTCTGGAATATAGCAAACTATCTACCTAAAAAACAGGGGACACCACAAAATATTGTTGTTCCCATTTACTTTCTGCCCACTAACCGTCTACCGCAGGCAGATATACCCGAGAAAATAGATACGATATTAAGAGACCTTCAGACATTCTTTGCAGATGAAATTCAGCGACACGGGTTCGGAAGAAAAACTTTCGATTTTCAAAAAAATAGCGACGGTTCAGCAAAGGTATACCTATTTGAAGGTAAAACAACAGATGAATACTACGATAGATATACCTCATCAAGCGTGCTTAATGAAATTGAACAGCATTTTGAATTATCCAAAAATTGCTATTTCATCATCGTAGATAAGGGTATAGAAAAGGAATCAACTAAAAATAAACGGGATTAGTCGTTTTGGACTTGCAAAAAGTTGTGAAAAACGCCATAAACCCTTGTAAATAAAGGGTTTATGTGATACAATATAGATAAGAAAATAGGGGATTGTCAGTCCCCTACCTGAACCCAAAAAAGCGGGTTG
>JAJDXV010000106.1 GCA_022823085.1 Candidatus Poribacteria bacterium
GAATAGACTATAGACATGTTGCTCCGCTGGAGCAAGGAGACCGATTTTTCAGAGGCTCCCTTTCAACACTTTGCGTCTATATGGAGATCGGTTTAGAGGTTTCTGTTCCTCACGCCAGAGGCGTGATATGTCTATAGAAACAGTTTGTAGACATTCTTGCACTCCAGCGGAGTGCTATGTCTGAAAATTGTCCAAACTTTAGTTTAATTCGGTAATATTGGAACGTGCGATAAATCGCACTACTACGAACCTTCCCGTTTGGAGTAGGGAAACCATTCATTGCCCGTCAATTACCGAAATATTTTATTCCTCATCAGAACGGTTTCAGCAGTAGAATCATGGAATGATTTTGAGGGCTCACAAATGTCCGTTGAGTCTTTGCTTAGGTCCTGTGTTCCCTGGGAATAGTAGAAAACACTGTGCCTTGAAATCAACCACCCAATACGGTATAATTTTCAAAGGTGGATTTTCATATTAAGGTTTTCAAACGCTTCTCACACCCCGTGCGGGTGCTATATCTATAAAAAAGTCGGAACTTGAGTCATTGATATAAACGGTACTCTAGGCGTGATGCTATCGTCTTATAAACATTAGAGGAAGCATAATGATAAAAGGCAAATGCATTTACTGCAATGAAGTGAAAGATCTAAATGAAGAGCACGCTTTTCCTGAGTCGCTACGACAGAAGGGGGTCTCCAAGTGGGTAATTCGCAAACACTTGTGCACAGATTGCAATAGCCAATTAGGAGAACTTGATGCTGTTTTGTCGAAGAGATCTCCGTTAGCGTATATATGGGAGCGGATTCAGGACAGGTTGGGGTACGCAGATAAAACGCTACACTCGTCTATCTATCATAAAAAAGCACGCGGAATTAATCCAGTGAGGCTGTTCTTGCCAAATCCTGTTTATGACGATCATATAATTCTGCATGAATTTAAGGTAGAGAATAATAATGCAAATGTTTCTGTTGATTCGGTAGTTGTTCTGCAGCCTCAGATAATTTTAACCCAATATACTGAAGGACAAACCGGCGAGGGAATCATTGCGGAAAATCTTGAGAAATTTTGTGCTATTGGCTCAGATGAGGACTTCATTACAAACTATGATGAACAGAAGGATGTATACTGCCTTTTTGGAAATACCTATGTTTTTCCACCAAAGGCTTCTGAGCGTTTTTTTCGTAGGGTGGCAGAATTTAAATCTATGTTCATGAACGATTCACCTAATACTCGGTACGCCTTATATGTTCTTTTTCCTAAAGAAGGTAGATATCAGGAGGCAGCAAATGATTTTTACGACTCCTTTAAGGGAGATGCAAAAGAGGTTATAGAAGCAAAGCAATTTCAAAATCCAGACGTGTTTACACGATCAATTCAAGCCGTATCAGATCCAAAATCCATTTCAAAGTTTTTTAGGGCAGTAGCAAAAACAGCGTTTCATTGCTTTTTGTACCACTATCCTAAATTTAGTGGACATGAGCCTATATTTGCTGAAATCAGAGATTTTATCTATACTGGGACTCCTAACAAATTTGTCGCTCAATGTAGAAATACTGAAACTGCAGACCTCGTTTACGATTCCACGGAGCATCTGCACGTTTTTTATTTTTTTATCCAAGGCAATGATATTGGTTGCCGAATAGATTTTTTTACAGGTCTTTTGCCTAATCATTTTTCTTATGAGATAACCTTAGCGGGAAACCCCGAAAATTCACATCCAAGCTGCGATGGTGTGGCATTTATTCCGTTTTCTGTACATCCGGAAAGTCAAATGAAAAGAAGGATATATCCGGTAACCGAACTTGGAATAGTACAGAAACCACGATGGGGTGAGGGCATCCTCTGGTTGCCTAGATCTACGCGAAGGAATGATGCTGCCTTCTATAACAATCGCGGCATTGATTATAGAAAAGAGGGCGAACTGGATCTTGCTATTAAAGATTTTGACAAAGCAATCGAACTCAACCCTGAGTTTGCCGAGGCATATAACAATCTTGGCAATGTCTATGACGACAAAGGCAATTTTGACAAGGCTATTGTTAACTTTAATACGGCGATAAAATTCAAATCAGATTTTGTTGAGGCCTATGTCAATCGCGGCGTTACTTACGCCAAAAAGTACGATCTTAACGAGGCTATTGATAGCTTCACCGAGGCAATAGACCTGGATCCAGATCATGCCGGAGCCTATTTCAACCGCGGCAATGCTTACCTCCTCAAAGGTGAACTTGAGGAGGCTATTGAAAACTATGAAAAGTCAATAAAACTAAGTCCTGATGATGCTCAGTCCTGTTGCCATCGCGGTCTCGCTCGGTTACACCTAAAAGAATGGGATAAAGCCAAAGTTGACCTGACTGCTGCCAAAGACAAAGGTGTTGATATCGTCGTCGCGTTCCACAACTTATATAGAGACATTGCAACTTTTGAACGGAGAAATAGCGTTAAACTGCCGAAAGACATCGTAGCAATGTTGAGGCAATATCCAGTCAACAGTTTTACAACAACGCAAAGAGTTTTGGCTGCTGATGGCGAAACACAAGAATCTTATGCCGTGTTGGAACTGTTGGAGAAATTCCGAAACACTGGCAAGCCACTGAGTGAATATCTCCACGGGCAATCTCCACGGGGTATCACGACAGGGTGCAACGAAGCATTTATAGTAGGACTTACGCAGGTTGCTCTTTTGTAGCATAGGCTGTTAGCCTGTGCACTAAGAACGTCTCTGTCTTTTGAGAGTTCACCCGCTAACAGAGCGTCATATCGTCAAAATTGCGTAAGTCCTGTATAGTAAAGCGAGAAACGTATGATGCGCTCATTGAGGAACACCCGTCGTCTGCTGATGTTTTGAAACCGTTTGTTATGGCGCGCGACATCAAACGTTGGCGAGTGAAACCGACAGATGAGTCGCGGAGAGAGCCGCAGGACAAGTGGTTAATCTTTGCACACCGGGGCGTAGACATCGATGCATATCCAGCGATCAAGAAACACTTGGGAAAACACCGTAACGCGCTGGAAAAGAGATCAGGGAAACAAGAATGGTATGAACTGCAAACGGCTCTAACTGATACGACGCGGTTTACGCAACCGAAATGTATCTATGCAGATATAGCAAGTGAAACCGCGTTTGCTTTTGATGATAAAGGCTACTATGTAGGCAGCCCCGCATCTCTGCTATCCACGAATGAACTGTGGCTTCTCGGTGTGTTGAATACCAGAGCAGTTTCATGGTTTTACGCGCGGACGGCTCCGCAGGTTCGGGGTCCGTTTTTAAAATTTGTGCCTCGGTATGTCTCACAAATTCCGATCCCTGATATGAATCCAGAGCAGAAGGCACTCATCCAAAAAATCGTTGAATATATTCTATATCTCAAGAAACAACCCACGGTAAAAAGTAGAGATTTAAAATACGCCCGCGACCGTGTGATGGTTGGATATTTTAATCGAATTATTGATGGCATGGTTTATGAGTTGTATTTGCCAGATGAACTGCACAAAGGCAGCAAACACTTCTTCCAGCCGCTGTTGGACGAACAGTTACCACAACTTGAAGAGATTCAAGGTGATAAAATGTCTGCGTTCCGGGACATCTTTGAGCACTTTCATGAAAGAACACATCCTATCCGGATAAATCTATTCTTTTTGGATAGTGTCAAATCTATCCGTATCGTTGAGAGTAAGGCATGAGAATTACCAAAATTGAAATTAAAAACTTTAGAAGCACAGCCATCTACCTTTGAAATTTTGTTGGGATAATTAAACTTCATGAGTGGAATTTATTGTTATGTTGATGAATCTGGACAGCATACACATGGTGATTTCTTTAGTGTTTCTGTGGTTATTGTGAAAACTATTGAGATGCGTGATGAAGGTGAGTGCATGTTACTGGAGATAGAAAAAACAACTGAGAAGAGATCTACGAAATGGACGAAAACGCACCATCGTAAAAAAGCCAGGTACCTCCGAACCATAGCAACCCTACCAGAATTGAAAAATTGTCTTTTCTACTCAACCTACACTGATACTCGAGACTACGTTGGTGCAACTGTAGATGCAATAGCGCGAGTGTTTCAACAACACGTGACAAATACAGAAACACACGGACTAATAGTTATAGTTGATGGATTGGATAAGAAAGAAAGACAACAGATCGCCAAACGATTAAAGCAGGCAGGAGTGGTGTATAAGAAGGTACGTGGAGCCAAAGATGAAGGGAGCGCGTGGATAAGATTAGCCGACGCAATTGCGGGGTTTAGTTGGGATATTTACAAAAACAAACCGTATACGCAAAGCCTGCGTTCTGACCTGCCACCGGAGTTTTTTATTCAATTATAAGGAAAAAAAGCTAGAGTGTCTGGCTCTAGCACCCCAACATAAACATACCATAGCGGCAGAGGTCACGGTTGGCTGTCCCTAGTTTTCCCCGCAGGAAAACACCGTCCATACGGCACGTATTCGGGCAAAGTACCTATTCAGGATCAAGTACTCATTTGACAATTATAACGAAAAAAAAACAGATTGTCAAGTTTTTTGTGTAATTTTCAACTTCCACCCTTCCATCTTTTCAGCCCAAACTTCTGGGGAAATACGGACACATACCAAAAAACATAATCCTTTGCAATTAACAGCACAATACAGTATAATTCAATTCTATAAGGAGGATTCAACATTATGGATGTTAAAGACGCGATTCTTACACGACGTACAATTTTCAAGTTCAAACCGGAACCCATCCCAAACGATGTCATCGAACAGGTTTTCAGTTTCGGGATATGGGCACCGAACCACCACGTCACAGAACCCTGGCGTTTTACTGTGATTGGTAAGGAGACAAAACTTACCCTCGCAGACCGCTACCGAGAAATCAAGATAGAGGATACACCCGATCACGTTGATGCCGAAAATCTCGCCAAAATCGGTGAACTCGCTTACGAGAAGTTCATGTCCAAACCGACGATTATTGCCGTTTCGTGCCTACAGGAAGGCGACGAACAACGCCGACGCGAAGACTATGCCGCTGCCTGTTGTGCAATGCAGAACGTCCAACTCGCCGCATGGGATGCCGGGGTCGGTATGCAATGGAGCACCGGTAGAATCACGATGGAAGAACAGACATACCAGCTGCTCGGCATCAATTCATCAGAAGAATATATCATCGGTTTCTTCTATACAGGTTACCCCGAAGAAATTAAGGAACCGAAACGGCAACCTGCAGGTGAGTTTATTCGCTGGGTAGCATAATGCAAAGGCAATTGACATTATGTTTCAACGTATTCGGGACACTCTCAAAAGAGAGCGAGAACTTAAAGCCCAAATCAGCGCGGAGGCCAGAGCTGAAGGCAGAGCTGAGGCTTACCGGGAGGTAGCTGAGTGGAATAAGCGAAGGTTGGCAGCGGAGGCGCGCGGTGAAAAATTCACAGAGCCGCCTCCCGGAGCACCCTAAATCGGTAACTGGTACGCTGTCTTAGCGTTCTGCCAGAAGTACTTCGCTTTAACCGCATCGCCTTTCGCACTGAAATAATCGTCCACGATCTGTTGCACGACTTTATACGGTGCGAAACGTTCCGAGACAGGCCAGTTGCTCCCATAGATGAGCCTATCCTCGCCAAACGCATCCCATAAGACATCAACCGTTGGCGTGTAATAGGCGACATCCGTCGGTGCTGGCGTTTGTCCTGTATGTTCTGCCAATCCGGAGACCTTACAATAGATATTCGGATAGCGTGCCACTTCGTTAATAGCAGAAACCCACCCTGAATCCGGTGGATCTTCTGATATACGTACACCAGCAATGTGGTTGATAACAATACGCATCTCCGGCGTATGTTCGACCAGTGTCGGTAAAAGTGATAAGGCATCAGGGTTAATCAGCAGGTCTAAGGTGAGTTCTTTCGCTGCCAGTTTTTCGATGTTTGCCATGAAATTCGTCTCGCCGATGGCGCGTAAGTGTCCACCTCCGAGGCGTATCCCGCGAAAAAGCGGATTGGAAGCGAACCGATTCAAGTGTTGTTCAAAATCCGCGTCGTCCGGTTCTAAATGTCCAACAAACCCGACGATAAACGGTTCGTCTGCGGCGAGATCAAGAATCCATTGGTTATCTTCAACCCACTTGCTCGCCTCAACCACAACAGTACCTGTCGCGCCTTCGGGGACTGCAAGTGCTTTATAGTCGTCCGGCATCACCCGTCGGTAGAGCACCTCATCATTAGGGTTCGGCCACGGGACACCTTCCGGACGCGTTGGATCGTAGAAATGCGTATGTGTATCAATAATCATTTTTTTTACTATTGCCTCTTGCGATGCTCAGCACGTTGTGCGGAGCGTCGGTTTCTGATTAAGTTAGGATGTATCCGTGAATAAGTACGTTCTCTCTCTTTTTAAATTCAGGCATTTTACCATAATGCTAACAATGCTTTTAGCAAGCAGTCTGTTCGGATGTACGTCTCCTGATCCAGAGCAGCAGCAGAAACGTGAACTTCAACGTGATGCGTTAAAACTGCGGATGGGACAGGCACTCAACCCGACAGATGCGGAAGGACATCTTCAACTCGGTAAAACCTATCGTGAACTCGGTGAATATGAGAAAGCGATAGAATCTTTCCAACATGCCCTTGCACTTGACGCGGAAAATGCGCATGTCTATAACAATTTCGGTCTGGTTTACATGGATACCCGTCTGTTTGTGCTTGCGATTGAGATGTTCCAAACCGCTTTGGAATTGTCGCCCGAAAATCCTGCATTCTTGAACAATCTCGGTTATGCATACAATATGACCGACCGGCTTGAAGAAGCACTCGCCGCTTACCGCAGTGCCATTGAAGCGGATCCAACTTTTATTGATGCCTACTACAATCTCGCTGATACCTACCTCAACCGAGAGATGTATACGGAGGCTGTCCAGTACTATGAATCGGCACTCGAAATGGAAGAAGGCGATGCCGATGCTGATGTCTATTTTAACGCCGGACTCGCTTATGAGAAAAACGGACAGTTCCTACCTGCGATCCAATCCTACGAAAAAGGGTTATCGCTTGACGACAGCGATGCAGAGGCGTATTACCGTCTCGCACAGACATATCAGAAAAACGGCGACCCACTTATGATGCGTCGCTATCTCGAAACGTTTTTGGATCGGGCGCGCGGGCTTCCCCATCTTGAAGAACAGATCCGCGAGGCAGAACAACTGTTTGACAAGTAGCACGCTTTCTCAGGATCAGTAGGAATTCTGATTTCATCCCGTCGGGGTTCTTATTCTTTCGCGCACCGAATAGTTTCCGCGTTTTAATCCTATCCTCATAGACCTTTTCAAACGTCCATCCGCGTTCCGTGAAATACTCCGCCAATATCCGCCACAATTCAACCGTTATGCCATCAATTCGAGGGTTACCGACGAAGATACACGCTGCGGCGTTCGGTTTCAGTTGAGCCATAGCGTTTTCGAGGGCGTTGACCGTATGACAGAAATAGGAATCGAGCCGTTTGCACAAGTCGGCACGGGTAAGTGTCTCCCTGACTTTAGCCAGCGTTTCGGTCTGAACGATCCGATCTGCCTTCCGATACGGGATTTCAAGTCGCGATAATTCCCGAACCTCTTCTTCGGTATGTCCTAACCAGAACAGTTCCATCTTCGTAGAACGGATATACTCCTGCGCTTGGAGGTATGGCGGCGATGTGATGAGCGCGTCGCACGCCCTCGGCACAGTAATATAGGACGAATCCACACCCCCTTGCCACTCTATCTCAGACGTATTCTCGTTGTGATGCTGCTGCGTGTACATCACGAAGTCATTGAGCCTTCTTAACGTCTTTAGCGAGAGACTGTGAATCATCTCATCTAACTGTTCTCTCCAATTCTCCTTAAGCAGCTCCGCTATAGCGTTCAACTTACGTTTGGATCTCGCGAGTTTAGGGGTCCTGTCTTCCGTGTTCGAGAAACGTTTGCTCGCCTTCAACAGTGCAGCCTTAATAACGGAAGAAAAAACATCGTCGTCTGTGTTATGGATGAATCCCCAGTAGTGTGCTAAGACCTCTAAGATTTCGGGGGCATACCAGTAATCGACGTTTGACCAATCCGGTATGAACCGGTGTTTACGCTCTCGCATGCCCTCTAAAAGTTTATGCAAATCTGTTTCGTGCAGTCTCCCTTTACCGCGGTAAACCTTCAGCGGCATAATATGATTCAGAAGTAGATTGAGATCAAAGAGAACAGCATTGCGTTTGCACAAATACGCTTCAACACCAACCGTTCCTGAACCTGCAAACGGATCTATAATCCAATCCTCTTCCTTTGTGTAGGTATTAATCGCGTAGCGGACGATTTGTGGGATAAATTTCGCAGGATAGGCAAAAACAGCGTGGGTCAAGTAGCCGGTATCGTCGATTTCAGGAACGAGGTCGCGAAAGGAGACCAATTCGACCCCGTCAGATGTCGTTTGCTCTGTTAACGTTTCAAGCTCGGTGTCTGTAGGAAAAAGCGTGAACTGTTCTTCCAGATTTCGGTTTGGCATAGGTCTCTACGAGGTGTGTAGAGCAAGTTTGGCGTGCTGACCCGGAACGGCTGTGGCGATGCTTACTCTGTTCCTACGTCTACTGCGTTTTCTATCTCTTCCTCCGTGAGTTGGAAGTCAAACACCTCTTCTCCTTCTTCGACTGCTTCTGTTTCTGGTGTTACGGCATCTTGGGTCTGTTCTGCCGGTTGTGTCGTCTCCTGTACGGTCGCTTCTGTCGTTTCAAGTTTCTTTGAAGTGCCACCGAGGATGGTCAAGGTAACAATGCCGATAACACAGACACTCGTGACCGTCAGCGCAATCGGACGTTTCCAGAGGACAGCACGTTCACTCCTGTCTAAGAACGGAAGGAACAAGAGTAGCAACATGCCGACTGTCGGGATCACAAACGTCCCGATAATTTCAAAGGGGCCTTGGAAATATTTCAGCAGCTGGAACAGGAACAGGAAATACCATTCGGGGCGCGGATCGTAATCGGCATTCGTCGGATCGGCGACATCTTCGAGCGGAACAGGAACGAACAACGCAACCGCAGCGAGGGCAACGAACAGGATGAGCATACCGACGACATCTTCAAATACCTGATCCGGATAGAACGGCTTTCCGGTTTTCATCTCCTCCGGTGTGTTCTCCGGTTTACCTGAAGACCCGTAGTATCGGACGAAGAAAAGGTGCACACCGACCAACCCGAAGGCTAACCACGGCAACCAGATCGTGTGGAGTGCGTAAAACCGAGACAGCGTCACAGCACCGATCTCTGTGCCGCCGCGCATCACCTTCGCCACGAAATCACCTAATCCGGGTGCAGTACTGGCGATTTCCACGCCGACAACCGTTGCCCAATACGCCTTCTCGTCCCACGGAAGCAGGTAACCTGTGAACCCGAAACCGAGGACGACCAATAACAGGAGAACACCGAATATCCATGTCAGTTCCCGCGGTGCTTTGTATGAACTGTAGAGCACAACACGAAGCAGGTGCAACACAACGATGATGACCATCGCACTCGCCCCCCAGTGGTGTAAACCGCGCACAAACGCACCGAACGGCACCTCTGTGCTGATATAGGTTACGGCGTTGTGTGCATGTTCTGGAGAAGGCGAATAGTAGAACGCAAGAAACGCACCTGTCACTGCTTGCAACATAAGCAGAAACATCGCCAAGCTGCCGAGTGAGAAAAGCAGATTGATGTGTTTCGGCAGCGGTTTCCGTAGATGTGCGTCCACTGCTTCTAACGGGAGACGCTCACGGACAAACACCCTCCACCCTTCCCACCTTCCATCTTTCCGACCTTCCATCCTTTTAGGTCTCCTTTACATATAGAATACCCGCTTCGACTTTGACTTCGAGTTTCTCCAGCGGTTCCGGCGGCGGACCAGCCACAACGGCACCCGTCTGATCGAATATCGCACCGTGGCACGGGCAGAGGAACGATTCCTGTTTTTCGTCCCACCGGACAAGGCAACCGAGGTGTGAACAAGTCCGCGAAAAGATGTTCCACTCCCCGTTGCCAACGTCGGTTACGTAAACAGAACGTTTTTTCGTCGCCTGGACCCAGCCATCTTTTCTGGTAAAGGTATAATCCACCTTTTTAAACCGACTGTTTTTAAGCCGGTCCGCAAGCCCCAAATCGACCCATTTCGATTCCGCTTTTTTGAAAGCCGGTGAGATTGCGAAGCCGATAAGTGGAATACCGGCAGCGAGTCCCAGTATTCCACCGATAAACGCAGTCGCAAGTTCTAAAAATGAGCGTCTACTCTTCTTTTCCATCGGTATTCTCCAGGCACAACCTAAAGGTTATGCTACGGAATTAGCTATCAGTTTGCCTCACAGTGAGGGTGCTGTTTTCAGTTAACCGTCTGTGGCGGTTGCTTTTGTTGTACCTGCCACAGCATGGCTCTTAACTGACAACTGAAAACCGATAACTGAAAACTATAGATTATCGCTTCCGCGTTTGACCTTCAAACGGTGTACGGAGATCGTAACGCCCCTCTTCCAGAACCGGTAGCGTCCCGTCGTTGACCATGAGTTCGAGCGGCAACTCTTTCGTTTCCATCGGCATTGTGACGACATCCTTGATACGCAGAGATTCGTAGATAGCCAGCATGATTTCGAGCGTATAACGGGCTTGAACGCCACTGCCGCGGTGATCGGAGATGTCACCCTCAATCCAATCAATCAATTCTTGGAATTGGTTCTTCGGCTCTGGTGGTGGTTTGATGGTTTGCCACCCTTTCGCGTCTCCGTTTTGGAGCAGGAGTGTCCCATCGGGTCCGTTGCGAATTTGCCCTTCCGTGCCAGCGACTTCCGGCATTGAGACGGGCGGTTCCGGGAGGTCGCCTTCATAGATACCGCGAGCCCCACCTTCAAAGCAGACTAACCCCATACAGAGGTCTTCGCAGATCGTACGGCGTTCCCACCGATCCGTTGTACGCGATGTCTGTCCAATGACCCACAAAGTTTCCGGATCAGACAACATGAAACGCCATCCGTCGATTGCGTGCGTCCCTGTATTCAACAGTCCGGCGTGTCTTTTGGCACTGTGATGAAGCGTTGTCGGGGCACCGATCGCTCCGGCAGCGACGAGCCTACGCGCCTCTACATTTGCTGCGGAATATCTGCGTTGGTGACCGATGACCAGTTTGACATCGTTCGCTTCGCAAGCCTCAAGCATAGCGTCGGCTTGTCCGAGTGAAGCAGCCATCGGTTTTTCACCGATAATCCCCTTCACACCTGCCTTCGCTGCCGCTACAGTGGCTTCCGCACGCGGGCCCTGCCATGTTGTAATACTGACGATGTCTAAATCCTCTTTTGCCAACATTTCTTCAACATCGGTATAGGTCGCAGGGATATCGTACTCGTCAGCGAGCCGTTTCGCTGATTCCTCAAAGATGTCCATCGCTGCAACGACTTCTGCCCTCGGGTTATTGCCCCATGATCTGGAGTGGGACCTACCCGTTCCACCACAACCGATGATTCCAACGCGGTATGTCTGATTTGCCATCTGTTTGCCTCCTTATTTTTTCTTTCAAGCAACTCCTAAAACCGTGTCGGCTATTTTATCACCTTCCCTTATTTTTGTCAAATTTTCCTACAATGCGCTCTATCCTTTTCCTTGACAAACACTAAAAAACGTTGCAAACTATAGAAAACGATAGAGAGTATTATATTCTTGTAGGAGCGAGCTGCGCTCGCGATTTTTATTCCCTGAAGAATTGATTCGACGAAGCACGACATCACAAGAGAGGATATTATCAGATGGTTGGATATGAAGATAAAGGTTCCGAGATTCGGGTGACAAATCTTGAGGCTTATCCGATGGGTGTGAAGGCTTATGTTAAAATTGAGACCAACATGGACGTTACAGGTTGGGGTGAGATCAACAACATGGAGACTACTGTCACCTGTGCGTTGGCGCGTTCCCTATCCGAGATGATCATCGGCGAAAACCCGACACGGATTGAACATCATTGGCAACGCCTGTTCCGAGCACATCGCAACATCCGAGGCGGCGGATTGATGGTGCATACTATCTCCGCAATTGATATGGCACTCTGGGATATTACCGGAAAACTCTGGGGTGTACCCGTGTATCGGCTCCTCGGAGGGCACTGTCGCGACAAAATTTGGAAATATCCGAGCCCAAAAGCGATCAAAACGGGACCGGGAGGTTCTAAACCGTTTGCGGGTACACCTGATGAAATCGCTGATCTGGTGAAACGCATACGCGATGCCCGCGAGAAAGTCGGTTCCGACGGTGCCGTGATGTTTGACGCACATAGCTGCTTACCGCCGCCTATCCTGAAACAATTTGCCGGTTATCTGCAACCCGACGATCTGCTCTTTTTAGAAGAGGCGTGGGTGCCGGGCAATATTGAGGTGATGCGGAAGATCCGAGAATCCGTTCCGGTGCCACTTGCAACTGGAGAACGCGACCGCACAATATGGGAGGTACGCGAGATCCTTGAGGCGCAAGTCATTGACATCCTTCAACCCGATGTTGGACACGGTGGTGGTATTACACAGGTCAAGAAAGTCGCAGCACTCGCGGAAGCGCATCACGTGCCGATCGCACCGCACTGTACGATGTCCTACCTCGGTCTCACGGCGAGTTTTCATCTCTCGGCTGCAGTGCCGTTTTTCCTTATTCACGAAGGCTATGAGAACGTACTGCCAGACGGGGTCGCACACAAGACATGGGAGATGGACGAGGAAGGCTACGTTTCGCTGCCGGAGGGACCCGGTTTAGGTGTTGAAGTGGATGAGGCGAAAGTTATTGAGGTCGGACAAGATTCTAACAGACGTTTCACATGGCCCAACAGTCGATTGGCAGATGGCTCCATCGCTGATTATTAGAAACTTAAACGACTTGTGCCAGTTAACTGTTTGTTATTTTAGATTTCACAAATATCTGGTCGTTTCCGAGACCAAAAAGCATCGCGCTCTTTTCTTTTTTCATGAATCCATCCTTATGTTATCCTATAAGTAAAAAACAACGGGATTAGTCGTTTTGGACTTGCAAAAAGTTGTGAAAAACGCCATAAACCCTTGTAAATAAAGGGTTTATGTGATACAATATAGATAAGAAAATAGGGGATTGTCAGTCCCCTACCTGAACCCAAAAAAGCGGGTTG
>JAJDXV010000003.1 GCA_022823085.1 Candidatus Poribacteria bacterium
TCGTCAAAGATACGTTGCGAAACACGAAGAAAGGATTCGCGGATCTCGTCATGGAAACCTGCTGTGGCTTACACAACTTTATATTAAACTTCAGACCTTGGGTGTATCCTACACCTCAAGATTAAATTAATATAATGTCTATTATGTTCAGGACTCCTTTTTGATTTTCTTATGAGTACCCCTCCCTGTACCATTCAAGATATCCCTATTTCAAAATAAGCATTTTTCGAGTTGGAGCGAAAGACTTTTGCTCGGAAACCTCGTTTTCAATTTCACATCAAAGGTGTTCGGATAACGGTTTCGAGCGTATGTGCACGGGGCGGCTGCGTCACGAGAAACAGGATCAAGTCCGCCACATCCTCCGGTAGTGTCAGGTGTTCAATCACATCGTCAGGGTGGTTATCGCGGCGCATCTTGGTATCCACAGGCCCCGGACAGACGACTGAGGCTTTCACGCCGTGCGGTCTTCCCTCGTTGTTCGTGGTTTCGGTGAACCCGATAACAGCGAACTTAGAGGCACAATACGCGCCGCCGTTATTATGTCCGAATTTGCCGGAGACTGAGGAAACGTTGACGATGTGCCCATATTTCTGCTCGCACATGTGGCTGAAGACGGCTTGTGTGCCGAGAAATACGCCTTTGAGATTGACCGCCATGGTCAGGTCCCAATCTTCCTCTCGGATTTTCGGAATCGGGTTGTGGATCGCTACGCCTGCATTGTTGACGAGGATGTCCACCTTCCCCAAGATGTCAAGCGTACGGGATACCATAGCATCCACAGCGGCTTTCGACTGGACATCGGTTGTAATAGCGAGGGCGCGTCTGCCGAGTTGTGTCACCTCTTTGGCGACAGCGGTTATCTCGGTGTCTGTCCGTGCAGCGAGAACGACATCGGCACCTTCTTTGGCAAATGCGATGGCGGTTGCGCGACCGATGCCGCGTCCACCACCTGTGATAATTGCAATACGGTTTTCAAGTTTCACGGGTTTTTCCTCAAGGTAGTGTGGAACAGCCGTCAGTCATCGGTTGTTAGTAAGTGTCGCGAGCACAGCTCGCGCCTACAATAGACGCATTACCGAACCTGATGCGCTGCGAGTTTTTGTTTATCGAACAGAATACCGTGTCCCGGACGTTCCGGTGGCGAGAAGTGACCGTCTTTAAGCACTAAGGTATCCTCAAGCACCGGATCAAACGATGGGATGTATTCGACAAAGAGCGAATGGGGTACCGCTGCGGAGAGATGCACGTGCAAATCCATCAAGAAATGCGGCGATACCGAAAGTCCGAAGCATTCTGCTGTATGCGCAACCTTCATCCATTCAGAGATACCGCCGACACGGACAGCATCGGGTTGTAGGATGTCCGCTGCGCCTTGTGCGATGTATTCCTTAAAGACGTATTTATTGTAAATCGTCTCGCCAATAGCGATTGGGATCGTGGTTTTCTCTCGCAAATCGACGTGGCTATCCACGTCATCTGCCTCAATGGGTTCCTCGAACCAGAAGAGGTCGGCTTCTTCGACACGACATGCGAGTTGAATGGCTTCTCGTGCGTTCCACTTCATGTTGGCATCAATCATGAGGTAGGGTTCTTTTCCGATGGCTTTCCTAACGGCGAAGATCCTTGCCACGTCTTCATAGAGGCTGTCGCGCCCGACTTTAATCTTGATACCTTTGAATCCCTGCTCGACAAATTCCACGGACTGCCTGACGAGTTCGTCTTCGGAGAGATGGAGCCATCCGCCATCTGTGTTGTAGACGGGAACTTCCTGTCTTGCGCCGCCGAGGAGTTGGTAAAGCGGTAACTCGGCACGCTTCGCCATGAGGTCCCAGAGCGCGATGTCTACCGCTGCGATCCCTAAACCGACGATCCCGCCTCTGCCGACCCAGTGCGTCTCCATCCACATCCGATTCCAGATACGGTCGATGTTGGCGGCATCTTCTTCGAGGAGGATCGGCGTGAGGTAGGCATCCATAATCTGTTTGATCGCTGCGCCACCTTTGCCGATAGTGTAGGAGAACCCAGTGCCGACGACACCGTCTTCATCTTCTATTTCGACGAAAGGGAACTCCATAGAGACGAAGGCTTGAATGGCATCAACGCGTTCGACTTGCGGCGGGATGTCGTAAAGAGATGTACGAACTGCTGTTATCTTCATTTTTTATAGTGGTATCTAAAAATAATGAGACACTCCTTGAAAAACGGACGAGGCAACCTCGCCCCTACGCTACGTATACGGTCACTGTAAGTTCTCAATCATCGCCATTAGTTTTTCGACGCAGATACGGGAGGCTTCTTCACCGGCTTCGGAGAAGGCTTGGCCACCCGGCCTGTTGAGGATAGCATCATCAATTTTGAGTGTGGGTCGCCAATGTGTTTCGAGGCAGAGGTGCCCTTCATAGCCGTCATCAATGAAGGCTTGGAGCTGGCCTTGCCAGTCGATGACACCGTCTCCGACGGGAACGGATTCCATTTCACCTGTATCCGGGTTCGGACCCGCATCCTTGAGGTGTGCGTGGATCATCGTCGGTTTCATGCGATTGTAGGCATCAGGGTATGGGGTTTCGCCGCCTTTGGCGTGCGCTTCGTTGGCGGGATCCCAGATACCGCGGATGTTCGGGGAATCGATCTGTTCGATAAATTCCGCTGTGAGTTTCGCAGTACTGAGCGAGGTTGTGGATTCGTTTTCCATGCCGAGGACGATGCCTTCGCCATCTATGATCCGACGCGGTTCGTCGTAAGCAGCGATAACTTCGTCCCACCGTTCCTCGGTTTCACCGGTATCCCAGAAGACGAAGGTACGGATAAGGTTGACATCGAACGCCTTCGCTGTACGGATACACCCTTTGAGGATATCAAGGTGCTCTTTCCGTTCTTCAGCGCTGTCCATATCGCATTTAAAAAATGGGGACGCAACGCCGATGATTTCGATGTCAGTGCCATCGAGGAGACGTTTCATTTCGTCGATGTCGGTGTCGGTAAGTTCGTGCGGGAGTTTATCCCAGACAGACCGAATTTCGATGGAGTGTAGGTTGAAATCTTTAACAAAATTGACAACGGTGGCAAAATCTTGTGAGACTTCGTCGCCGATAACGCCGAGTTTAAACATAATCGTGTATCTCCTTTGAAACTTTTACGGTATATTAGCACAGTGCGACGTTAATAGCAAGTAGGATTTTTAGTTAGCCATCGGAAACCATCGGCTGTCAGCCATCAGCAATTAGCCAGTAGCCACCGAAAACTGTCAGCAATTCGTTATTAGGCAGGACTTACGCAATTTTGACGATAGCCAGTTTTTTTCGCGGATATTTCTCGGAAAACACAGCGTTCTTGGGGCACAGACTAACAGTCTATGCTACAAAAGAGAAGCATGCGTAAGTCCTATTAGGTTCAGGTTTAATTTTCTTTATTTTTTTTAATGAATGTGCTACTATTTTCCAAATCATTTCTCCTGAGCAAGTTGCACCGGTAAACTGACGTTGATTTTACTTCAAGGAGATACACCATGAAAATTACAGGCTTTGAATACCGCACCGTTTCCATCCCTTTTATTCCTGCAATCCGAGAACACCGAGATATGGAATACCCGACAACGTTGGTCTGGGTACACACCGATGAAGGTCTAACAGGGTTGGGTGAGAGCAATTCGCTGAACAGTAATATCACGGATCAAGCCGATGCGATCGCTGAGAGATATGTCGGCAAAAACCTTTGGGATATCGATCTTTCGTCGGAGTCGTTTACCTTCCAGTCCGCCTTTTACGATTTGGCTGGCCAAGCGTTGGGTGTGCCTGCTTATAAATTAATCGGTGAGAAACATCGCGACAGTGTTGAACTCGCCTATTGGTCGCCCCCGATGCCGCCGGAAGCGACAGCGGCGGAGGCGGAACGTGCTGCAGACCTCGGATTTCGGGTGCATAAACTCAAGGCACGGAAGGCGACTATCGTCGAAACAGCACGCTTAACGGAAGCGGCGTGCGGACCAGATTTCCAGATCCGCGTCGATCCAAATACAGAATTCGGGGACTTGGAGACCGGACTCCGGCTCGCGGACGAGCTGCTTCCGTATAACATTGAGGTGTACGAAGATCCGATCCGATTTGAGGATTTGTCTTGGTATCGTGAGATGCGGGAGAAGGTGGAGGTGCCTGTTGCTCGGCATATCGGTGGACCGCAAGAGATTTTAAGGAACATCCGTGCGGACGCGGTGGATGCGATCAATACGGCGGGTAACGTCGCCGGACTGCGTAAGAGTGCTGCTGTGGCTGAAGCCGCCGACCTACCAATTTGGGTGCAGATATTCGCTTTCGGTTCATGTGTCGCTTCGACCTTCGCCGCACATATAGCATGCACAATATCGAACTGCACGATGCCGATCGACGAACTCCCACACATCCGTGTGGACGACCTATCGGGTGGGAGTATGGACTTGTCTAACGGCGCAATCAACCTGACAGATGCGCCCGGATTGGGTATCCGTCTTGATATGGATGCGGTTGAGCGGTATCGGATCCGTTAGGCAGTTATTTGTAATTCTGCAACCTTTCTGACACATGGAATAGTACCGCTCGTGAGTTCAGTGTACAGATCAAGAAGATTTTCCTCAAGTGCTGCTAATGTCTCACCCTGCGTCCAATAATCAGGGTATGCCTCAAGGTAGCCAAGAAACATGTCCTCATCTTTCCAATAAATGTACTTCTGTGTTTCCATACATAGCACCTACCAAATAGGGAACAATCCCCAGACATTTACTTTTGCGTATTGGTAATTACCTTCTAAATTATCATAAATCAAGGTTTATTTTTAAAATAGTTTACAACGCCGGCAACTTGCCCACAACCTCCACCGTTTTTAGACTGACGGTAATGACGCGGGCGATGAGGTTTACGATATATTGCGGCTGATCGGCAAGGTTCGGGTATTGCGGAACGAGCGTGGCATCCACCTGTTTCGCGCAGGCATCGAATAAAAAGGAAAACGGATTACTGACTGCACCTTCATGTGTGATGTCATGCTGTTCGTATTGTTGTAGCGTAGCGTAATAGTCGCGGATCGCTTTGTGATTAGGCTTTAGGTTGAGTTGCGGCATGCGGATATCGTAGCATATTTGAGGGTATAAATCAACGGGATTAGTCGTTTTGGACTTGCAAAAAGTTGTGAAAAACGCCATAAACCCTTGTAAATAAAGGGTTTATGTGATACAATATAGATAAGAAAATAGGGGATTGTCAGTCCCCTACCTGAACCCAAAAAAGCGGGTTG
>JAJDXV010000108.1 GCA_022823085.1 Candidatus Poribacteria bacterium
TCTCAATGAATAGACTATAGACATGTTGCTCCGCTGGAGCAAGGAGACCTATTTTTCAGAGACTCGGTTTCAACACTTCGCGCCTATAGGTTATACTCGGTTTAGAGGTTTTGGTTCCTCACGCCAGAGGCGTGATATGTCTATAGAAATAGGTTGTAGATATTCTTGCACTCCAGCGGAGTGCTATGTATGAAAAAAGTCCAAACTTGGCTCATGTAAAGACTGTGTGCTAACGAAGATTTAAAACCCACGTGGTGACTGCTTTCGCAAAAATAATCGCACATACTTTTGACATGAGCGAAGTCCAAACTTTAGTCAGTTATAGTAGATCCTGTAATTACTTATACACTTAGCATCGGTGCGGTTGGGAAACCGCACCTACCGGGGGTTGAAAGTGTGTATTTATTTTCGGAATTTACTATAATTTTGCTTGGTTCCTCGTTAGTGCACTATATCGTTGATTTTGTAGCGTTATCTGTTAGATCGGACTCGTTAGGGCGCAAGCTAACAGCATGCGCTACGAAACCACAAACTGGGAAGTTTGTGCTACAAGCATTCGGAACTAACAGTTTATGCTGCGGTTTTTCGGTTTTTGAGACGTTGTCCGATGTGGGCTGCGACGTTTTTGCCTTGCTGTGCGACATGTTGTCCGGAGCGTTTGACTTGAACTGCGCCAGTTTTTAGGGCGCGTTGCACTTGGTTCTGTAAGACTTTTGTCCGGGGTTCGGGGATGGGTTGGTAACACCCATCCGCGTCAAAGATGTGTCCGAGGAATTCGATCCCCGTGTTGACATCTGCGATTTGCGTCTTTTTGGGGTTCAATTCTAATTTCAGGGTCGCGAGTTGTTTTTGTGCATGCTGAAGTGCATGCTTCGCTCTGCCTTCACTTCGACAGAGGAGGAGCAGATCGTCGGCGTATCGGATCATTCGTATGCCTGCCCGATGCATCGCCTTGTCAAACGGGTGCAGGTAGATATTCGCCAACAACGGTGAGAGGGGTGAGCCTTGTATGATACCGATTTTCCGTGGGCGGTTCATCCGCTCCTTCACGATGCTCCCGACAGTCGGTGCAGCGAGTGCTGCCAATACGAGTGGTGCGACGATGAGCAACTGCTTTGTAGCAAGCGGTTTCCAGAGTCGTTTCGCATTCGCAAGGAGCAAGAGCAGTCCATCTCGCCCTAAGTTCGTCAGCATCTCCTTTCCGGTGTGCGCCAACGGTGTAGCGTGTGTCGCAACTTCGGGTTCTTCAATAGCCCACTCGTCTTCTATGGCAGTGTCCTGATAGTCGTTGTAGTGTCCGTAATGATTAGGTGTCCGATGTAGGATTTGGTTAATCACCTGTTCCACGCCTTCACCGAGATGGTGTACTGTATTCTCGATATGCATGCTCCATGTCGGGAGTTTCGGCGGTTGTAAAATGCCGCCCATATCTAACCACATCTGAATGAGGCGGATGATCGGCGGCTCTTTTAGCGATGCCCGAAGAAAACGCATCAGGAGGTGCGTATCCATCCTGTCGAAGAAGTTCTCAATATCGGCATGGACGACCCATTCGTATCCTTCAGCTCGGATGGCGTTGACTTGTGCGATGGCGTGTGGCACGCCGCGATTGGGACGGTAGCCGAAGCTGCACTCCAGAAACTTGGCTTCGTAGATCGGTGAGATCAGATCGCAGACGGCGCGTTGAACGATCCGGTCTTTCAGTGCCAGCACAGAGAGTTCGCGGGTGCTGCCGTTTGCTTTTTTCATCGTGAACTTCTGAACCGGAAGTGGGTAATAGCGTTCTTCAGCGATTTCACGTGAGAGTTGCCGGAGATGTTTCGTGAGGTTTGCCTCAAATTTTTGGATGGTAACGCCGTCGCTGCCGGGACCTCCTTTGTTGGCGCGGACTTTTCGCCATGCGGTGTGTAGTGTTTCAGGGTGACAGAGCTGTGTTGAAAGTGAAACGCTCGAAGCATAATCAAGCATTCGGATTCTCCTTTTTTTTATGGATATGCGGACGTGGTGCGTCTATTGGAAATTGGGGAAATTGGCTAAGGTAACTTAAAAAAAATGAAAAGAGCAGGACTTACGCAATTTTAACTGCAGCCCGTTCTGTTAGATGAGATTTCTTGGAAAACACAGCGTTATAGTGCCACAGGCTAACAGCCTATGCTACAAAAGAGCCGCATGCGTAAGTCCTAAAGAGATTGAGCAGACGATTATATAGAGTCTGCAACCGTTGAAAAGGATAGTAAAAAATTTTATAAACTTGATTTATGAGGGGAAACAGCGTATAATTCATAGGGACATTTTGAAAATCGGACGAGGAGACCTTGAAGAAACACCCAAGCAAAAACCCCCTACGAAACATTTTTGTTAATGGAGACCCAAAAACTGTGAACTATCGCGATATTTTAGAAAATATTAGACTTGCCTTCCCGCAACCTACGTCTGACCCGATACACGATTCCTATTTCGTACATTCCATCATGCGTGCTTTGGATCAGGTGGATGCGCTCAAGACGCATCTGCCGATGCTCGGAAATGCTGTCTCTGGCGACTTTGAGAAAGCACGGCAGACAACTTTACCGGACGCGATGTCCTCGGTTGAGGATGTCACGGCTGAGCTCATCGGTTATCTTCGAGGGATGACGATCTTCGGGCATCCTCGGACCCAACAGAACGTGATCCCGCCGACGACAATTCCGAGCGTGATCGGTGTGCTTATCGCTTCACTCTACAATCCGAATATCAGTTGGGATGAATATAGCCGTCTTGTGGCGTTGGCTGAAGTTGAGGTTGTCGGGATGACGGCGAAAATGGTTGGATACGACGCGGCGCAGGCGAGTGGCGTTTTTACCTTTGGCGGTACCGGGACGACGCTCTACGGTGTGAAACTCGGTTTAGAGAAGGCGTGCCCGGGGACGATGCAAAACGGGACACCTGAAGATGCCGTTGTGTTCGTCTCAGACGCAGGCCACTATTGTGCGACGAATATTGTCGGTTGGCTCGGCATGGGAACGAACAATCTGGTGACAATACCGACAACGTACGAAAACGAGATTGACCTCGCGCAATTGGAAACAGCGGTTCGGGAAGCACTCACAAACGGGAAAAGGATCGCTGCGATGATCGCGACGTTGGGGACTACGGATGCGTTTGGGTTGGACGATTTAGAGCGCATTGTGGCGTTACGTGATACACTCGTTGATGAATTCCAACTGGATTACCGTCCACACATTCACGCCGATGCGGTTATCGGATGGGCATGGTCGGTATTTAACAATTATGACATTGAAGAAAATTCTTTAGGATTCCGTCCGCGTACCGTTCGGGCTTTGGCGGGTGCGTGCCGACGCATACGACACCTATCGCTCGCGGATTCTGTCGGGATCGACTTTCATAAGACCGGTTTTACGCCTTATATCTCCAGTCTCGTCCTCGTCAAAGATCAAGAGGACCTCAATTTGGTGAAGCGTCATCCGGAACAGATGCCGTATCTCTATCATTTCGGTGAGCATCGTCCTGGCATGTATACACTTGAGACCTCAAGGGCAGGGACGGGGCCGCTTGCTGCGCTGGCGAATCTACGATTGTTTGGCGAACAAGGGTTGCGGGTTATTCTCGGTCACATCGTTGAAATGACGCAACTCTTGCGGGAACATTTGGAAGGGCACGCGGGTACGACCGTGCTGAACCGAGACAATTTTGGCACTGTCACCCTTTTCCGCGCCTATCCAGAGGGTGTGGATACCTTCTCAATCAAGCGGCAGGAATTTGGGGATACTGCGTATCGTGAGAGTTTACTTGTGCATAACGCCTACAACCGAGAAATCTTCCAATATGTGCATTCGGAGGCGATGGAGGGGCGCGGTGTGGTGATTTCCACAACGGATTGCTACCGACAGACGAATTATGGTGAACCGATTGTCGCATTGAAATCGTATATTTTATCTCCGTTTGTGGATGAAACGGATGTAGAGAGTGTTGTTGCGAAGGTGCTGGAAGCGCGCGCAGCGGTTGCGGGAATCGGACGGGGAGACCCTGAAGAAACACCCAAGCAAAAACACCCTACGAACACTTCTAAATGATTGGTATATCGGGCGGGGAAACCCTGAAGAAACACCCAAGCAAAAACCCCCTACGAATACTTCTAAGGGTTCGTGAACAGTGGCGATTCGAGCATTTCAAGAAGCACCCGTTTGCGGGGGTGGCGTTCTCGGAGGACTTTTAGATAAGCCTCCCACTGACTCTCTTGGTCGAGGTGCTGATAGCATTTCTGTGCTTCGGTCAGGTAGTGCTGAACTGTCTTATAATCTGTGCGTTTCCGTGAAGTCAACGTCTGTTCGATGAGTCCCTGACAGAGCATGATAGCGGTTTCCGGGCGGTGGCTTTCCACGAAGGTGAGGAGTTGCTCGGCGAAATTCGGGATACCGTTCGCAAGTGGATTTTTGAGGATATCCCAGTATTCCTCAATCGTTAGTTGGAATTCTTCGATTGCCTCCCATACCGTGTCCTCATCCTGTTGTTCCAAAAGAATATTGATGAAAGCAGCGGCAGCCTCCTCGCGGCGTGCGAGTCGGAAGGCTGCTGCGATCTGTTCGCTGTTAAGGTGGAGGTACAGCAAGAGTTGAACGTGTGTCTGCCGATCGCGACTTTCATCGAGGCGTTGCTCAATTGCTGTTTGGAGGTCGGTTGTGTCTTGTGTGGTACAGAGCTGCTTGAGCAGGTTAATTAAGTGTGGTGTAAAAGCTGCTTCTGCCTCGAAGCTGAGCGCTAATAGCGGTTGGTAGTATTCATGAAGTGGGGTCGGTTCCTGCAACGTGTCGGCGATCTCGGCGAACTGCGTCGCGCATGTACCGACAAAGCGTGGCAATTCAGCACTTTGGAGTGTGTCTTCGTAACGGAGAATAGATTGGTGTATCAAGGCATAGAGGATAGACAGGGCGAATTCCGTCGCGCCTGCTTGTGCCAGCGATTCGGCATGTTGGACGAGTTCTGTCAGCTGCGTTATGACCTCGTCGAGTTGATGCTGTTCGAGGAATCCGTCCCCGAAAAGGCGATCAATCTGTTCGCGGTAGACTGTGGTTGTCGCAGATGCGACTACGGTAGATGCGGATGCTGTAGGCGTGTCTCCGAATTCGGATTCCGTTCCGCTGTCTGCAAAGGTTTCCACCATCGGGACCAACGCCGGTTCGCGTTTGAGGAGTTCGGAAATAATGTCCAAAAGGGTTTCCTTCGGTTTCTCAGCAATGGCGGTCAGTATGGGTTCTATGGAATGGATCTCGTCTCGTTCATGGACGTAGGTGAGTAGCAGTGCGACGATGTGTTTACAGTCGCCACCCCAATCGTAGGGACAGGAACACTCGACGTCAGCGATGCCTGTTGGTGTCAACTCTACAGAGACGGTATAGGGGGTGTCTTCTGATCCTTGGCAGGTTGCACAGAGCGTCGAGCCGTGAAACATAGCGTTTTCGATCATTTCGTTGTAGAAATAGCCTTCACCGCGTGCAAAGACGGCCTTTGTGCATCGCTCTTGAATCTGGTCTTCGGTAATGTCAGGATATTGCATATTACACCACAATTGTTTTGAGCACTGTCGTTATGTCACCAACAGCGGGAACTTCAATGCGTCCGACACAGGCGCGACATAGGCTGTAGTAGCGAACGGCATCCTTGTCGGGATTGATGACGTTGTTAACGGCTTGTTTCATCTGCTCGAATTGGGATCGGGTGAGATGCGCTTCAAAGACGCTGTATTGGACGCGGCTCCCGAACCCTTTGAGTACTTTCGCGAGGTGGTTGCGTCTCTGGTTGTCTGGAATATCGTAAGAGATGACGTAGAACATTGAATACCCCCCATTAATTGTACCGCAAACTGTATGAAGTTAGTGAGGATTGGAAGCATGGAAGGATGGAAGAGTGGATTCCGAACCTTCTACCTTTCTGATTTCATAAGCAACACACAGATTTTTGCGTTCGTCCTAACTAAACGTCCCTATTTACACTGTATTTTTCTTGACTTTTTGGAATATTCGGTATACTTTGATTGCTGTAAGTATCATCAAGCAGGCCGCCCGTTTCTTCATCTGGATCGCTGTTATTGTTGTGATTCTCATCTGGCTCGGTGTTACACAAGTCTTTGATATACGAGAATGGTTTGAGCATCTTCCAAAATGGTAGCGTGATAGCACTATTGCGGGTTAAAGCGTCTACCTGCTCGGAACCGTGAGGCGATACTGCCCGAATCCAAATGCAGTGTGGTGCCCGATGTGCAGATACTCGCCGAGATAGATGAACGGTAGGAACGGTTCTAACGCACCTTTAAAACGCGCTTTACCGACAAACCCACCCATCGGAACCGATTTCTCTGTGCGGTAGGAGTACCGGTCTTTTCTGAGCCAATTGAGATACAGTTGATGTGTGACGGCACCGGCAGCTTGGATGATCGCGGGTGCGTCCACGTCTAAATCCTCGCCGCAATGGAAGTAACTCAGGAACCGGATACGACGGAGCAGATTGCGGATGAGGTGTTCAAAGGTGAGTCTGCTTGTCCATTTGCCATCGACTTTGATACTGGTGGGTGTGAGAAATTCCAGTTCAATCGCGTCGGTGGCGTGCGGGACGGCTGGCATGACATCGTCGAGTCGGAGTATCAGCCCCTCGTCTGTCAACATCTCGGTTTCTGCGGTGTAAATCGTCTGCGGTTGATGGCTGCCGTATGCGGGTAAACTTTCGACTTTATTGAGTTGGCACTGCCCGCGTCTATCTCGGAGTCCGATACGTCGTTTCCCAATCTGGTCGAACGTAAACACCATCCACGGTAATAGGTTAATTGCCTCGCCGATGAGAATCAAATCGCAAGTGAAGGTATCGCCGGGTGCGTAGTTCAGTTTCCCGCTGTGCGGCGGTTGCAGGATGAACGGGTGCGGCGCGAAGGGTTGTCCACGGAGCATCGGACTATCTTTCGGTACAGGTGTTTCAAAGCATTTGGAGTAGATGCATCGGTCTGGGAACTGGCATTTTTTCTTGCATTCTCTCGTGGTCTCAACACATGCGATCTGTCGTAGGATATAGCCGAATCTGCCGCGGAAGACGTTGCCTTTGTGTTGTGGCATCTTCAGCGGTTCTTGGACGGTATATGTGAAGCGGTATTGCGCGAATCGGAAGTTTTGTAGCATAGTGTATTCACGCCCAACCGAAGGTAGTGCGTATGTATTGATGAAACGTTTGCTGGAGGTGATACCACGTATCTTTTCCCCAGATTTCTAAAGCCAGACTTGAGCCCCCTGTTTCTTCTTTCAATTCGGCTTGGATAAGCTGCTGTGCTTTTCGCGAAGCCCCGCACAACACGATGGCGCGTGCTTCAATACCACCGAGTTGCCGCATTCGTAAAATAACCTCCATCCCTTTTTGCTTCACCCGGTCATGCTTATAAGCAAGGGTACACGAAACGACAACGGTTTGGTAGCCGAGGACTGCAACTACATCAAGCTCAAATGGTTTTACACTTGCGTCTCGGACATTGGCTCGCCGCACATATACTTTATCTTATATGAAAACCCAACACGTGTGAGATTGAGGAGAACATACAGTCCGTTAACACAAATCGTTTAGCAAAACAAGATTAAGTGTATCAAATTTTTGAAAAAAGTCAAGCTAAATTTCTAAAAAAAATCAGAGCCATTCCGTGTTGACACTTTTCAGTGAAAATAATCAGCTGAACCGAGTGTCTGCGCGTGCTTGAAGGCGTTCACGGAATCTGAAGCATATTTAAGCGCGTGCTTGTAAATGGGCGAGTTGTTCTCGAAGGCGTTCGAGTTCTTCTTCGGCTTTCTGGCGTGCGATGGTTGCTTGTGCCGCGCGTGTTTCGGCGTTTTCGGCGCGTGTCTCGGCGTTTTCGGCGCGTGCGGCGTGCTGCTCCGCGAGGGTTTGGAGCCATTGCTTGGCAACCGGATCGTAAACTGACAGATGCCTCTCCCGTATATGGAAATCTAAACCGAGAATATCCGAATAGATACCCCCATCAACGCCCGGCGGTATTGGTACATAGACCCCCTTTACCAGCTGAAATCCCATCAAAGGCGAAGGCAGATAAAGTGCCTCGGCATCATAGAGGAGATAGTTCGGTATGCCGAGCGCAGCGTAAAGTGCCATCTTGTCTGTGAGGTCGTTTTGATAGGTGGTTTTGCTTGAGAACTCCATCAC
>JAJDXV010000109.1 GCA_022823085.1 Candidatus Poribacteria bacterium
GCGGAGTGCTATGTCAAGATACCTGTGGCGGGAAACCTAAATATGCTTTCTCGGATCTTACATCCAGATTCAAAACTCGTGAAAAAATAAAAAACGTTGAAAAACGTAACGTCCAACCGATATAAATTGTCCAAACTATAGTACAATTATCAGAGATAGGAAATATTTGTAATTGTCTGTCTTTATTATTTTCGAAACGCCAGGAGAATTACAATGCCGTATCCGAATCATACACCTGAATCCGTCACCGCTCGCGGTGAAGAAATATACCAACAGCAGATACGACACAAAGTTGAACCAAAGCATAAAGGCAAGTTCTTGGTGCTTGATATTGAAACTGGCGACTACGAAATTGACGCTGAAGACTTGGAAGCAACAATGCGCCTGCTTGCCAAGCACCCCGAAGCTGTCACTTACGGTCTTCGGATTGGATACCCAGCTGCCTACGGCATCGGCTTTAACTTTACGGCATATACAAAATGATTATAGGAAAAATTAGAACCGATCAGGAAGCTGTGATTGAATTGGAAGTTGTTGGGTTAAATCATCGCGAAGTCGAACAATTCAGATGTGATATCCCATAGCAGCACTGTGCCATCCGCACTTGCACTTGCAAGCGTCTCACCATCCGGACTAAACGCCACACTATGTACCCAATTTGTATGCCCGATGAGTGTTTGGAGTTCCTCACCTGTCTCTACATCCCACAAACGAATCGTATAGTCCCAACCGCCACTCGCCAATATCTTACCATCCGGACTGAACAAGACACTGAGCCCATCCGTATGTTCGGTAAGTATGTAACGTTCTTTCCCTGTCTCTACATCCCATAAATGGATGGTTGCGTCGTCACTCCCACTTGCGAGCGTCTCGCCATCTGGACTGAATGAGATACTATGAATCTCATACGTATGTCCCGTGAGTGTGTGCAGCTCTTCACCTGTCTCTACATCCCATAAGCAAATAGTGTTGTCTTCACCTTTACTTGCAAGAAACCGACCATCTGGACTGAACAATAAATTATCAACCCACCACATACTGCCCGTGATTGCCTGCTGTTCTACGCCTGTCTCTACATCCCACAAGTGAACGGCATCGTCCAGACTCGCGCCTAACACCGTCTTACCATCTGGGCTAAACGAGACCGTCCGGATCAATGATGTACTTCCGGTAAGTATGTGACGTTCTTCCCCCGTTCTTGTATCCCACAGACGGATGGCTTTGTCGTCTCCAGCCCCTGCTAATGTCTTACTGTCAGGACTAAACGAGACGCTTTTGATGTCACCTATATGACTTGTGAGCGTCTGGCGGCTTGAAACAGAAAAAGTAAGATGCTGTAAATTAACGGTCTTATCCCCTGCACTTGCAAGGGTCTGACCATCTGGACTGAACGAGACACTATGCACTGGCCCCGTATGTTCGGCAAACACCAGGAGTTCTCCTCCTTTGGCAACATCCCACAGACGAACGGTTTTATCCTCACTTCCGCTTGCCAACATCTTACCATCCGAACTAAATGACACACTGTTAACCCAACTTGTATGCCCTGTGAGTGTTTGGAGTTCTCCTCCTATAGCAACATCCCGCAAACAAACGGTTTTATCGGCACTCCCACTCGCCAACATCTCACCATCCGGCACCAACATCACACCATTCGGACTGAACGACACACTACGCACCGAACCTGTATGTCCTGCAAGCGTTCGGAGTTCTTCTCCTGTAGCAAAATCCCACAGACGAACAGTATCGCCCCAACTCCCACTCGCTAACATCCTCCCATCCGAACTGAATGACACACTCGTTACAGAACTTCCATGCCCTGTGAGTGTTTGGAGTTCTTCTCCTGTGGCAACATCCAACAAACGAATCGTTTCATCCCAACCCCCGATCACTAACATTTCACCATCTGGACTAAACGATACACTGTGCCCCGAACCCGTAAGCCCTGTAAATGTATGACGCTCTTTACCGGTATCCACATTCCATAAACGAATCGTATCTCCCCAACCCCTGCCGCCACTCACTAACGTCCTACCGTCAGGACTGAATGACACACTGTTAACAGCTTCCACATCACCTATGAGCAGATCACGTTCTTCACCGGTCTGTGCATCGTAGAGCCAGATACCAATGTCACTTGCAACCGCTAAAAGCGCACCATCCGGCGAATACTGAAGTTCGTTTATGTTCCCTTTACCGAACCGGGCTTTCGCACCCTCCGGTAAACCCCATGTCATCCAATCTTGTGTAAACATCTGCTGTTCTTTCACGATCTAATATGTTTCTCTGTTTTTATATTTTGCATTTTACAAAGCCGCCTGCTGTTTCAGGAAACCTGCAACTGCCCTAAACTCACATCCCTGAAGGATTATAAAAGAAAGTCTGAATATCGTCAACAATTTTTTCAGACTTTTCAGGAACATCTGATAGATTTTCATGTAAAAAATTTATCCATTTTTTTACAAACTGTGCTATAATATGCTATAGATTTTTGGAGAGTCCCAACCCACAGCGGTTGCAGTAGATAGTCGGTTGGATGCTCGCGAAAAATAGATATACCGGAGGACAAATGGAAGCACACAAAGATGCCATCGTCAACATGGCTATTGAATCGTGGCGATTCGCACGCCTTTTTGAACGATTGCTTACCAAACTTGACGCGGGTGAGCATAAACGATATACTGGACAACTAAAATGGTTCATAAAAAAAACAGAAGAATCGTTGGACCAAGTCGGTCTACAACTCGTCAATGTTGAAGGACATCCTTATGATGCCGGTATCGCTGCGACACCGCTCAATATTGAAGATTTTGATCCCGACGATGACTTGATAGTCAATCAGATGCTTGAACCGATTATCATGGAAAAAGAAAAAGGTGTTTTAGTGAAAACAGGAACTGTCATTTTAAGGAGGGCAGAATAATGGAGAATTTTATCGGTATTGACTTAGGCACAACGAATAGTGTCATCTGTTCTTATGATGGCAACAATACCAAAATTTGGAAAAGTCCAGAACAGAATGATGTAACGCCTTCTGCTATCTATATTGACCGGAATGGGAATAAATACATCGGTCAACGTGCTTACAACATCGCCCCGCGCAGTCCCGATAGATGCGCGACGCTGTTCAAACGTTTCATGGGCACCAGCACCCCGATTGAATTATCCGATGCCAATCATACCTTCACGCCTGAAGAATGTTCTGCCGAAGTCCTAAAGGCACTATTCGGTTATCTTCCAGAGGAAATTAGGAATGACCCTGAAACAGGTACCGTTATTACTGTGCCAGCGGCGTTCAATCAGATGCAAAAAAATGCGACGATGCAAGCAGCAGAGATGGCTGGAATTGGTCAGGTCGCATTGATGCAAGAACCTGTTGCGGCGGTAATGAGCGTTATGAGAACCCGCGATACCGATGGCATCTTCTTAATTTATGACATCGGAGGTGGCACGCTTGATATCGCTATCGCCGAAAGCATCGGCGGCACAGTGAACCTTCTTACACAAGGCGGTATCCAAATATGCGGTGGACGGGATTTTGACCGTCTCCTTATGGATAACCTTGTGCGTCCCTGGTTACTTGAAAACTTCGATTTCCCAGAAGACTTTGCTGGAAATCCCGACTATAAATCACTTATCCGCTTAGCAACGTGGGCAACCGAACGCGCCAAAATTGAACTGTTCGCCCGTGAGGACACACGGATAAGTCTTGATGAGATCGAAACACGCACGCGCGATCTCAATGGCGATGAAATCTATCTGGACATTCCGTTGCAGCGGGATACTCTTGATTCGTTGATTTCAGATCGGATCCAAGATACAATAACCGCCGCCCGTGAAACATTATCGGAAGCTGGACTCACCCCTAACGATGTCGTGGAGATTATCTGGATTGGAGGCCCGACACACTATAAACCGTTAAGGGATAAAGTCGCTTTCGAGTTAGGGATTCGCGGAGACAGAATATCGGTGAATCCGATGACAGCTGTTGCAGAAGGCGCGAGCATATTCGCTGAATCGGTAGACTGGAACTCCCAAAATCGAGGAAGAAAAGATATCCGTGGACAGATTTCATCCAGTGGCGCCCTCTCACTAACATTCAAGTACATCGCACGCACCCCTTCAAAAAGTAAAATTGCTCTTCAAACTGAAGGACCGGTCCCGATCGGTTCTGAATTTGAAGTCAAGAGCTTGGATACCGGTTGGGAATCTGGTCGTCGCCCGTTTAAAAACAACGCAACCGTCGATGTAACACTCACAAAACCAGGAGAAAACACGTTTAAAGTTTTTGTGTACGATGACGTAAACAGAGCTATAGCAATAGAACAAGATGAAATTATCATTACCAAAACAGCTGCAACCGTGAGTGCTATACCTGCTTCACACACAATCTCGTTGGAGGTTTTAGAAAAATCTGGCGGACCTTCAAAACTCCTGCACCTCATCCAAAAAGGCGAACCGCTCCCGAAAAAAGGAACGCTCCCAATACCAGAGGCAGGCGAATCACTAAAGGCAGGCGAATCTGTAACGGCGGGTTCCACTAATGCTCTTATTTTTAAACTGTGGTCGGGGGAAATTGAGGAACCCGTCACAGACAATCAACCTATTGGGCTACTGAAAGTAAGTGGGACACAATTTGACTCAGGTCACATCCCAATGGGTGCCGATCTCGAATGTTCTTATGAAATATTGGATTCAGGCGAACTCAAATTTGAAGTCTCAGTTCCCTGTATCGGAGCTACTTTTGATAAGGTTTACCACTACGGGGATACGAAAGTTCCAGAAGCCCATCAAATTACTGAAGA
Organism: Candidatus Poribacteria bacterium; assembly: GCA_022823085.1. Classification (GTDB taxonomy): domain Bacteria; phylum Poribacteria; class WGA-4E; order WGA-4E; family WGA-3G; genus WGA-3G. Next base: position 4,806 of record JAJDXV010000109.1, read on the forward strand.
TGGTGAAAAGGTACAAGAACGTATCAAGAATATCAGTGAAGCGGTAGAGGATCCGAAACTGGAACAAGCTAACCAGAAAATTGAGACAGCACTTAAGTCTGATCCAGAGGAATCTGATCTCGAAAAAAGACTGGAACAGAACCAGGCAATCTTAGAAGCGAAAGAATTGCTACATCAAGTACGAAAAGAAAATCTCAAAGAAATCCGTCAGATTGAACTCAACGAGGTCCACACGTTCTACGATATGTATGTTCGTCAACACGCCAAATCAACAGAAGGTAAAGCGTTTGATAATCTCGTGGAAACTGCACAGCGTTCTATTGACAACAACGAAAATGACTTTGAGGATCATCTCGACGAACTTAGAGGTCGCAACTTTGAAATTCTCTGGCGTCAGGACTGGTTCGTTATTCAAAGATTCAAGTATATGGCGGATTCACCTCACCTTTTTGCTGACAAAGATCGCTTTGAGGAACTTGTTCATATTGGCAATAACCTTATGAACCACGAGGATATCCAACGGATTCTATCCAATACGAAAGATCTGGATGAATCTGTCATAAAAAGTGAAGTTGTTGATCAACTCCGAAATATTGTCGCACAGATAGCAAGCATTCCCCGCATTGGAGCGACTTCTAATTATGATGAGATGCGTGATGCTGCTATAAACATTCTCCTCGAATCATAGTCCGACAAAAAACAATTACAAATAGGACACCGTGATACAAGTCGATATGATCTATACAATTATGCTGTCCTTCCAAGACCTAATAGGGAACTAAGACAGTAGAACCGGTGGGCCAAGCGCATCGGTGCTGATAAATTCTGCAGGAACATGGACCTTTTACAAATTCCTTTTCACTTTCTCGGTGCAACAATCCGAAATAATAAAAAAGAGATCGTCGAACTCACAACGAAATGCAGCCTATTTCAGGATCCCGATAAATGTGCCGAGGCGAGTGCTACGCTGACAAACCCACAAAATCGCATCGATGCCGAAGTGGGATGGTTGCCTGGGGTTACGCCAGAGTCTGCTTCTCAACTCTTAACACTCTTGGAGTCATCTGCAGGAAACCAACAGAGTGATAATCCCTCGACATCCACTATTAAAGCACAATCTCTTGCGGCTGCTTTAGCTGCCTTGCCTTATACTGATTCCACTACCGTTGCTGACAAAGTTTTAGAAGTGCTGAAATTGTCACGTACAACGCATTCCGAAACAGACAACTTGGACAGTATCCAAAACTTACTCGGTATAGACGCGTTGAATCCTTTGTCCCATGCAAACCTGCTTGCCGCGAGAATATCACGTCTACCCGACTACACAGCAGTAGACGTGACAGGATGGATACTTGAAATCGTCCGTGTGTTTGAGGAGATAAAACCGAAAGACATTTTAAAAACGCTCAACCGTGAACGCAAAATAGCTGGATTCCCCGAAATCGCTGACGTTTCGGTGATAGAAGAAAAAATTCAGGATCGCCGACGCTACTACCGGCGAGTTATCCGTTCTGCTTTGGAAAAACTGTCTGATGAAGAACGTCCACAAATCGTTATGGCAGTAATAGACTCAGCGGTCGGAGACACCTGGCCCCTCCTCATTGAGGATTTAGTTGACGTTTATGAAAGTGGGATTCAAGATTTTCTCAACAAAAAAGAAAAAAACATTGAAACACAAGATACACGGGTGCGAGAGGCAGCAGACGCGGAACTCTCTGACGAAGATTTCACAACCACCTTAGATAAATTCGTCCAAACTGTTGAAAAGTGGGATGCCATCGCGCAACCTATCCAAATCAATCGGAAACGACAGGGGTTAGACCATGAGGATAGCCTGCGCGTCGGAAAAGATGCACGACGACTGGCTATCTATCTTTACAACGAGCATGATAAACTTGAGTCCTCTCAACAACTTATTGGAGCACTACAGAAAGTGTTCGCGGAAATTCCGGAAATCGCCGAACAACTTGCAGAAGATGCAGAAGCGTTGGATAAAATCACCACTGCTGAAGAAGAGCTTTCAGAAACATTGGAAAACCTTAAAACACATATCGACGAACTCCAACAAGCAGTGACACTCACAAACATCAAGAAACAAGTCGAAGCACTCCAGGAGGCAGTTGATTCGGGAAATCCTGACTACATTTTGGATTCAAGGGTGAGGGAACTCGTGCACGCTATAGAAAAATGGGAGGCTTTATCACAGTCAATTGAGACGAATTATACAATTATAACGCTCTTGGGAAATGTAGCACTGAATCTTTTGAATGAACACAATAAACCTGATTTGGCTTTACAGATCATGAAGGTCACACGTGACGTGTTTCCAGAATTTCTCGGCATTACCGATAGCAACAGGCTGACAGCACTTCTTTCATGTTGGGATGAGGTCAAATCAAAACTCCCTATGAAGATCAGATACGGCTTACTTGCAGATGAAACGCCGACTGTCAACGCCGTAGGTGTAGTTGAAATCCCATGTGCTCACCTTTCTCTTCTCTCGGATAACGATAGGAAAATTATCGCTGATACCTTAACAAAGGCGGTTGGTGAGTCTGTAGACATAGAATTTGTTTCACAGCCCTCTGATTCTGAATCTATCCCTTTCTGAAGGGCTATCTTTTGAGTTCTGTTTACATTCTTTACAAAATTAACCCACATTTTTTGCAAAAAAATCATACCAGCGTCACCACGTTGTAAAAACAATTCTATATAATGTATATGTCTCAAAACTAAAAAGTACAAGGAGCATACACACTATGTGGAAAATCACAGGCAGAATATTAATCGTCTGCCTATCTCTAATTGTTGTTCTCAATTCAGTGGCACTGGCACAAATCAACCTCCAACCGCTCGGTACCTATCAGAGCGGTCTCTTTGACGAGTCCGCTGCCGAAATCGTCGCACACGATCCAAACACACAACGTCTCTATGTTGTGAACGCCAATTCCGGTAATATAGACGTTCTCAACATCAACAATCCTGCGAATCCGACCTTACTTTCCCAGATTGATGTTTCACCCTACGGGAACGGTGCAAATAGCGTCGCCGTTCATAACGGCATCGTCGCAGTTGCGGTGGAAGCAGACCCGGCACAAGCACCCGGCGTAGCAGTGTTCTTCAACACCGATGGCGAATTCCTCAGCGCAGTAACTGTCGGTTCACTCCCCGATATGCTCACCTTCACACCCGACGGACAATACGTCCTCGTCGCAAACGAAGGTGAACCCGATGAGTATTGCTTAATCGATGACCAAGGGGACCCGGAAGGCTCTGTCAGCGTTATCAATCTGATGAACGGCGCGGCAAACCTCACACAAGCCGATGTCCGCACCGCAGATTTCAGAAACTTCACAAAAGACAATATCCATCCCGACATCCGTATTTTCGGTCCCGGTGCCAGCGTCGTACAGGACTTAGAACCGGAATACATTGCTGTAGATCCCGATGCCAGCAAAGCGTGGGTAGCACTCCAAGAGAATAACGCAATCGCTGTGTTGGACATTGCCAGCGCAACAATCACAGACATCTTCCCACTCGGATATAAAAATTACGCACAAGATAACGCTTTGGATCCAAGCGATAGGGACGACGGTATCAATATCGCCAATTGGCCCGTCAGCGGTATGTATCAACCAGACGCAATCGCAACTTTCCAAGCAGGAGACGAAACCTACATCATCAGTGTCAACGAAGGCGATGCTCGCGACTACGACTGCTTCAGTGAAGAAGTCCGCGTTGACGATTTGACGCTCGATCCAACCGTTTTTGACGACCCTGAGTTCCTCCAACAACCAGAAAATTTAGGACGACTCAAGACAACCACCGCTACTGGCGATGCCGATGGCGATGGACAACATGAAACAATCGTCAATTATGGTGCCAGATCGTTCTCTATCTGGAGTACCGACGGACAACTCGTGTTTGATAGCGGCAGCGATTTTGAACAGTATACTGCTGAGTTGATTCCTGACAATTTCAACTCGACCAACGACGAGAACGGCTCCTTTGATAACCGAAGCGACGATAAAGGACCCGAACCGGAAGGTGTCGCTATCGGACATATCGGCGACCACGTTTACGCCTTCATCGGACTTGAACGCGTCGGTGGTATTATTGTCTACGACGTAACCGATCCGTATCAACCGATGTTCGTCCAATACATGAATAACCGAGATTTCGCAGGCGATGCCGAAGCCGGAACCGCTGGCGACCTCGGACCTGAGGGCATCCTCTTCATCAGTGCCGACGATAGCCCGATAGGCGAACCGCTCCTCGTTATTGGAAACGAAGTTAGCGGGACAACTACGATCTTCAGCGTTACCGAACCGACAGGACAAAACGCCTTTACTGTTGAACTCACCGAAGGCCTGAACATGATCTCGGTGCCTCTCAAACCGAGAGTTCCGTATACCGCGCGTTCCTTGATGAACGCATTGTCTTCCACCATCCTGATCCGGTACAATACCGAAGTCAGAAGGTTTGAAGGATTCACAGCAGACGCACCGGACAACGGGTTTGAGATTAAAGGCGGGCAAGGCTATATCGTCAACGTACCGCAAGCACAGACATTCACTTTTACCGGCACCGCGTGGACGAATTCATCATCTGCAGCCGCAGCACCCACTGCGACCATGAACAACACGCCGAGCGCATGGGCATTTGTCGTCAGCGGCAAGTTCGCGAATACTGCTGACGGTTACACCGTCAGTGTGACAAACGAACGCACAACCCTGACTGCTACCAGCACCGTGCAGCATGGATATTTCGCTGCTGCTTTCGGGGACCTCACACAGAAGTCGGTCATTCAGGCTGGCGATGCCATCACGGTACAAGTGCTCGACACCGCAGGCAATCTCGTCGATGAACCGACCACTTACACTGTGACACCAAAGATGATTGAAAATGCGTTTGTCTCGCTCGCGCTTGAAGTCGCACCGCATCCAGAAACTACACTGCTTCTCCAGAATTACCCGAATCCGTTCAACCCTGAAACATGGATTCCCTACCAACTCAGCGAAGCCGCGGTCGTCACGATCGCTATCTATGATGTCGCTGGTAATGTTGTCCGATCCCTCGATTTAGGACATCAGGCGGCAGGATACTATCGCAGTCGTTCACAGGCTGCGTATTGGGACGGCAGGAATAATCTGAATGAGCGCGTCGCTTCTGGCATCTATTTCTATCAAATCCAAGCAGGTGAGTTCACAGCAACGCGCCGCATGTTGATCCTGAAATAGTTTCACAGAATCTCTAATCAACATTCCTATGGGCGCGCTTCGGAAGCGCGCCTTTCTTTTTTTCTACAAATTTGGGTTGCATTAGAAATTAAATTCGCGTATAATTTACCATGTTAAGACAAACAAGAAAATACCTTACATCATCTGCTCAATTTGTGTGAGTAGAAAATAAAAAAACGGCAAGGGAAAAATCATGAAAATCAACATTCAAAACAAAAATTTCACTATTTTGGAGATTCAAGGAAGAGTTATCGGGCAAGACGCTTTAGTACTCAAAACCGTGCTTGAAGAACATATTCAAAAACTTGAGGCGCAAGACGGAATACCTACACTGATCTTCGATATGGCAGGCGCAGAGACAATGGATAGTGCTGGATTAGGAGTTCTCATCACCACCAGTACACAAATCCGTCAAAACGGTGGACGGACAGCACTCGTTAACGTCAATAGAGGTATCAGACGTATGTTGATCCGGACAAATCTAACATCACTTTTCGAGTTTCCCAAAAACCTCGCCGAGGCCATCGCTAAGAGTTTTAATTAGACAGCACTTGGAAAAGAAAAAAAAAAGAACACTTACTCTGTGTACCCCGTTCTGTCCGTATTTCCGCCATATTTCAGGGCGTAGATCAATAGGTTTGACATAAACCGATAGACATCTGTCGAACGTCGGAGCCGTAACATCGTCCGACTTTCGATCTCCGCTGTCTCCATCGCACACATATAATCTTTTCGGTTATAAACCACCGCCAACCGATCATCAATGATGATGCCTTTCTGAAAACGGAATTGCGTCGGCTGCGCGTTGTTCTCATTCCCCCAGAACACGTCGCCCCCGTTCGGCGGTTTCGGAAGGTGGTAATAGATACTGTAGAGTTCATGGTCGTGCGGGAGAATCTCCAGCGGATAGTCCGGAAAAATATCATTGAGCTCATCGGCGACGATATGCGCGAAAAGTCCGTTAAAACCGCAATCGTCAAAGAACAGCATACCCCCTTTTTCGAGGATATATTTCCGAAGTGCCACGCGTTCTTCCGGCGTGAAACCGGTCTGCAATGGCCCCTCCTTTGCAAGTCCACGACCTACAGTAATATCTTTATCGTGTCCCGTCATAATGATTAAAGGGGCATCCATGATCTGCGGATCGGTGAGCCGTAAGGCACCGCCAGCGAAATTCATGTCCGCCCGAATCGGAGTGTGATCCGCTAACCACTTGATGAGTGACGGGATCGCAGTCGGGTCCTGCCACCAATCTGACAGTGAGTGTTTGAGACGAATGAGTCGGACATGTCCGCGAATTTCGTCCCCCGCCCCTTCAAGAACACCCCCCAATCTCTCCTTCGGTATTTTCACAACATTTCGCAACACAATATCAGCACCATCATCCAATCCGGTCGTCGGCAAAGCCCCCTCAACGAATCCTGAGAGTCCCGTGTCGGCTGCTCCTGTCCCTCTACGCCTTACTATAGGCGATACAGTTCTTTCAAGCGTTGGTGCGCTACTGCCGGTTGCAACGGATAAATCTTCGGATGCTGTGCTCGGTGTTTCAACGTTTGAGGGCGTTGGAACATCTCCCACATCCACAGGATCCAGTGTGTCATCCAGCTGCGGCACGTGCCGCACAACCTCTGCCTGCGTTGTCGGTATCCGCCTTATATGCGACACCTCTGCCGGGGTGCGGGGCGCGGAAACCGCCGTGGTGACCATCGGATTCGCCGTAACCGTTCGGCGCGTCGGTCGAACCTCCACCTCCGTTGCAGTCGGATTGAGTTTAACAAGTGTCGCCTCAAACGCATCGTTATCTAATATCCGCTGTTCAGAGAACAACAACGCCGCAATTATAGCAAAAAAGAGGTGTAAGCCTATCGAAGTGATAGCCGCATGAAAACGTCGCTGTCTCATTTTCTATCTTCCTTGGACTCAGTATTCTTAGAGGTGCCGCTGAATTTGCTGGTAACTCTGCAAATCTAACTCCCGATAATCCGGAATATCGTACCGATTGCCGCGCACATCCGTCACAAAAAGCCGGGCTGGTGGCACCTGTTTGATGTTCTGGTTCAACCCACGCACCGAGAAGGTCACACGTCCCCGTTCCGTTTCAACCTCCCACTCATGGATACCGAAATGCTCCTTCACACGATAAATCTTCTGAATCGTCGGTGTGAAATACCGTTTATCCAACTCCTCTTGCACGATTTTCAGACTCTCCGGTGCAAGTTCCGACAGGTTCACGAGGATACCGATCTCACTGTCCTCGTCGGCTCCGAGTGAGATATAACCGTCAGGATTGCTGAGCGGCATAAGTCGGCGCACCATTACACGCAAATAACACGCCTCTTGCCGAATTTCGAGTCGCGCTGTCCCAACTTCTGAACGCGTGAAGGTAAGCTGAGCCGCATCCAAGTAACGCGGCGTAAAATCATCCGGTTCCGGCGGCTCCGGTTTGGCACCATCGCCTATGGCGAGTCTGTCCTGTTTTTCTCCGTTTTCGTTCTGCATATTTACCCCTCTACAACCTGCACCTGCGCACGGACATTCGCGGCTTCCCGTTGTGTCTCTACCAGTTTGTAATAGATTCCCTTTTTCTCCATAAGTTCCTCGTGGGAACCACACTCAACGCCTTTACCCTTTTCAATCACGAAAAGCCGATCAGCGTTTCGGAGCGTTGAGAGTCGGTGCGCAATCGCAAACGTAGTCCGGTTCTGCACCAATCTATCAATCGCTTGCTGGATCTTCTTCTCGGTCTCTACATCCACAGATGAAGTGGCTTCATCAAGTATCAAGATGCGCGGGTTATGCAAAATCGCTCGCGCGATTGAGACACGCTGCCGTTCACCACCGGATAAACTGCCGCCGCGTTCACCGACTTCCGTATCATAGCCATCGGGGAACTTGACAATAAATTCATGGGCATTCGCTGCCTTGGCTGCCGCAATAATATCCTCCATAGAGGCATCTGGATGCGCGTAGGCGATGTTCTCCGCAATAGTCCCGCTAAACAGATACGGATCCTGTAGCACCACACCGATCTGGCTCCGCAAATCCTTCAGGTCAATCCCCTTAATATCTTCGCCATCAATTTCTAAACGTCCTGAGTCGGGGGTATAGAAACGGCAGATCAGATTAATAAGCGTTGACTTCCCTGCACCGGAATGACCGACGAGCCCGATCATCTCCCCAGGTTGGACGTGGAGATTAATATCTCTCAATACCGGTTTGTGGGACTCATAACCGAAGGTCATATTGTGAAATCTAACCTCTCCAGCGATATTCGGCATCGTTTTAAGGGTGCCATCGTCAAACTGTTCGGGTTGTGAATCTATGACCTCAAAAAGTCGTTCCGCTGCCGTCATCGAGCGAGAAGCCCAATTGATGAGCGGACTCACGTAACGCAACGGTTCATAAAACATAGCGAGGTAACCCAGAAAAGCAAACAAGGTACCCAGCTTCATCGGGCCAGTAATAATATCAAGTCCACCGAAATACCAAACGATGAGGGTCCCGAACTGGACAGCAAACATCAAAGGCGGGTAGTAAGTTGACCAGATCATCTCAGCATGCGTCTCATAGTCCCGGGCATCGATATTCGCACGCCCAAAACGGTTGACTTCGTCCTTCTGTTGCCCAAAGGCACGGACAACCCGGATGCCTGATACGGAATCATTCACAACATCAAAGAGTTTTGAACGCCGCCGATACGCGCGATGCCAAAGACTCCGCACTTTCTTCCAGAACCAACTCGCACCCAAGACAATTATCGGAATCGGGATTAAGACAAAACATGCCAATTTCCAGTTCATCCAGAAAAGCATACTTCCAATCCCGAAGAAAAGGAACAACTGCACGCTGAGAAATGAAAGCCCCTCTAACATGAAATCTTGAAGTCTTTCACTGTCTTCAGTAATATGTGAGATAACCGTTCCAGTGGTTCGTTTATCGAAAAATCGGATCGACAGGTTATGAAGATGCTGGTAGACATGCGCCCGGATGTTTGAAGCGATGCGGAACGTCAACCAAGCCCCCAAACGTTGTTGGAAAATTGAAAAAATTGTACTGATAACCAATATAGCTAACAGCATGCCTACAGCCACGGATAAAGCGACAGTAAGCGGTTCAATACCCCTGAATATTTCACCCAGCCACGTCTCTGACGCTTCTGGCGCGGCATTATCGGACTCACCCACCTGCAAGATATCATCGACAAGGATACGTGTGAAATACGGAGGCATTAATGTAATGAGCGTTCCAACGATAAGGAATATAGTATACAAGATTGCCCGACCGCGATACGGTTGTATGTAAGACAAAATCCGTAACATCACCTTGTGTTTCTTCGTGCATGCCGGACAAGGTGAAAACTCGTCTGGTAACAGGCGGCCGCAGCTTTTACAAGAATGATCCTCAGGCTTATAATCCCAAATCGGGGCCTCATCGCGTTTCCCTTTGTGGAACTCAAGCTCATCCCCGATGAAGCGCGCCACAAACCCGAATTTCGGAGCAAAGCCGTTGGAATACCGGATGAGGTCTACCGTCCCTTCTTCTGTCTCCAGCACCAAGAGACCCGCATCTACCACGACTTCAGCACGGATACCCAACACACTTTTATAAGGGATATAGTGAAGCACCTCACCCGCACCGGTTAAAGTGAATATCGCAGCGTCTGTCAGTATGAACCACTCTTCGCCATAAGTACCCGACGCGTTGATGTCGCTTTGAACAGCAAATCGGATCTGTTCTGTCGGTATATTTAAGCTTTGTAGGGTCTTTTCGAGTGAATCGGGTAGCGCATCAAGCGTACCCGTTGGTGTCTCTGCAGTTGCCATTCCTGCTTTGTTCTCCTATATCTATTTTCCGGGCGTGCGTTCGTCCGGATATTTCCAAAGTACTTGACGATCAATAGATTTCCAACGCGTTGAATCAACCCGTCGGACAGCATATATCTTCCGACCACACCGGCACCGTATATCGTGAACGTGTCCATTTGCACAGGTCCGCTGATTTACAAAGTCAACGCTCTCTTGATGCACACGATAGCCCTGCCGGCAAACATAACAAACTAAATACATCCTAAACACCCACACCTACTGCGTTTCCAATTAACATCTAAGTTTCTTTAACCCGTTTTTCGCAGCACAATTCATCTTTTCTATCCTTAAAACCTAAAATCTATTTCCGAATATTGCTCAAGGATTCCACCAATACGTAACTTTACCCACCACTGTTGTATCCATCAATCCCGATGTCAAACTGTCTGTGCCATACGTTTGGTTAAAAACAAGATAGAAATCGCTACCCGGACGGTAGATGTAATTAACCAAGAAATTCGTCGTAACCAGATTCCGATCACTGTTCCACTGGACATAGAACTTGGTAAAGAGATCCGTCGAAAAAGAATAAACAATACGCCCACCAAAAATATTTGTATCAAAAGAGACCTGTTCGTCAGGCGCATCTTGTTGCGGGAGTGTGATGCGGTTAAACTCATATCTCGGCTCCACACTAAAGCGTCCGGCGAACCGAAGGTCGAGACGGACATCAAACCCTCGGCGGATGCCGTTGTAGAAATCCCCGACATTGAATCCCAAACGCCCGTTGAAGATATTACCTTCAGCATTGAACATGAGACTATAGTTGTTGTAATTGTACTCGCCCTGCGGAATGATAATCCCCTCCCGAATTTCAAAATCCTCAGTTAGATTCTCAAAGTTTCGGTAGATGCGGACACCACCCCAGCCGTTCGTTTCCAATTCCAACCACGTACTCCAGATAAAAGTTCGTGTTTCCAATTCATTGTCCGAATTGAGAATGATGTCAATCTCCGGTCCAATCCACATCCGTCGAAACCCGTACCGATGCAGATAAGGCGTGGCTCGCACTTCGCTCCGAAGCCACCGGCTGCCCGTCCGATACACGTAGCCGATTTCCGGATTGAAATCATCACCGATGTCTGTATAAGAGGCGTTCACCCGTGCGACTTCGCTCTGCCAATTGCCACCAAAATACAACGCGTTTGTATTGCCGGTAGGTGAAATATTGTTCCCCGAAGCGGCTTGTCCATTCCGAATTTCATTCGGTTCAAAGGTGCGTGCCCAGAGACCTCGAAAATTCATCCTGTCGGTGGGACGATAGATAAAATCAACGCCAGTCGCCCGATTGTGCGCATCAGGACCCTGCTTATTAACCGCAATCACGCCGACGCTCGACCCTCTAAAAAGGTCCCGCTTGACACGTAAAACCGAGTAGTTTGTCCTATCAACATCAACTGCGTCCAAATCTTCCGTAGCGTCAGCCGCATACTTATCCGTGAGAACATTCAGCAGCCCGATACCGAAACCTCCCACTTTTCCGGTAACTTTTCCGCCGCCCAGAATCGGGGTCGCATGCCCATCTTCAATACCGATACGCCGACTATAAAAGAGCAAAAGCGGTGGCGGCGCATTGAAACTCGTACGCGGGATACCAAAATCGAATAAACCGGCACCCTCTAAGAAAAATTGACGTTTTTCCGGGAAAAAGAGGCTGAACCGCGTTAAATTCGCCTGTTCCTGGTCCGCTTCAACCTGCGCGAAATCCGTGTTGACAGTCAAATCGGCTGTCAGATTTGAGGTGACGCTTACCTTCATATCCGCCCCGAAGTCAAGGACACCCACTGTTCCTTCTTCTTCCGTCCGGGCAACGCCGGGAAGGAGATACGGTAGAAACTCGATATTGCGTCGTTGTGAGATGCCAGATAAACCGGTTAACGTCCCTAAGTTCGTCGTCCGATAACGTGCCAGAAACGTATATGCTGCTGGTACAGGTGCCCATGTACCTTCCTCCTGATTTTTCTGAATCGTACGTCCGAGGTTCAAACCCCAGGCTAACGCCGCTTCGTCCTTAAACCTGAGCTGACTGAAGGGAATCGCGATCTCTGTCGTCCAATTGTCCCCGTTAATTTTTGCCTTACTGTCCCAAACCGCATTCCAGTTCTCGTTTCGACTGTCACCGCTGTCCATGAGTGCGACATCTTCACGAGCACCCAACGGATTGACCCGAAAAAAGAAACCGCTGCGCCGGTCGTTATAAGTATCCAATAGCACAAAGACATTGTCTTGGTCCCACATCTCCGCATCACGGCGCATCTTATTGGCAACAATCTTAGAACGATCAGGTTCGCTACAGACGAAACCGAAGTAGATGTGTTTGTCATCATAAAGGATACGCACCTCTGTTGCCTCTGTTAAAGGGGTGCCCGCATCCGGTTCAAATTGAATAAACTGACGGATAGGTGTCGCTTTCTGCCAATCCGGTTCCGTCAGCTCCCCGTCAATTTCAACGCTCTGGTACGTGCGATACGCCTCTGCCTGCAATTCATCAGTTGCAGCACAGACACCAACAGAAAGAAAAAAGAGAAATAGGATAGATAGCCATCTACATTGATAATCCATAGTAGAGAAAATAAACTTTGTGGCGCAACTTCCGCTTGCAAACTTCGCCAAAACTGACCTCCGAAGTTATCTCAAAACTTTCTTCTATTATACCACAATTACCGAAATTCTGTACATTCTTAATCTATAGGACTTACGCATGCTTCTCTTTTGTAGCATAGACTGTTAGTCTGTGCCCCAAGAACGCTGTGTTTTCCGAGAAATATCTGCGAAAAAAACTGGCTGTCGTCAAAATTGCGTAAGTCCTGATCTATACGAATGTCCCTCTTATCATGGGTAATCATAAAAATCATAAAAATCACAGTTCAGTATATGTAGAGGTATTTTTAATGAAGTTTCAAAAAATAAATCGGTAATGCTATGTATTCCCCAGGCCCGGTAGGTTCGGCTTCCTAACCGAACCGGACATCCCTAAAAAATTACCGAATTAATAAATTAATCCTCATACAAAATACCGTGAAAAATCCCTAAAGCCTCCAAAATGGAAAAATTCTACGACTCTGTTCAGTCTTTCAGGGCCATTCAATTGTACCTATTCACTTTATATATATGGATACGTCTTCCTCTGTAGGAGCGAGCTGCGCTCGCGATCTTTCCTAAGAACGGGCACATATGTAAAGCAAAACCATGATCCAAATCGTACAATTGAATACCCCTATAAATGAAGATAAAAAAGATTGACATCCTGCTACGGAAAAAGGTATAATGCTCGTCAGTACCTTAAATATGATTTTCATGACCACGGCAGAGGAGAAACACCGATGCATACGCACACAAATAGACGCAATATACCTTATGCACCCACAGACACAGCAGACCTCTACCCTGATACGGATCGTAAACCGATGGCAGCAAGCGACCTCCACTTGGAAATCCTCATCTGGCTTATACAAGCACTACGGGCATATTACGCCGCTATGCCCGATACTTACGTCTCCGGCGATATTCTCACCTATTACACCGAGCGCAACCCTCGTGATGTCGTTGCCCCCGATGTTCTCGTCTCTTTCGGCATCGGGCAAAAGCGGCGACACACCTATAAAGTATGGGAAGAGGGAAAAGTTCCAGATTTTGTGATGGAATTCTCAAGTAAGACGACCTATCGGAACGACCTCACCGATAAGAAGGCACTCTACGCTGCGCTCGGCATTCCGAACTATCTCCTCTATGATGCCGAGGCACTTTATCTCTCTCCACCACTCATGGGTTTTCGGCTTGTTGAGGGTGTGTATGTGCCGATACAACCGGGTGATGATGGACGTATCCATTCAGATGTTCTGAGTTTAGATTTTGTTATACAGCAGAACCGTTTGCGGGTTTACGATCCTGTTGGTGGCGAGTGGCTGCAAACGCCGGCGGAGGCGCACGCTGCACGCGCCGA
>JAJDXV010000031.1 GCA_022823085.1 Candidatus Poribacteria bacterium
TTCAGTGTGGGTTCGGTTGATGCGTCAAGCATACGAAACCGGTCAAACCCTTTATCAAGTCAAACATGGAATGTTTTCTGAATATCTACGGCAACAACTGAAAAATCCTTCTATAAAAATGGATTTTGCGTAAGTCCTGAACTTATAACTTATAACTTATAACTTATAACTGTTAACTTTCTATAATATGTTTACAACAAACGTTTTTATCGCTTCACTCACTCTTTGCACACTCCTTTTCGCAATAGGATGTGACCGTATGGACAACCAAGCCATAGATAAAATCGATGAAGCAGCAGATGACACAGACAAAATCAGTGCCGCTGTTATCGCAGCGACCCCTGAAGCGTGGGGAACAGATGCGTATGTCATCAACACTGCAACAATCGAAGACGATACATTGCACATCAATGTATCTTACACCGGCGGATGTGAAACGCACGAATTCACCTTAGTGGCTGAGCCGAGGTTCTTAGAATCGTTCCCTGTGCAGCTGCGAGTGTCGCTCGCCCATAATGCGAATTCGGATACCTGCGAAGATTCAATAACCGAGGACCATCAATTCGACCTTACACCTCTCAAAGAGGTCTATCAAAAAGGCTACCGGACCGATCAAGGCACGATCGTTTTACGTCTGAAAGAAGCCCCTCCGAGCGATCTCACCTACGAATTTTAAAAGCGTTAAAGGAGAGTGCTCTTCTCGCACTCCAGCGGAGTGCTATGTCCACCAACCTATCCGTTTTGAAAAAATCAATATGCTGCCAAAAACTTTACACACCGCAGGCGTGTTTTTTCTTTGACAAGGGATGTGAAAGTGTGTTACACTCTATGGTATAAGTTGGAGATATAAGTTGGATGCGTGCGTTCCAGCAGGGGCATGCGTGTCTGAAAAGGCGGGTGCATGTTCAGAGAAGAAGACCTTCAGGAGTTGTCAAACATTTCAAGCAGCCACTTCCCCGATAGGAGTACGAAATGGTTGATACGCCAGCGCGAACACCTCCAAGCGTTACTTGAAATGCTTGCCGGTGAGATCGCCGACGCACTTGACTTTGAGCGCGTAGAACAACTCAACCGGAGTTTCATCTCTGATGAACTGCGGACACAAGAATCGGATATGATCTTCAGTGTGCCGTTTCGGAACCCGACAGAGCAGTGTGAGGAAGTGATCATCTATATCCTCATAGAGCACCAATCGAGTGTAGATCCGTCCATGGAGCTTCGGTTGCTTTCTTACATGACGCAGATATGGATGGAGGAGCGGCGTTCTTGGATAGAGCGGAAAATCCCCAAGGCAGAGTGGCGGTTGACTCCGATTGTGCCGATCGTGTTTTACACAGGCACTGGTGCCTGGAAGTCTCCGTTTTCTCTGACGGCTCTCATGGACCTCCCTGAAGTCCTGAAACGGTTCGTCCCAACCTTCGACACGCTGTTCCTTGATGTGAAAGCCACAGCCCCTGACGAACTGACCCAAACAGGGCACGCTTTGGGCTGGTTGTTGACGGTCTTACGACAGGAGCACTCCGATCCATCCGCCATGCGCCAAGCTCTCCTTGACGCGTTAGCCGGTCTCAGAGACTTGCAGACACAGGACAGAGAGGCGTATACGCGTGCCATCTTATACCTCTTCCTCCTCATCCTGCACCGTAGACAAGCAGGCGAACGTGAAGACTTACTTCATATCCTCACACAAGAGCATACACAGAATCAGGAGATCGTAAACATGGCAGGCTCTATCATTGAACTCAGCGAACAACGCGGCATTCAGAAAGGCATCGAACAAGGGGCGCGGCGGACAAGCATCGAAAGCACACTCGCGATCCTCAACAAACGATTCCCTGACGCTGACGCTGACACATTCACCCCAGCACTCGAAGCCATTGAAGACCTCAACCGGCTCAAGCAACTCATTCTTGAAGCATCTGTAGTTGAGAGTTTTCGTGCTTTTCAAGAACGATTAGAGGCTTGAGAATGTGTCAGATCCGTCTGCACGCAACGCTTCAAGTGCCGTCCGAAAAGCCAGCATATCATCCACGCGCACCGCACCGATTGCCTTAATCACAGAATCGTAAGCGACCGCACCCGACCCACCGATAAACACGGCAACATCTTCTCGGAGTCCGCGCCGGAGTTTCTCTAACTCGTTCGCGATATTCGGGTCATCTGTCGGATAGATGAGACTCAACCCTACCGCTTTTGCCGAATTTTGCACCGCACACCCGACAATCTCTTCGGCCGGTAGATTCGGACCGAGATACGTAACGCGCCAACCTTGCGAAGCCGCACTCGTTCCCGCAATCAAGGCACCGATTTCATGGAGCTGCCCCCGCGGTGTCGAGACAACCATGTTCGGCATTGACGGAGAGACATCAAACCCTTGGTAAATACGACCCAACAGTGTCCGGACAATCGCCAGAGCAAGGTGTTCGTGTGCAATCCGTAAGGTACCGGTACGCCACTGTTCACCGATCTCACGCATCAGCGGTGTAATCAACTTTTCGAGGAAAACAGGCTGGCTAAAGGCGACCGATGCCGCGAAAAGCGTCGATTCGAGTGCCTGCGTTTCAAACTGTTTAACCGCTGTCAGGCACGAAGCGATATAAAAACGGAGTGATGTCTCCTCTGAGACAGTCTCCTTCGCAATCGCGGGGATCTGCGCGATCATCCCCTCCGTTCCAATGATTTCCAGCAGTGCTTCAGTCGGTAGGTCTGCGATCCGTCCGATATTATATCCCGCCTCGGTCGTCAAGCGCAGCAGCGTCAACCGCAATATATCCGCATCCGAATACAGACGGCGATTCGTTTCCGTGCGAAGCGGTGTAACCACATCGTACCGTTTCTCCCACGCACGAATCGTAAATTGTGTTAATCCCGTCTGCATCGCAACGGTTTTAATACCATGTTTATATTCATCCGTCATTAGCCTTATCCTTTAGTGCCCGCAAACTCACAGTTTGCGGTACAAATCCGTTGTTTTGTGCGAGAGCCTCTTCCTCTTCCGTACCACAATCCGTTAGATTGTGGTCTTAGCAGTACTAATATACCATCACGTCTACTATTTGTCAATAAATTTAACAAAAATTACGGCGAATACCAAATAATTTCTATACAAAATACGAGTTTTTATAATTTTGTATAGATTTTTATTGACATAATCTATACAATATGTAATAATATTGTACATATTGTATAGATTGGATTCATAAAAACACAACCGATACGAAGGAAAAAATAAAAATGATACAAGAACATGTCATACTCGTTGACCCTAACGGAAAAGACATCGGCACCGCCGAAAAAATACAAGCGCACCGCGACGGTAAACTACATCGCGCCTTTTCTATCTTCGTGTTCAACGCTTTAGATGAAGTACTCCTTCAAAAACGAGCAGAGACAAAATATCATTCCGGTGGACTGTGGACAAATACCTGCTGTAGCCATCCACGACCCGGTGAAAACCACCATCACGCAGCGAGACGGCGACTCCATGAGGAGATGGGGTTCGATTGCGAACTACAGGAACTCTTCAGCTTCACCTATCACGTCAAACTCAACGACGACCTATTTGAGCACGAATTAGATCGCGTCTTCGTCGGCCGTTATGAGGGACAACCCACACCGAACCCAAACGAAGTTGCCGATTGGAAGTGGATGAATATCGACATACTGAAACAGGACATCCAAAAAAATCCGCAACATTACACGTACTGGTTCAAACTCGTACTCGATCGCGTTATTAAACACTTACACAAAGCACCATTACACGGCTTCCGCTTGCGTGTTTCTTGAGAGTTGCAACCGAACCGGATTTTACTTTTATCTCTATCACAATGAACATTCGCCAATTTATCCGTACCCATTTTTTCATAACGGCACTCCTTTTTCTTCTATGCGCCAATAGTCTTGCTATTAAGGAACCCGTAGAAGAGACATTGGAAATCGCGCGAAAACAATTTTATGCCGCAATTGAAGACAAAAAACAGATTGAACCGACAATCGAGATATTTCAGCGAATCGCGCAGTTAGAACCGAAATACGCCGGACGGACGCAAGTCTACATCGGCGCGCTTGTCGCACTCAAGGGCAAACATGCATTTTTACCGCACACCAAACTCAAGTGGGCAAAGCGCGGGCTAACAATCATGGATAGCGGCCTGGAGAAGAACCCAGACGACATCGAAGCACGCTTTATCCACGGCACAACCTGCTACCACTTGCCCTTCTTCTTCGGACGTAGCGATGACGCACAGCGCGATTTCAAAAAAATTGTCAAACTGATACCACAGCAGAGGCACGCCTACCATCCGAAGTTAATCAAAAACGTCGTTCTGTTCTTACTCGAAAACGCAAAACTAACAGATAACGAGAAAGCATATTTAAGAGTCGTCAGTCATCAGAAAACATAACACCTCGGACCTAGACCTGGTAGGTTCGGTTTTCAACCGAACCGGATTTTACAGGGAAACCTTGAAGATATCAAAAACCTCTTTAACTGGCAACTGGCAACTGGCAACTGACAACTACCAAAAAATGAAACTTGAATATCTCTTATTCAATCTCATAGTCCTTATTGGACCCATCATTTCACAATTCAACCGCCAGATTAAACGCATAGCGCGATGGCGATTGAAATTGCGCACGAACGGCATCGTCGCAGTACCATTCCTTATCTGGGATACACTCGTTACCGGTTCCCATTGGCAGTTCAACGAAGCGTATACACTCGATTTCCGGTTATTCGGTTTACCGATTGCGGAATGGCTCTTTTTCATCACAGTCCCGTTCGGGTGCCTGTTAGTGTGGGAAACGCTGCCACACGCGAAACTATCAACATCGCTGAGACCGCTTCGGCACATCAGGACAGGCTTATACGCAGCACTGCCGATCGGCATAGCAGTTTTCAGCACAGGCGTGCAGTACACCGGGTTGGTGATCTGCTGTTTTGGACTTGTTGCGTTGACGGATACCTTATTAAAAACAGACCTGCTCGGACAACCGAAAACATATCTCTACCTCGCACTTGTGGCAGGCTTGATTTTGGTGTTCAACGGTTACCTCACCGCACGACCGGTTGTACTGTATGGCGAGGCGTTCCAGAGCGGCTACCGTATCCTGACAATCCCGATTGAAGATTTCGGATACGGGTTCGCACTCGCGCTCTTTAACGCCATGCTCTATGAAAAGCAGGTCGCTTACGGGCGATGACACCCAAAATTGAAGGTTACTCGGTATGGAAAATAGACGTGTAGCAGTTATCGGCGGAGGCCTCGGCGCATTAAGCGGCGCCATCCGGCTCGCACAACTCGGATTCTCGGTACAACTCTTTGAGAAGAACCCCAAAATCGGCGGCAAAGTCAACGAGGTCATTTTAGATGGCTACCGGTTTGATACGGGGGCATCTCTGTTGACGATGCCTTTTGTCATTGATGAACTTTTCGATGTCGCCGGCTTCAAACGGTCAGACACTCTCGACTTTCTACCGATTGAACCGATCTGCCGATATTTCTTTCCAGACGGTTCGGTGATGGATGCCAGCGCGGATAAGAAAAAAATGAAAACCGCTATTGCGGAACTATCGCCGAACGACGTGGAAGCGTACGAACGGTTCCTCAAATATGCAAAACGTATCCACGACCTAACCGCCGAAATCTTTATGTACACGCCGATCCATGAGTTCAGGAAACTCATGCGACCCCGGCACCTACGGACGCTGTTCAGGCTCCATCAAATCGATCCGTTTCGGACGGTTCACGAGCGTGTATCCCGTTTTTTCTCGGACCCGCGCCTCGTTCAACTTTTTGACCGATACGCAACCTACAACGGTTCCGATCCGTTTCAGGCACCCGCTACCCTTAACATCATACCCTATGTTGAGTACGGATTGGGTGGGTTTTACATCAAAGGCGGCATATACCGCTTAGTCGATGCCCTCGAAACCGTCGCACGTGAGCGAGGCGTTCAGATTCAGACATCTGCCAAAGTTGAACGTGTCTGCCACGTCGGTAAACGGGTCAACGGCGTACAGGTCAACGGCGAGACAATTGATGCCGATTATGTACTCTGTGGCGCGGACGCTGTCGTCGCACACCACAAATTGATCGACGGACATCAGCACCAGCGAAAAAAACTGAACCGATTGGAACCCTCGCTTTCAGGGATGGTATTCCTTTGGGGCATCGAAGGGAAGCACGCAGCGTTAGCGCACCACAATGTCGTCTTTTCCAGCGACTATAGCACCGAGTTCAGACAGATGTTCGAGCATCAGCAGGTACCAGACGAACCGACGATCTATATCGCTATCACCAGTAAAACAGATGCGGCGCATGCACCCACCGATGGCGAAAATTGGTTTGTCCTGCTAAACATGCCGTACCTCGCACCCGGACAGGTGTGGGAACACGAAAAGACGCGAATGCGTCGGGTTGTTCTCGATAAATTAAAGCAGCACGGTTTCGACATCGCTGATCGGATCGCCGTAGAACAGGTCTACACACCAGAGGATTTCTCCGAACTTTACGCCAGCAATAAAGGCAGCATCTACGGCGTATCCTCGAATAGCAAAACTACGGCGTTCAAACGCCTACCCAACCGAAGCGGTCTCCTGAAAGGACTCTACTTCGCAGGCGGTTCCGTACATCCGGGAGGCGGGATTCCGTTGGTCATGTTGTCCGGCAAAATGGCAGCAACCCTGATCGCCGAAGACCACGCATCGAAGGACTTTTAAGGAAAATTAAAAAAAATGACACACAAAATCGTCATCATCGGTTCAGGATTTGGCGGACTCGCAGCAGCGATCCGACTCCAAGCGCAAGGCATGCACGTCACACTGCTCGAGAAGAACGCGAAAGTCGGCGGCCACGCCTATCAACTCGTTAAAGACGGCTACACTTTCGATATGGGACCCTCGATTATCACCGCACCCGACTTGATTCAACGGCTGTTTGAATCTGCTGGCGCCCGCATGGAAGAGTCCCTCGATTTGGTGAAACTCGACCCGTTTTACCGGATCTATTTCCATGACGGCACACATCTCGATTATACAGATAACAGCGAACAGATGAAACAGCAGATGGCACAATTCAGCGCGCCGGACGCGCACAACTACGACCGGTTCATGGCACATACCCGTCAACTCTACGATGCCGTCATCACGGACGGGTTAGGCGCGACTGCGTTTGATTTGCCAACCATGCTCGGATTTCTACCCCGCGCCCTACGGCTTCGCGCACTGATGCCTGCCTACGACTTCGTTAAACGGTATTTCGAGGACCCGCGACACCGTTTCACCTTCTCGTTCCATCCGTTGTTCATCGGTGGCAACCCGTTCCGCGCACCCGCCGTCTACCTGATGATCCCATACCTCGAAAAAACCGGAGGGGTCTGGTTCTGCAAAGGCGGTATGTATAGCCTCGTCCAGGCATTAGAGAGACTGTTCAAGCGGCTCGGTGGTGTCGTTGAAACCGATACCGAAGCAGAACAGATCGTTGTTGAAAATCGGAAAGCGACCGCTGTGATCGCGAACGTTAACCAAGAACGCGACTCCGATATAAATGGTGAAGGAAACCCGCGTTCTTGGTTAAAACGTTACGAAGCGGATGCCGTCATCTCCAACGCCGATCTCGTACACACCTACGGTGAACTTATTAAATCCGAACACCGAAGGAAATGGTCCGGTAAGAGACTGAGGAGAACACAATATTCGATGAGTGCCTTCCTGCTCTATCTCGGTGTCCGTAAAAAATATCCGAAACTGAAACACCACACGCTCATCCTCTCCGAGCGATATAAAGGGTTGGTAACCGATATTTTTGACAATAAGGTACTGCCAGACGATTTTTCGATGTATCTCCATATCCCGTCGCAAACCGATCCGTCAATGGCACCGGACGGATGTGAAAGTATGTACGTCCTGATTCCCGTCCCCAATTTGGAGAGCGGCATCAACTATGAGAAGACGAAGGCGACGTATACCCGTAAAGTGCTGAAGTTCTTAGAAAACGATTTCGGACTGACAGACCTAAGGCGTTCAATCGAAGTGCTTGAAACGTTTACGCCTGCAGATTTCAAAACAGAACGGAACAACCATCTCGGTAGTGCCTGGGGTGTCGAACCAAAACTGACACAGACAGCCTATTTTCGACCGCATAACCGAAGCGAAGATATACAAAAACTATACTTTGTCGGCGCAAGCACACATCCCGGTGCCGGCGTACCGGGGGTCCTGCTAACAGCAGAAACAACCGTAAAGCTTGTCAATAAAGATTTGAATGAGGTGTAATCCCCAAGTCTGGTAGGTTCGGTTTCTAATATTTAAAAATAGGCGCGAGTTCTTGGTTAAAGGAAAATTAAAAATATGAAATTATGGAAAACAGAAGAAGATCGGGTCGCCTTTGAATACGCCCGCAAGATAACCGCCCACTATTCAAAAAGTTTTTACTTCTCAGCACGGATGCTGCCCGAAGAACAACGTTGGGCGACATTCGCACTCTACGGGTTCTGCCGACACTGCGACAACCTAATTGATACCCCGCGCCAGCGCACCGAAACAGAAATCCTCAGAGAGATTCAACGCTTGACAGAGGAACTAAACATTGCTTACAATACAGGTGAATCTCAACATCCGGTTATTCGGACGTTCATTATCGTCGCCAAGGCGTACGGTATTCCTATTGAATATCCGCGCGATCTGCTTAGAGGGGGCGCCATGGACATCCAAAAAGCACGGTATAAAACGTTTGATGAACTCTCAATCTTCTGTTATCGCGTCGCCGGGGTTGTCGGGCTAATGATGACCTCTGTCCTCGGCTATAAGGACAAGCACGCCTTTAGATACGCTGAAAAACTCGGGACCGCCATGCAGCTGACCAACATCCTACGCGATATAAAAGAAGATAAAGAGATGGGACGGATCTATATACCGCAAACAGACTTGGCACAATTCGGTGTAACAGAACAAGACATCATCAACGAAAAAATGACACCGCAATTACAAGCACTTATGAAATTCCAAATCGAACGCGCCGATCAATACTATACCGAAGCGATGCCGGGCATCCGATTGCTCAAAACCGAATCGCAGTACGCCATCTATTCAGCCGCTAAAATTTACCGTGGCATCCTAAGAAAAATTGAAGAACACGACCACAACCCGTTCTTAAGTCGGGTCTTCGTACCGTCGGCTCAGAAAATCAAGATTTTGCTACACGAGAGACTCCGGACAAAAGTCCTATCGGCACAAGAAAAACTATTTCCAGTACACTCAGGTATAATACATAAATGATTCGCGCACAACATCGCCGCTGGGCGGACAGCATCTTCCAACCCTATCTGACATGGCTGTTCAAGCGGAATTTTCACGAGATTCGGCTGTTAGGCACACGACCGGAAATCCCTGACGATCTGCCGCTGCTACTGTTACCGAACCATAGCACATGGTGGGACGGGTTCTTTGTGTATCTGCTCAACAAACAAGTCTTCCGACGCACGACATACCTGATGATGTTGGAGGCGCAGCTAACGAAGTATAAATTCTTCGCGAAAATAGGTGCCTATTCGATTGAACCGGAGGATCGACGCAGTGTCATCGAATCCCTCGAATATACCGTCGAATTACTGGAACAGGAGATGTCGCTCGTCACTGTTTTTCCGCAGGGAGAGTTGTTACCTTGGCATACGCGCCCGCTCGGTTACAAACGCGGCACTGAATGGGTTTTACAAAAACACGCGAAACCTGTCACTGTGCTACCGTTAGCAATACGTACCGAGTTCCTCGGTGAGAAACGTCCAAGCGTGTTCTTTCTCTTCGGGGATGCCTATACATATAGTCCAGCAACGTTTCAAGGGACGGATTGGCTCGAAAAGACTGAAACCGCATTGTTAGACGATCTCGCTTCACGGATGCTCCGTCAGGAAGCGGGTCAAAATCTGCTATGTTTACTTTGATGCTCATCTCCATCGTACTATTGACGATTCTTTTAGCCGTCACGCTGTTTAATGCTTTGACTGCGCCGATGCTGAAAAAATCTCACAGCCTCCAGACCCGTCCGCGCGTCTCGGTGCTGATACCCGCACGCAACGAGGAAACCAACATCGGTGCCTGTATCGAAGGGTTCCTATCTCAAGACTACGATAACTTTGAAATCCACGTTCTTAACGATCAATCGACGGATCGCACAGGGACGATTATTGAAAAGTTTAGCGAACAACACTCGGAAGTTCAGGCGATTCACGGTAAACCGTTACCACCCGAGTGGATGGGAAAAAACTGGGCATGCCATCAACTCAGCCAACACGCGAATGGCGAAATCCTGATTTTTACCGATGCGGATAACCGCCCCGCACCCAACGCCATTACGAATACGGTCGCCTACATGCAGAAGTTAGAACTCGGCTTCCTCTCGGCGTTTCCTGAGAAGGTGACTGTGACCCTATCAGAAAAACTCGTCGTACCGGTGATCGATATGTTCGTTTACGCCGGACTCCCGTTATGGCTGACCTATTTCAGCCGCTTCCCATCACTCGCCGCTGCGAGCGGTCTCTGGATCGCCTTCACCCGCGATGCATATCAACACATTGGCGGACATCATGCCGTATCCAATCAGGTGGTCGAGGACGTTGAACTCAGCCGACTGGCAAAAAAAAGGGGTATCCGAATCCTGACATCGGCAGGAACGCGTGTGGTCGCTTGCAGGATGTATCATTCATTCGGTGAGGTCTGGAACGGGTTCTCCAAAAACCTTTTCGGACTCCTCCGCTACAAGACGGTCCCGTTTTTTATGCTAACCCTCGGTCTCTGGACAATGTGCGTGCTACCCTATATCACCGTCTGGTTTCCGACACTTAGGGAACTCTCGGTCGTTGCGATCGGTATGAACATTGCGATGCGGATAATGCTGGCACTTAAATATAAGCATCCGTTCTGGACAAGCGTGGTTTTACACCCGTTCGGTGTACTGTTGACTTTACTGATCGGCATCAATTCATTCTTCCACGTCAAGCGCGGTCGCCTCCAATGGAAAGGACGACAGATTGACATCCAGGTAAATAAATAATTGAACAAACTAAAAATAGGCGCGCTTTATCTGCTTTTAGGCGCAGGCGGACTCTGGCATCTGCTCGATCTGTTCCAAGACGTTACGCGTCTCCTCGCTTCGCCAATCATGTTCGGTCTATCACTATGGCTGTGCTATGAATGCTGGCGGATATATCCACAACATGAACGACCGAAATTCGTCATCATAAGCATCGCGGTTATCGTTGCGAGTTTCGGGGTTGAATGGCTCGGCGTTCAGACAGGTTCGATTTTCGGTGCGTATGTGTATGGACAGACGCTGCGTCCAGCGATCGGCGGCGTTCCGATCAGTATTGGGTGCGCTTGGTTCGTGATGCTCATCGCCGCAACCGCTGTCGCCCAAAAAATAGCACCGAAATCCCTAACAGGAAACCCTTTTAAACTCGCGTTTTTAGTGGCAGCGTTGATGGTCTGCTTCGACCTACTTATGGAACCGGCAGCAATGAAATTGGACTATTGGACATGGCTGGACAACCGCGTGCCTATACAAAACTATCTGGCGTGGTTCGGATTGAGTTTTATCTTTGCAATAATCGGCTTACAAACTGGTGTCCTTCGCCGACAGTTACCTCAAATCGCGGTTCACGCCTATTTCGCACAACTCATCTATTTCGGACTCGTGGTCCTGAAAAACTTATGAAAACAAAAAACAGAGGTCTCTTCATCGCCATAACCATCATCGGATTCTGGGCACTAAACCTAACGCTTCTCCTCACACGTGATGTCGCGCATCTCAACAGCGCGCTGATCGCTATAGGCGTACTTTGCCAGACGTTCCTCTACACCGGTCTCTTCATCACAGCACACGATGCGATGCACGGATCGGTCTGTCCAGCGCATCCACGACGCAACAATCGCGTCGGGACAACCGCTGTCAGGCTATACGCGCTGTTTTCATATCGCAAATTATTGGAAAAGCATTGGGCGCACCACCGAACCCCCGCAAGCGACGCGGATCCGGACTTTCACGATGGACAACGCACCGGCTTCTTGGCGTGGTATCTCCGCTTCATGAAGGAATACCTCAGCGGGTGGCAGATCGTCGGCATGGCGATCGTATTTCAGGTTATGGAATACGTTTTGATGATCCCGGCTATCAACCTCATCCTGTTCTGGGTTATACCAGCACTGCTTAGCACGTTGCAACTGTTCTATTTCGGTACATATCTACCGCATCGCGCACCGGAGGGTGGATACGATAATCCGCACTGCGCCCAGAGCAACACGTATTCAACGTTCTGGTCGTTTATCACCTGTTACCACTTCGGCTACCACTGGGAACACCACGAATATCCGTACGTGCCGTGGTGGGAGCTGCCGAGGATACGCGGGGCAAAGGGTATTCCCAAATGAGTCTGATAATCACGATCGCGATAGGACTTGGAACAACAGCACTCCTATGGCTTTTCTTTCGACCACCTTTCGGCAAGAACATCGTCCGCTTGAACACACACCAACGGATCGTCGCACTCACCTATGACGATGGGCCAAATCCGCCTTATACTGAGCGGTTACTTGATGTCCTCGCCAAGCACAACGTCAAAGCCACATTCTTCATGATCGGAAAACGGATTGAAAGGCATCCTGAAACAGTAAATCGGGTTATCGCTGAAGGGCACCAGATTGGCAATCACACCTATAGCCATCCGCTGTTGGGTTTCCTGCCGCCGTTCTGCGTCCAACGTCAAATTGAACGCACGGACGATTTAATTCGGCAACACGGGATTGTTGAGGAGATAGTATTTCGAGCACCGATGCTGACACGGTTTCTACCCGTCGCGTATGTACTCGCGAAAGATAACCGAACACATATCAGTTGCGATGTATGGAGCTGGGATTGGACAACACAGAACCCCCACAGGATCACTGAAACAGTATTAAAAAAAACACTTTCATCTACACGGGCGGGTTCAATCATCGTCTTACACGACGGAAAGGCAGAAAATAAGAATGCAAACCGTTCGGGGACAATCGAAGCGACAGACCGAATCATCACTGCATTGAAACGGGATGGCTACCAGTTTGTGCGGTTGTCGGATGTCAACAAAAGGTATTCTAACTGAACCCATTAATGCGCCTCTACAGAAATATGTGCTTGAAAGGCATTGATACGTCCTTTCTCGCCGTACCAGTCGCCTGTAGCACCAAACTTGAAGACTTTGCCTCGCGCGAAAAGATGTCTGATTTGTCCTGCTTGATTAGGTCTAACTCCCCACATAGAGGTGAGCGCGGCCTCGGGATAACCTTCTGTCGGCAGTTCGGTATCACCATCAAAAAGATCAAACGAACCGGAAATGTCAACACTCCCGACATGAACATCAATAATTAACGTTCCACCGCCGTCAAATGCCGTAGCATCAATATTGACGACAGTGTAATCCTGATACCCTTCTCCAGGTGCCCGAAAGATATCTAATATTTCCTGCGACGATTGTGTACTGTCAAGTACAACACGTAAGCCAGTTGAATGTGTGCCTTCATTTGAATTTTCCTGTACAGAAGCTGTTGCGCGAAAAGCGTTGACATACGGTTCTGCTCTATCCCAATGTCCCGTAGCACCTAACTTAAAAAGTTGACCGCGATCAAAACGATGCGTGATCTGCCTTGTAGCATCGGCTCCAATCCATGTCCGAGCAAGCGTGTCTTTAGGTGTTTTTTCATCTGTGGAAAGTTCATTATTGCTGCTGAACAGATAGAACCCGCCTACACCGTCTTCTCTGCCGACTTCAATGTTAATAGTGAGTGTGCCGCCGTTTTCAAAATCCGTGGTATTAATCACAACAACGGTCCAATCTTGATAACCGACCGTGGGGGTACGAAAAACGTCTAACACCTCTTGCGAAGGGGCCTCTCTGGTGAGGATGAGATCCCCCAATCCGGGTTGTTTTCCGGCTAAGGCTTGCTGGAGGAATGTGAGGTAATATTCATACTGCCGCAGTCCTTTACGATTACTGTCTTCATAGAGTTCGTTGACGAGTTGTCTGCCCATCAGTTCAAAATCTGGCGAGATGATCAAACAGTCTACTGGCGAACGTTCTTTCCATCCTTTCATAATTGCTTCTGCCAAAGGATGTGTTCTATTAAACAGTGCCCTGGATCCATCTTCAAATCTCTCTGCCGCGTAATCGCGCATCACGGAGGTCCGCTCTAATACGATATTCGACACCCAGGTATTAATGAAGTTTTCATTCAAGAATTCAATAGTTTTATCATAAGAGAGGACACCTGCCCTCAGACTTTTGCCGCTCCCTCAGCACGCTTCATCAGTGAACGGGCCATCTATTGAGATAATGTGAATCGGCTTCTGTTGGGTTTGTGCTATTTCTAACGCCTGCTCCGGCGGCACCCAATTAATTTGTTCCGATCTATAGAAATGCTGTATTAGGATGCGTTTCGCTTCTTCATCGGTAATAGAACCTTCTGGGAAATTGGCATCTCGGACTGGATGCTCTGCCCCAACACGAAGTTCCAGCTGTGGGCAAAGACCGGAATCGCAAATAAAATACGCTTTATTTTTTTCCCAGTTAACATCAAAGTTTACTGGACCCTCAGGAACGTACATCTGAAAAAAAGCAATCTTTTCTCCGATTCGATCAATCACAAGATGTCCAGTAAATTGCGACGGTGTAAACCAGCCGTTTTCTAATTTAAACTCCGCATGTATCCGAAACATGATGTCGGCGAATTTATTATTGTAAGCACGTAGACATGCCCATAATCCACAAGAATCCGAAACATTGATATGCATATCCAAATTTGGATCCGGATGCAATTGCTGGAGCAATTCCGTTACACCATCTTCCTGAATCTGCCAGCATTCACCTACTGAAACCGATTGCGTGGGGAGAAAAGACTGAAAAACCGATGTAGAATGGTCCTTTTCGGGTTCGGCGACCCGAAGATTCGCCAATGCGTCCCACTCAACGTGGAAGTTATTTATTGTATGTTCAATCGGCGCAATGAAGCCTTTGACATTGATTTCTGCATTACCGTCAACATTAAGCGTAATTTTGTTGTTGAAAGTTTTCATTTTACCCGTCCTGTGTCGTTCTTGGGATAATGTCGTGGACACCACCTTCACGGATACTTGCTGAAGAGACCAACACGAACCTCGCTTTTTGACGAAATTCCGGTAGCGATATCGCCCCACAATTACATAGAAGCGATCGGATTTTCGCGAGGGTCGTTTTCAAATTATCGTTCATCTTTCCCGCATAAGGCACATAAGCATCAGCCCCTTCCTCGAACAATAATTCTGGACTGCCGCCCTCGTGGTAGCGTTGCCAATTAGCGGCGCGCTTCGTGCCTTCACCCCAATACTCTTTCACCGTATTCATACCCAGTTTTCTCAGCTTACTCGGACTTTCATCAAACCTCGCAAAATACCTGCCCATCATCACGAAATCCGCACCCATCGCAAGTGCCAAACCGATATGATAATCTTGGAAGATACCGCCATCTGAGCAAATCGGCACATAAACACCGGTCTCCTTCAAATACAGGTCCCTTTGCCGAGCGACTTCAATGACGGCAGTCGCTTGCCCACGACCGATGCCTTTCTGTTCCCGTGTTATACAAATCGCACCGCCACCGATACCCACTTTGATGAAATCGGCACCCGCTTCCACCAAATACATAAACGCATCGCCATGAACGACATTCCCGCCGCCCACTTTCACAGCATCACCATATGTATCTTTAATAAATCGAATGGTGTCTGATTGCCATTCTGTGTACCCTTCCGAAGAATCGACGCAAATAATATCGACACCTGCTGCAACCAGTGCCGGTACTCTCTCTTTGTAATCTCTTGTATTGATTCCGGCACCCACGACAAGTCTTTTCTGTGAATCTACGGATTCAAGCGGATTTTTCTTGTGATCGTCATAATCTTTCCTGAACACCAAATGCACCAGTTTACGGTTTTCATCAACAATCGGTAGACAGTTTATTTTACGTTCCCAAATGAGATCGTTGGCAGCTTCAATCGTAATCCCTTTTTGACCGACAATCAGTTCCGGGAACGGTGTCATGAACTCACTGACTTTAGCGTTTAAATCCACACGACTCAATCTATAATCCTTATCCGTTATCAGTCCGAAGAGCTCTCCTGAAGCCGAACCATCTTCCGTTACAGCAATCGTTGAGTGTCCGGTCTCTTCGGTGAGTCTCACGACATCTTCTATTGTATTATCGCGCTTCACATTTGAATCGCTGACGACAAAACCCGCTTTATGGCTTTTAACTGCCCCGACCATTGCTGCCTGTTCTTCAATACTTTGGGAACCGAAAATAAAGGAGATCCCGCCCTGTCTGGCGAGGGCAATTGCCAAATTGTGGTCCGAAACGGCTTGCATGATCGCTGAAGCAAACGGGATATTCACTTCCAGAGGCGCTTGTTGTCCCACCTTAAACTTCACCAGAGGCGTTCTCAGGATAACGTTTTCGGGGATACAACTCTTCGTCGTTAAGTTCGGTAAAAGCAGGTATTCGCTGAAAGTCCGGCTCGCTTCAGAAAAAAACTGCGCCATAATTCATTCCTCCTGTTAAAAAACAAAAAATGGTTAGCGGATTCATCTCTTATCTCCATTTTAATTTTCCTACAATTAGTAACTGAAATGAATGTCGTAGGTCCCAACTACAGAGACCTATTTACCGGTTTTCAAACGCGGCAATATCCGCCTCATACTGCAACGTCCAACCGATTTCATCGAGTCCGTTCAGCAGGCAGGACTTCTCAAAATCGCCGATCTCAAATGTGTGTGCAGTGCCATCAGGACAGATCACCGATTGCGCCTCCAAGTCTACCATCAACTGGTATCCCTCGGTGTCGTGTGCTTCTTGACTCAGCGATGCGATAACTTCTGAAGACAGTACTATCGGGAGGATGCCGTTCTTATAGCAGTTGTTACGGAAAATATCCGCAAACGACGGTGCAAGAATCGCCTTGAACCCATACTGCTGCAATGCCCACGGCGCATGCTCACGCGAGCTACCGCAACCGAAATTCGCACCAGCGATAAGGATACTCGCATTTGCGTAACGCGGGTGGTTTAGCACGAACTCCGGGTTTGGATCGCCGTTTTCGAGGTAACGCCAATCGTTAAAGAGAAATTCACCGAAACCTGTCCGTTCAATCCGTTTCAAAAATTGCTTCGGGATAATCTGGTCGGTATCAACATTAATCCGGTCGAGCGGGACAACAAATCCTACATGTTCTTTAAATGCTTCCATTATAACACCTCAATAGGTTCCTTTCGTTTCCTTTCAGTTCGATCAAAGTCTGTATCGAAACTAATGAGTTGCATCTCGTATTTCGCTGCGACAGTGTATTGGTATGCATCGTCAAAATCAAGGTTAAATTTATCGGCTGTCATATCCAGCGTCCTAAGATCTTCTGGTGGCAATGAGAGGATGCCGATTCCATCAACAATTATATCTGCGACGGACGAATTAAAGAGTGCAAAATTTTTCAACCGATACAGAATAATACCTATAGAATGAAGCGACAAATCTGTTATGTAGAGTGTGCTCAAATCAATAGTTTGTAAGAATGATTGGACATCGTCCTTTTTGTCTTGTTCCAACAAGGCTTCAAGGAAAATATTGGTATCCGCGAGGTACACTAATCTCTCCAATCTGACGCTTTTTTCTCAAGCTCGAGGGCTGTAAACTGGTCGCGATAGGCTTTTAATCCGCCAATCCATTCCAAGTTCGGTTTTTTCTTTTTCCGTTTTGAACTTTCTTTGGTTCGCAAGAAATCAATGAAATTGATGACTTCTTCTTGGAGTTCCGGAGGAAGTTCCCTGATTTTTTCAATGATGATAGATTCCATTGTTACCTCCCTATTTTCCTAATATTGGGGTTGAAAAAAATATCCTTCTTCCAGTTTTTCACGCTTCCTACTGAAACCTTCGGATGTCAACGAAGTGCCCTGTAACTGCCGTTGCCGCTGCCATCTGTGGACTGACGAGGTGCGTGCGTCCGCCTTTGCCCTGTCTACCTTCAAAATTTCGGTTCGATGTACTGGCACAGCGTTGACCCGGACTCAGGGTGTCCGGGTTCATACCGAGACACATACTACAACCCGCTTCACGCCACTCAAAACCGGCTTCACGAAAAACCACATCAAGACCTTCCGCTTCCGCCTGACGTTTGACCGCTTGCGAACCGGGGACGACCATCGCGCTGACAGTCTCTGCGACTTTTCTGCCTTTTGCCACCTCAGCCGCAGCCCGTAGATCGCTGATACGCGAGTTCGTGCAGCTACCGATGAAAACCCTATCCACCGGAATATCTGTTATCGGCGTACCGGGTTGGAGGTCCATATATGCCAAGGCGTGTTCGGCGGCACGTTTGTCGTCCGTTGTATCCATATCCGCTGGGTCTGGAACACAGCCAGTCACATCGGTCACCATACCCGGATTTGTACCCCATGTAACCTGCGGTGCAATGTCTGCCGCGTTGAGTTGTAGCGTTCGGTCGTAGGTTGCACCATCGTCGGTAGGGAGTTGTTTCCAGCGTTCAACCGCTGCGTCAAAATCTTCGCCTTCCGGCGCAAAACGTTTGCCAGCGAGGTATTCGTAAGTCGTATCGTCGGGTGCGATCATGCCTGCACGCGCACCTGCCTCGATCGACATATTACAAACCGTCATCCGTTCCTCAATGCTCAGCGCGCGGATCGCAGAACCGGTATACTCGACTACAGCACCGTTGCCGCCATCAATACCGATATGCCCGATAATTGAGAGGATAATGTCTTTTGCAGTCACGCCATAGCGGAGTGTCCCATCAATCCGAATCTCAAAGGTCTCCGATTTCTGTTGCAAGAGGCACTGCGTCGCAAGGACGTGTTCAATCTCACTCGTACCGATACCGAAGGCGAGCGCACCGAGTGCACCGTGCGTTGAGGTATGGCTATCACCGCAGACAATGGTTGTCCCGGGTTGTGTGATACCGAGTTCCGGTCCGATGACGTGCACAATGCCTTGATCAGGGCTATCGATGTCATAAAGCGGAATGTCAAACTCAGCACAGTTTGCCGCCAACGTCTCCATCTGTTTCGCTGCAATCAGATCGGTGATAGGTAGCGACCTATCTGTCGTCGGGACATTGTGATCCATCGTCGCGAACGTCAGATCCGGACGGCGCACCTTTCGGTTATTGAGTCGCAACCCCTCAAACGCCTGCGGGGACGTGACTTCATGTACAAGATGTGTGTCGATATAAAGAATCGGCACCTCATCCGCGGAAGCGCGTACCAGGTGCGACTCCCATATTTTTTCGTACATCGTTTTTGTTTTCATATTTTTCTCTGTTTTATTTATTTCTCCGAAAACCAAAAAATATCCTATCTTGT
Source organism: Candidatus Poribacteria bacterium (assembly GCA_022823085.1). GTDB lineage: Bacteria > Poribacteria > WGA-4E > WGA-4E > WGA-3G > WGA-3G. The sequence goes on from JAJDXV010000031.1 coordinate 19,428, forward strand.
TCAGCAGAGAAGAGGATATTACGCGTCATCAGTTTCCCAGTCAATATCTTCAAGGTTCTCCGCGTTCAGAACCTTCTCAAAGAGTGTATCAAGATGGACAGGATCGCGGAGGGTCTGAATCCAAGTTGTTAATGTTTCGGGAATGCTCTGAAATTGGTGGTGTAAGAGTTTCAGGAGTGCCATCTGTTTGGCGCGGGCTTCTCCTTGCTCTATGCCTTGTTGAAATGTAACTTCTGCCATTGATTGAAACATATTTTCTACCTCCATTCCGCGCGAATGTGCATCTACAACCTTTATCAAGGCCTCGCGTTCTTCAGGTGAACGTCGATGATATACCAGCGACGCTAAGTATATGATCGCACGTCGATGCTGCTCGGTTTCTACCGCGTCCAACCCAGCGAGTGCTGTGACCAAAGTCTTGGTAAGGGCTTCCTTAGAAGCTGTCTCCTTTTGCAGCACCGTAAGCAACCACCCAAGGGGATGTCCCGTTTTGGTGAGTTCGGTTGGTTCAGTCTGTTTGACATCCAACAAAAGCACGTTAAACGTTGGAATAAACGGCGCAAGTATCTCTGGAATTTCCATCAGTGAAGTTGGTGCCAGCGGGGGGGTCCAAGACCGATCGCCCGTGTAAAAAAGGATCGGGAGGATCGGAGGCAACCGGCGTTCCTCTTTCGGAACCTCTTCCGCTGTCCACCGTTGACGTTCTGCAACCCAGAGATTATACATATACCCTAAAAACCGAAACCACATCTCTTTGTCCACCCCGGATTGATGCTCTATGAGGATATGGATAATCAGTTCTTGGTCTGCTGAGGCATCGCGAAACGGGACCCTAAAAACAAGGTCGGCTTCCTGTTCACGGAGCGTGTCGGACAGAAAGTCCCGGTTAAGGGCTGTGAGTTGGCTAAAATCCAGTAAGGTAGCGATATGCCCCGCAACGAGCTCTACTAAACCTCTAACGTTCTCTGGGTCTATAAACAACCACCGCGCGCTTCTATCTGGAAAGTGTGCCAGCGACGATGGAAAAAAACGGTAGAGGTCTGTGTTTGAAACGTTCATGATTCTTATTATACCATAAACCGAATATCTCAAACAAGGTTACTCAAAAAGTTGCAATATACCGTCCTTTACGATCATTATCTTTGGTTCATAAACGGCATCTCCATCGGCATTAAAGGAGAATTTGCCCAAAACCGTGTCAAGGTCTCTGATGTTTGCCAAGGCATCGCGAATCGCAGTTGCATCGGTTGATGCTGCGTTCTTGATTGCTTCCGCTAAAATGTAGACGGCGGCATACGAGGATACAGCGAAAACGTTTGGCTCCATGCCGAAAGTCTCGCTGTAATTCTGAACGAAGGCTTGATTTTTGGATGTATTATCTGTGCTGAGCCACCCTATAAAGGTGATCGTGCCTTCGGCGGCAGCACCCGCGGCTTCGACTTCAACATCGGTGAGTGAGCTCACAATAAAAGGAACAGATATGCCAAGTTGAGCCGCTTGTGTTAATATGCCCGGTTTTTCAGGTGGCAACGCCGAGACAAAGATAGCATCGGGCTCCAACGCTTGTATTCGAGTTAATTGCGCCGAGAAGTCAGTATCACCACTTCGGAACGGTTCTGTAGCAAGTACTTCAATGCCCCTCGCAGTAAATGCTTCTTGCAATGCCGCGTCTCGATCTGTAGAAAAGCCATCAATTTCATCATACATCGTAGCCACCCGTTGATAGCCCAGTTTAGCGTACGTTACCTCTATACCTTTAGGAACCACAACGTCTGTCGTGAGTGGGATCCGAAAGACAAAATCACCGATTGCACTAAGACCACGTTCCCCCGATGTAGGACTAATCGCTACAACTTGGTTTTCTTGTGCGACTGGAAAAGCCTCTTTGGTCGCACTTGAAGACGCGGGCCCAAGAATAACAGACACACCGTCCGCATCAATCAGTTTATTGAAAGCAGCAACTGCACCCTCTGCTGTACTCGTGTCGTCTTCAATAATAAACGTGAATTGGCGGTTGCTCGGTTGTGCAGCGTTAATTTCATGGCGTGCTAGGTCGAAACCCTGTTTCATCAGTTCACCCGCCGATGCCAAGTGCCCTGTCAAAGGTAAAACGACACCGATGACAATCGCCTCGCTCTTATCTTCTACCTGCGGTGTCGTCGGTTGGACAATTTCGGACATCCGCTCACAGGCGGAAACGCCTATTATCAAAATGGCAATTGCCACGATCAACATGAATGATTTCAATTTAATGTCTTCCTTTCTTTTTGAAGTAACCAGTACCCAGTGGCCAGTAACCAGAAAAGAGGTACTCGGTTAACCTATGCTTCTCTGTAAGGGTTAGGTTACCTAACCCCTACGGTAACTGGTTAGGACTTACGCATATCGCTCTTTTGTACCACGATGCACCTCGCATCTGGGCGAGTACGCCGCAAATCTGTTAGATTGTGACACCAGAACGCTGTGTTTTCAGAAGAATTTCATCTAACAGAGCCACCTATAGCCAAAAGTGCGTAAGTCCTGCTGGTAACTGGTAACTGGTATTAAACCTGCATAACGACGGGAAAAATGAGTGGCGTGCGTTGCATCTGTTTCGAGAAAAACCGACGGAGCGCACCTCGGATTTCATCTTGGACAGTCTCGGTTTCGTGTTTCTGTTCGTCGCTGAGGTTTGCGATGACGCGCCGAGTAATCTCTTTCGCTTCTTCTATGAGTGCCTCCGATTCGTCCATATACACGAACCCACGCGAGATAATCTCTATCTCTCCAGTATTCAGACCGGCTTTAGCGTCGGCATCGGCTGCTGGCTGTTGACTGTCATCACCCGTATCGCTGTGTAGAACGATAATCGGAACGACGATGCCGTCCTCCGAAAGTTGGATACGATCGCGTAAAACGATATCTTCGAGCCCAATTTCCGGTTTCCCATCAACAAACACGCGGCCAGAACGACCCTCACGTCCGAGCACTTCACATGAATCAGCTGTCAAGTAAATGAGCTCTCCATCTTCAGCGACGTTGATGTTTTCTCTTGCGATACCGACCGATTCAGCGAGTTCAGCGTGACGCATAAGGTTTTGATATTCGCCGTGCATCGGCGTAAAAAACTTCGGACGCAACAGGTTGATCATCAACTTGAGATCTTCACTCGCACCGTGTCCCGAAACGTGGACATCAGCGTTGCGTTCATGGTATATCTTCGCACCCCGTTTCAGCAGATGGTTCACCACATGACCGATAGCCTTTTCGTTCCCCGGAATAATCCGAGCAGAGATGACAACAGTATCTCCCGGTTCCACGTTGAGGAACGGGTGATTGTCGAGTGCCATCAACGTTAAAGCAGAGCGCGGCTCGCCTTGGCTGCCCGTGCTTAAAATCATGACCTCATGCGGCCTAAACATAGACGCATCGCGCGCATCAATGAGATAGTCCGGGTTCACCTCAAGGTAACCCAGTTCGGTAGCCGTCCGCACATTGTTAATCAGCGATCGTCCGGTGACAGCAATGAGACGCCGATGTTTGTTCGCCAGATCAATGAATTGCTGGATACGGTGTAGACTTGAGGAGAAAGTACAGAGAAACAACGTCTGCTCGGTATTCTGGAAAATACTGTCTATCGTGCTATAGATACTCCGTTCCGAAGGTATCTGTCCCGGACGTTCAGCGTTTGTGCTGTCGGAGATGAGCATCAGCACACCTTCCGCACCTAAGCGCGCAAGCCGCTGAATATCGGTCAACTTACCATCAACGGGAGTCATATCGAACTTAAAATCACCCGTATGAACGATAACACCGATCGGTGTTCGCAGCGCAACCGCGACGCTATCCGGAATACTATGCGCGACATGGATGAATTCAGCAGTGAAATCTCCCAACTCGACCGTATCACCGGGCGAAATCGTGTTCAGTTGTGCCTTACCGAGCACACCGTACTCACGCAACCGGCCACTTGCGATCGCGAGGGTAAGTTGCGTGCCGTAGACCGGGACATCCAACTGACGCAGGACATAAGCTAAAGCACCGATATGATCCTCGTGTCCATGTGTCAGAAGAATACCGCGAATCTTTTCTTGACGTTCAACGAGATAGTGGATATCCGGAAATATCAGATCGACACCGGGCATATCTGAGCCAGGCAACATGAAACCGGTATCAATGACGATTAGGTCATCTTCGGTTTCGTACACCATCATGTTCAGCCCAAATTCACCTAAACCGCCTAACGGTATGATCGAAACGCTGCCGTCAACATTTTCTTTATTGTTATTAAGTGTGGAATCTGTCATAAAATAATTAGTGGTACTCAGAGCTCCTAAAGACGTGCTTTTTATTTTTTTCGACTTACGCAGTACACTCTTTTGTACCACAAACTGTATGAGGATTAATTTATTAATTCGGTAATTTCTTAGGGATGTCCGGTTCGGTTAGGAAACCGAACCTACCGGGCCTGGGGAATACATAGCATTACCGATTTATTTTTTCAAACTTCATTTAGTTTGTGACACAAGAACGCTGTGTTTTCTGAAACATTTCATTTAACAGAACCACTTATTCTCAAAAGTGCGTAAGTCCTAAACTTTACTATAACAGAACGGCTTACATCCAAAATTGCGTAAGTCCTATTTTTGTCAAGTTGCTACTTGTGCTGAGCTGACGGCTTCCTTACCGCCAATGTAGGTCAAAATAATCGTGTGTCGTTGAGGTGACCTGCTGCATATTACCGGTTCCAACATCTAAGATGAAGATTTCGCTCGTGCGCCGTCCGTCCGAATCTTTACCTATAAAGGCAACCTGACTGCCGTCCGGACTCCATGTTGCGTCCCGTCCGGGGTAAAGGCTCAGGTTCAGATAGGTCTGAAATCGTCCCGCCGCTATAGTGGCAACACAGATTTCGCCTGACGTATAAAACAGGACCTGTTTACCGTCCGGCGACCACTCTTCGATCTTTCCACACGGCGGTTCGTCGAGTTGCAGGAACCAGGTCCTTCCCATACTCACCACATCCGGTTCCGCGATCGCAAGGAGACCTTCCGTCTTAAACGCAATCCATTTACGGTCTGGCGACCATTCGGGCCATTGTATGCCGTTTGGCAACACTTCGAGTATCCTTCTATTCGGTTCTTTAACCCTTTCGCCTTTTGCGTCCCAATGGAGCCATCCCTTCGCCCACCGCTCGGTCCGCCACCGCTTTATTTTCCCATCAACCGTTACCTCCCAATTTTCCAACGGGTCTTTCGGACGGTCAAGTTCGACCACAACCAAAACCGCTTCACTTGACGGCGACCACCAGAAATCGTGAATGCCATATTCTCTCTTGACGAGTCGCTTCTTCTCCGACCCATCCGCTCGCATCACATAGAGCGATTTCGCGCGCGCCACGCCAGAGATGTAGGCGATCCATTCCCGATCGGGTGACCATCGCGGATTCCGAGAGACAGCATCATCGGTGAGTCGCTGGAAATCCGTGCCATCTGGATTCATTGTACAGATGTTATACTCGTAGAATTCCCACCAACTGGTCGTGTCTCGTCCGCGTTCCAGTGTTCGCGTCGTAATGCGGAAACCGTCTTCGTTCAGGAGCGGCTCACGGATCGCAAAGACCAACTGACCGGCACCGCTTTCTGCAAACACAACGCCACCTACCGTGAGAACCAATAGCAATACACATATTCCCCGTCCGATACGCATACATCCACCTTCTTAATAGTTAACAGTTAACAGTACGCTGCGCTTTCAGTTATCAGTTAAGAGGACTCTTGTACTGATAACTGAAAGTGAGCGTAGCGAACGTACTGAGTACTGATAACTAATACCCTGACAACTGATAACTCTTAAACAACGATATTAATCAGACGATTCGGCACAACGATAACCTTACGAACCGGTTTCCCTTCAATAAATCGTTGAACCCGTTCATCTGCAAGGGCGGCTTCCTCGATCTCTTTGTCAGTCGCATCGGCAGGCAGTTCGAGCCGGTTACGCAGTTTCCCGTTGACCTGCGCAATAATCGTTACAGTGGCACTTGTGAGAACCGATGCATCGTGTGTGGGCCACTGTTCGTGCGCGATGAAACCTGTTGCTTTTTCTTCTGCTTTGTGGAGACGATGCCACAACTCCTGCGCAATATGCGGTGCATAAGGCGAGAGCAGATGCAGGAAAATCTTCAAGATCTCCTTCGGTAACGTTTTCGCCTGTGTCGCCGTGTTCACAAAGATCATCATCTGACTAATCGCAGTGTTCATCTTGTCAATAGATTCCGTATCCTCTGTTACCTGTTTGATCGTCTTATGAAGTTCGCGCCAGAGTTCGGACTCCGTTGGACCCGCAGCGTCGGTCAATTTCTCGCTGAGTTCGCCACTATCTTCATTGATAACGAGTCGCCAGACGCGTTGCAGGAACCGATAGACCCCCTCTACACCCGCATCCTGCCACGGCGTGCTTGCCGTAACGGGACCGATGAACAGCAGATAGAGGCGAAGCGCGTCCGCACCGTAATTATCAATAACATCGTTCGGATTGACGACGTTGAATCGGGATTTTGACATCTTTTCCATCTGTGTCTGGAGGGGGACACCGCTCGTTTTCGCAACGGCTTTCCCATCGCTGTGCTCGACTTCGTGCGGATAGTAGTATTTACCCCCAGCGTCTTGGTAAGATTCGGCGAGAATCGTACCTTGGTTGAGTAACCCTTGGAACGGTTCTTTCGTTGAAACCAAACCGGAATCGTAAAGCACTTTATGCCAGAAACGCGCATAAAGCAGATGCAAAACGGCGTGCTCAGTACCCCCCATATAGAGGTCTACCGGCATCCAGTAGCGTTCAAGTTCCGGATCAAAGGGTGCCTCGGTATTGTGGGCATCAAGGAACCGCAGATAATACCAGCAGGAACCTGCCCACTGCGGCATGATGTTCGTCTCCCGCGTCGCGATGCTACCATCAGGCAGTGTCACCTTCAGCCATTCTTCATCGGCGCGAGCAAGGGGCGGTTTGCCGTCTTCTGTCGGTTTATAAGCATCGATCGCCGGCAGTTTAACAGGCAACGCCTCATCTGGCAACTGAACAATAGTACCGTCCTCAAGGTGCGCAAGCGGAAAAGGTTCGCCCCAATACCGCTGCCGAGAGAATAACCAGTCCCGAAGACGGTATTGCACTTGACCCGTACCCCTACCTTCGCTTTCGAGCCAAGCAATCATCTTCTCTTTCGCTTCAGCGACCTGCAAACCGTTGAGGAAATCGGAATTGACGCAGACACCATCCCCTTCAAAGGGTGCTTCTTCGATCGGACGCTCACCACCCTTTATAACCTCGACGATCGGAATACCGAAAGTTGAGGCGAATTCGTGATCGCGTTCATCGTGTCCCGGCACAGCCATAATCGCACCTGTACCGTACGTCATCAGCACGTAATCCGCAACCCAGATCGGGATGGGGCGGTCGTTACACGGATGGATCGCATAAGCACCTGTAAAGACACCTGTCTTCTCTGTGGCGAGGTCTGTACGTTGGAGATCAGATTTGTTCGCGGATGCCTTAACGTAAGCATTAACTTCGGAGGCTGCATCCGGGTGTGTTATCTCAGAAACAAGCGGATGTTCCGGCGCAAGGACGCAATACGTCGCACCGAAAAGTGTATCCGGGCGCGTCGTGAAAACGGTAAACGTCTCCTGACTATCTCTGATGTTGAAGCTAATCTCTGCACCCTCGGATTTGCCGATCCAGTGCCGTTGCATCTCTTTAAGACCGTCAGGCCAATCCAATAAATCCAAATCATCCAACAACCGTTCGGCGTAGGCGGTAATTTTGAGCATCCACTGATGCATGAGGCGACGTTCAACCGGGTCACCCGTCTCAACATATTTACCGTCCTTGACCTCTTCATTCGACAGGACAGTACCCAACGCTGGACACCAGTTGACCGGCACATTCGCAAGATACGCTAAGCCTTTTTCATAGAGTCGAAGGAAAATCCACTGCGTCCATCTATAATATTCCGGTAGGGAGGTATCAATTTTGCGGGACCAATCGTAAGAGAGCCCGATACGTTGGATCTGTTGTTGAAAGGTTTCCGTGTTACGTTTTGTAACGTCCGCTGGATGTTCATTTTCGCGGACCGCATACCGTTCTGTCGGAAGTCCGAAGGCATCCCAACCCATCGGGTGCATCACATGGTAGCCTTGCATCCGTCGGAAGTTTGCGAATACATCTGTCGGCACATAGTTCTTCGCGTGCCCCATGTGCAGTCCAGCACCAGACGTATACGGGAACATGCCGAGCACATAGAATTTCGGCTTCGTTTTCAGGGTTTCTATATCGTTTGGAATCTTGAAGACTTCTTTTTCTTGCCACTCGGCTTGCCAATAGGGTTCTATTTTCGCCGGGGCATAAGGATGGTTCTCCATATCGTGTTCGTCTCCTGTGTATATTAACTTTACAGAAATAAATTTTAACACAACACCACCCAATTGTCAAGATTACTTTACACACCTCCAAACGAAACAAACTTTTGAAAAAAAAGCAAAAGTATTGTAAAATGTTAACGCTATACTTTACATGGACTAAAGTTTGGACTTTTTTCATACATAGCACTCCGCTGGAGTGCAAGAATATCTACAACCTATTTCTATAGACATTAGGACTTACGCATGCTTCTCTTTTGTAGCATAGACTGTTAGTCTGTGCCCCAAGAACGCTGTGTTTTCCGAGAAATATCCGCGAAAAAAACTGGCTATCGTCAAAATTGCGTAAGTCCTGGACATATCACGCCTCTGGCGTGAGGAACCAAAACCTCTAAACCGAGTATAACCTATAGGCGCGAAGTGTTGAAACCGAGTCTCTGAAAAATAGGTCTCCTTGCTCCAGCGGAGCAACATGTCTATAGTCTATTCATTGAGA
>JAJDXV010000064.1 GCA_022823085.1 Candidatus Poribacteria bacterium
CGCTCTTTTGTACCACGATGCACTTCGCATCTGGGCGAGTACGCCGCAAATCTGTTAGATTGTGACACCAGAACGCTGTGTTTTCAGAAGAATTTCATCTAACAGAGCCACCTATAGCCAAAAGTGCGTAAGTCCTATTAAGTAATAACCGATTGCAAAAAATTTGACAAACGGGGTCTTTACATAGTATAATATTAGTCGGTTAAGTTCGCAGTGGGCAAACATTTTCTAAGCGTCCCACACGCGAACAATGGACGACAAGCAGTTTTTTAAAGCGACGACACATTTAGCCCCATATCGGCGAAATGTAGTTAAAGGAACACGGAACCATGGTACTGAAAAAGAAAACCTATTTTCCGAAAGCGGAAAAAGAAATTAAATGGTATGTAGTGGACGCGGAGGGACAGATACTCGGGCGTTTAGCCTCCCGCATCGCACACGTGTTGCGCGGCAAAAATGACCCGCGGTTCACACCCCACGCGGATTTAGGTTTTCGTGTTGCTGTTGTTAATGCGGAAAAGGTACACGTCACAGGGAACAAACGTCAGCAGAAAACCTATTTCAGGCACAGCGGCTATCCCGGCGGCGATAAATACCGAACCTACGATGAACAGATGGAACTGAAACCAGAGACGATTATCATGAACGCTGTTAGAGGGATGCTCCCGAAAAATAGCCTCGGCAGGCAATTGATGAAGGGACTCAAAGTTTACAAGGGACCGTCTCACCCGCACCAAGCACAGGAACCGGAAGTCTTAACGTTTTAATTGAGTTGAGGAACCCCTATCGAAAAACGTTCCTACAACTTTGGAGAGTATGAGCAATATGGCTATTGAACAATTCTGGGGAACCGGTAGACGTAAAACCTCGGTTGCGCGGGTCCGTATCATCCCGGGCGGCGAAGCAGGGATAACCGTCAACAAGAAACCGATCCAAGAATACTTCCAACGTGCCGACCATTGGCAGGCAGCACAGCGCCCCATTGAGCATGTTGAGAGAAGTGGCGAGTTTGCCGTCCACGTCAATGTCAAAGGCGGCGGGCATACCGGGCAGGCAGGCGCGATTTCACACGGGCTCGCACGAGCACTCGTCAAAGCAGATGAATCTTTGAAGCCGTCTTTGAAAAAAGCCGGATTTTTGACGCGCGATCCGAGAATGGTCGAGCGGAAAAAATACGGACAGAAAGGCGCACGCGCACGCTTCCAGTTCTCGAAGCGTTAGAATCACAGCATTCCTCACACATCTAAAATTAATCCTCATAGATACGGGCGTGATAGCACCCATCTCGCCGATGTTTTGTGAGATAAACCGTTTTAGTGTCGAATACTCGTGTCAGTTATCGTTTGCGCGCGGAGAACCGCGCCTATAGGTCTTTGTCGGTAGAAAGAGGTTTTGTATGTCTAACATTGTTATCTTAGGTGCCCAATGGGGCGATGAGAGTAAAGGGAAACTAACCGATGTCTTTGCCGGGGATGCAGATGTCGTCGCACGCTATCAAGGCGGCGATAACGCCGGACATACCATCGTGCTCGGTGAAAAGACGTTTATCCTCCATCTCATCCCGTCCGGTATCCTTAGACCTGACACCGTGAACGTGATCGGTAACGGAGTCGTCATCAATCTGGAGACGCTTTTTGGTGAAATCGACCGGTTACAGGCACAAGGTATCGAAGTCAGCAGTGATAACCTAAAAATCAGCGATCGCGCACACTTGATTCTGCCGTACCACAAAGCTGTCGAGCAGTGGGAACAGATGGGCAGTTCTACAAAGATCGGTACCACCTCACGCGGCATTGGACCTACCTACTCCGATAAAATGAACCGACACGCCGGAATCCGTGTTGGCGATCTATTGGAGTTCGACCATTTCCAAAAGAAATTGGATTACAACCTCGAAACGAAAGCGGAAGCACTCCAAATAGGCGGGATTGAAAGACACGTACTCCTCGAAACTTACTACGGCTACGCGCAACGGCTCACGCCTTACATAACGGACACTGTCGCTTTCATGCACGATGCCCTTGATGCTAAGAAACGGATCCTCTTTGAAGGCGCACAGGGTACGATGCTCGATATAGATTTCGGAACGTACCCGTACGTCACCTCCTCAAACTGTAGTGCAGGTGCTGTCTGTACCGGTCTCGGTATCGGTCCAAAAGCCATTGAGCAGGTACTCGGTGTCTCTAAAGCCTACGTAACACGCGTCGGCGGCGGGCCCTTCCCGACAGAGATGGAACCCGACCTCGACGAAAAAATTCGAGAAATCGGTAAAGAGTACGGCGCGACGACACAACGTCCAAGGCGCTGCGGGTGGCTCGATCTGGTTGCACTCCGGTACGCAACCCAAATTAACGGATTCACCGGCATCGTAATGACAAAACTGGATGTATTTGACACGCTCGCGGATTTACAGGTCTGTGTCGCTTATCGCTATAAAGGTAAAGAGACAACCAATTTTCCAAGTAGCCTCGGCGTTTTGGAAGAATGTGAGCCTATCTACGAAACGCTTCCAGGATGGCAGCAGCCGCTAACCGAAGCGCGAACCGCGGAAGATATTCCGCAACGCACAAAAGACTATATCGCTTATGTTTCGGATTATCTGAACGTGCCTATCCCGATAATCTCTGTCGGACCCGACAGAGAACAGATCGTACAATTAGGGGAACCGCTCTGGTAAAGTTATCCTGCTGATAGGTGTGATTTTTAATGGACCATCACTTGAAAAAATTGTCATTTTAATTTGACATCCATCTAAAAGTATGGTATCATTAAATGTTGTTGATTTGAGCCGTTAGCTCAGCAGGTAGAGCATCTGACTTTTAATCAGGTGGTCACAGGTTCGATTCCTGTACGGCTCATTGTGGGATTAAAACCACATTTTCTGCCCCCGTCGTCTAGCCTGGCCAAGGACACCGCCCTTTCACGGCGGCGACACGAGTTCAAATCTCGTCGGGGGTATTTTAACGAAATAAGGCAAGCACAGAGAAATCGGTGCTTGCCTTATTGTTATTCAGGGTAAGAATAGTATCTATCGGGTTGTTTTCAATTCACCCCACGTGACAGCCAATTTGCCTGCGGCTTCGACATCCAAACTTACATCCATCACATCTTGAACCTCGTTTTCGTCTAAGGCACGGGACCAGAATGAGATTTCGTCAATGATGCCTTCTGCGCCGTTGGTCAGGGCGATGTACTGGACAGTTTCCCATCCGAATCTCGGTTTCTCGTGGAGTGCGGGGAAACCACCCGTGATTTTACGGCTGGTCGCTTGCTCTTTACCGTCGATGTAAACAAACGGTGCTTCACCCGTGAAGTCCCACGTAACAGCACAATGAAACCATGTGTCCTTTTTGATGATGCCTGTCGGATCGAATTCAACGTCCTGCCAATCGCCATCGTCGGCTGCTTCAAAATAAAATCCGAATTCTGCGGGTGTAATGTCCGGGTGCGCGGATCCTTTTCCTACAAAGAAATAAATTCCACCCAGGCTGGCATCGAAAAGCCTATAGTCGTCGTCATCTTTGCCGTCCCAATCTGGCTTGAACCAGAATAGCACACTGCCTGCTTCTGTGATAACGTCCGGGACTTCGAGATAGGTTTCCTTACCTCTGAGAACAATGCCGGCATTGTATTTGCCTTGACCAGCGACCCACTTTGCAGAGCCTCCAAACGTTCCATCGTTTCCGTTTCCTGTACCATCAGGTACTGAATTGCCACTGCCTTCACCGATCCATAGGAGTAGATCAGCATCGTTCGGAATTGCTGCGAATGCCGACATGCTAACAAATATACTCAGTACGAAAATAAAATAAATGTGCCTTATCATTATTACCTCCAAATAGGGAATGGTTTCGATCTAAAATCGGTGTGAATTTGTAAGCGAGTATAACAGAATTCGCAAAATTAGTCAACAGACTTTTTCTATTAGGTTAAACCTGGTGGTACTTCAGCAACGCCAAATTCGGTGCGAAACCGATGCCGGGACGAGACGGCACCGTTACATACCCGTCAGGTTCCAAAACCATCGGTGGTAGAAACATTTCGCCGCGCAGTGGATCCACAGCCGGCGGATAGTATTCCAGCATCAGACCGTTATCTCGGCTCGCAGCGACATGAATTTGGAGTTCTTGTGCACCGTGCGGCGCAATCAACTTCTTAGCTCTTAACGCCTCTTCGACAACCTGCATCGCCGGGTCATATCCGGGAAGGATAGCCACATCCAGATTGAAAACATCCGCGCCGCCGTAATCAATCAACGTTTGGAAATAGGGCAACCCGTAGCCGTTTTCACCGGTAGCGATTCGGATACCGTAATCCTTCGCCATCTCGCGTAATGCCTTATGCCCCCTGTAATCGTGGCTATGGATCGGTTCCTCAAACCAGAAGATGTCGTTTGCCTGAAGTGCGGGCAGATACGCACCCGCCGTTTCAATCGACAACGCACAATTCGCATCCACCATAACCGTAATATCAGCCCCGACCGTCTCGCGAACCGCCTCAATCCGTTTGATGTCCGTTTCGAGTCCTGCGTTTGGATCCCCGATCTTCATCTTAACCGCGGTGGCGTTGAATTCGTCTATGTTGCGCGCCATCTCTTCGCGGAGTTCGTCAAACCCTTTGTCTCTACCGTAGTAGCCACCGGCGATATAAGTGCGTATGCGTTCCCGTGTACCACCGAGTAAGGCGTGAACCGATTTCCCTTCTAACTTCCCTCTAATATCCCAACACGCTTGGTTGATCGCTGCGATAACCTGTGTGTGATACCCACCCGGTCCGTAGATTTTGTAGTTCTCCGCTAACCGTGAGACGTAAACGGTATCTGTCACGTCGTGTCCAATCAAGGCGGGACGAAACAGGTCTACAAACTTTGGAAATATGGAGAGCGGACGCGTCGCAGCGGTGCCGCCGTTAAACCCGTATCCGATGATCTCCTCTGTGCCACTTTTGGCAGTCACCTTTATTAGATGGAGTCTGCCTTTATCGTAAACGTGCATGCCGTTCCAGATAGGCGGCTTATCCCATTCGTAGAGTCGGCTTTCAACAGCGGTAATTTTGAACGGATGTGTCGGCATTGTTTTTCTCCGAAAGTTAAAGAGGTTTTCGGCAATCTATCATAAGTCAGATGCGATACGGGAGGCGGACAAGGGGTCGCGTGCTACCTTCTCGTAGAATAGGTCTCAATATCCAATCGCGGAGGTATTTCAAGAAAATCCTGATCGCTGAACACTAATTGAAAGATACCTTGTCGCCGTGGTCCGTCAGACACCACCATCCTACCAGCGGAATTGAACGCCCCTTCAAGCGTTTCTAACACTTTTCGCTTGTACTCGGTGTCAAGGTTACCAGCAAGGTGTTCCCCTTTTGTGTCAAAAATCATGACGTGCGTCACGCCTCCAATTTCATTCGCCATTGCAACGAAATCAGGATAGATACGTCCGCGTTTCCAACCCTGTAAATAATACTCACCGCGTTGGCGCGCCGCGACCCGGTGCCACCATTGTAGTGCCAACTCTTCGTCAAGGTAATACGCGAATTTCTTTTCCAATTCAGAATCAAATTGCTGCTCAAATACCGGTTCAAATAGCGTTAGTTGCAAAGGTTGATAGTCTCTTCTGAGTAGTGGTCTATCGCTATCGGGATTGACTTGTATTTCATAACTGTCTACCATCTGGTAATTGGGTTGTTGTGTCTCTAAGTCGAAACGGATTTCACCCTGATCCAGTTTTCTGCGAAAGACCTGCTCCGCCTGTTTCTCCACTTCATTTTTTACATGTTCCCGTAGGATATGTACAAGATAAGAACGCCGATCATAGATAGCCTCTTCGGTTTCCCCGCCTGCACTAAGGTGTTCGTGCATCTGCTGGGCAATCCGAGCCGCTTGCCAAGGGTTAGGCATAATATCCGACAGACGGCGTGCAAAATCAGCGATACTTATTTGCCTCTCAATATGCGGTCCTTGTTCGGTATGGAAAACAGGTGCTGTTTCATCAACGTCAACCGTTGCAGACTGCCGCCGGACGCTCTGCAGGGCAGACGCGCTCGGGTCCGGTGGTTCAATTGCTGCCCAATCTACCTGTGGTAGAATGTGTGCTTGATAATTGAGTTGAACCCATTCATCTCCGTTTCTATGGCGTACCATCGGCAAATAGATGTGCTGGTTCTGGAACTGTTCGCGACGTGTTATCATTTGTCTCCCGACCTTTTGCCCTTCACTCGTTTGCTGTGAATCCGAGGCACCCATAACTTCATCACCTAAGCCTGTTAACCCTTCCGATTCCAAGCCGTTCTTAACTTGTGTGACAACGGTTCCGACCTCAGCGTTATTGCAATAGACGTAACACTGATCGAGCGATTCATTACCGGTGCGTTGCGCGTATGGTTGCCGCATGACTCTACCTACGAGTTGCGTAATAGCCCTTTGTGCTTGTGTGTTGTCAAGCATCACCAAGAGATAAGCGAACGGGCAGTCCCATCCTTCCATCAGCGCGGATTTTGTGATGATCCAACGCACTTGCGACAATTCGGAGAGTAGGTTTTCTCGTCCGAGTTCGTCGTTTTCAGCGGATTTGACGCGAACCGCATCAGAGGGGACACGCAAGTTTTGTGTAAGATATTCTCGTACGTCCTCAGCATGGATTCGTCCTCCTCCCCGTTGATCTCTACCGGTTCGTTCAACACGCACAACGGCAATCGGACGGATATACCGTCCCGTGCTGTTTTTAAACGATCTTGCTTCGGCATCAAGCCGTTCAAGTTCATCCACTGCCTGCCCTAATGTCAATTGCCACTCGGCGTTTGGAAATGATGTTACCTGCACCGGTAACTTAATCATCTCCTCTCTTTTTAAGTCGGGTCCTCCAATATCAACGAGGAGGTTGCTAATCCCACGGTTGGGTGTTGCGGATAGTTCAATCACCATCCGCGGGTCAAGGCGGTTGATGGATTTGGCGAATTCTTCATTTGCCTCCCTATTTCTCGCGCCGTAGGCTTTATGTGCTTCATCAAGAACTACCACAGGACGCAGCAACTTGAACACGTTAAAGAGGCTCTGTTTGATAAGGCCGCGTTCGGTGTGGCATTCCAGATCGGGGTATTCGTTTAGCATCTCGGTATTGCCGAAGATATTATCAATGTCAGGGAAAAAACTCGGATAGCGTCCACTATCCCTGAACATGCGGAGAAACTCCCTACCTCTCTGCCGGTTTGTTGCTGGGAGCATCAAGAGCATGACGCAGAGGTAATTGGCGATGTCGTCTCTATTGAATGTATCCTCTTTTTCTAACATTTTGACGCGACCCGCACCTGCCCGATTTAACATTTTACGGTAGGGGTGTTGTTTATCCCACAATGCAGCTTTCGTTTGAGAGTAGATCGCTTTGCTCGGCACAACCCACAGTACCAAACCGCGTTGCCAAGGAAGACGTTCGAGTGCAGCGGCAGCAAGCAAGGTTTTACCGCCACCTGTCGGCACTTTGAAGCAGATATGTGGGATGGGACGGTTTGCCTCGTCGGTACGGTCAACGTATTCGCCAGCAGTTGATGCAACACCACCGTTTTCTGCTGAATTTCTCCAAGCGATTTTAGGATAATTGCGAATTTCATCAGGAATCGGTATATCAACGGGTGTCTGTCTAAAAGCCTCAATCATGGTTTCAGAGGCCTGTTGTGCTTCCTCAAGTGCTTCTAACCAACGCGCCAAAGCTTCAAGGGCACCACGTTGATACTCTTTTAACTCCATCATGTTACCACCTTTTACCTTTCGTGTAGAGCATCTGGAAGTTGGCAGAATATGATGCCCATCTTCGTGAGTTCACGCTGTCCGATGTAATTACCCGCTGCGTAGACAATCGCCTTTCTATCGTTTTCACGGCTGGCATCTCGGATACGTTCCGCTCGCTCAAGATTGAGGATCGCAGCATCGCTACGTAAGTATTCAAGATCAGGTTTATAGATTAGGTAGTAATCGTTTTTGTCATCACTGTGGAAAAGCCCGTCATTATTTTGTTGTTCTAATGCATCTACTCCTACAGAAACGCCGGAGGTTGTATACAGCAGATTGGCGGCAAGTGCTGAATACGAGGGCAATGCCTCTCCAGTGAGCATTGATTCTATCTCTATTGGTTCACCCAAGGTGCAGTAGGTAAAGGAGCCTCCCAATCCTTCGCGTAATGCCTCGTCACGGGCATCGGGAACACCCTTGATGACGCGACGGACGCGCTCAGCAGTGATGGTATCGGCATAGTCTTCGCATTCAATGAGGATAAACTTCCGATTTCCACCATCTTCTTTGTTAAGAGCAAGAACAGCATGGGCAGTGGTGCCGCTACCAGCGAAAGAATCCAGGATAAGAGTGTCATTTTCCGTTGATACACCCTCGGCAATCCCTATTAAATTCGCAATCAACCTTGTCGGTTTAGGATTGTTGAACTCAAGGGCTGCGCTTTGGAGAACAGTTTGTAATTGCTTTGTTCCTTCGTCCGTGGTCCCTCCAATATTCGCCAACATTAAATCAATTGGGACAATACCTTTTTCTTCAGATTCGCTCAGAAAATTTTTAAGACGAGGATAGCGCAAATTTCCGTCAAGTCCCCACCAAAGTCTGTTTTCACTAACATGTTTTTCATGAGTACTTTGGCTATACTTCCAAGCATGCGTAGGATGATTTATTGCCTCTTCTGTATGCGGATTTATTACTGCATAAACTAAATTTGGCCTCTGTTCTTTTGTCGCAGGATTGACATAGGAACTGGATACCCAACTGCCCCGTGGATCATCATCAGGATTAGAATATGTTTCATCAAGTTTTTCGTCCCGCTTAACCCGAATGTGAGAAACAGTATCAGATTTTCTATATGCAATGATATGTTCACGTTGATTTGAGAATAATTTTGCATTGTTACTCCTACCATAGCGGTGTTGCCAAATAATATCTGCAAGAAAGTTTTCCCTCCCCAAAATTTCATCCAGCATCATCCGTAAGTGATGTTGTTCATTATCATCAATAGATATAAAGATTACGCCGTCATCAGCAAGCAGTTCTTTTAGCAACTGCAATCTCGGCCACATCATACAGAGCCATTTGTCATGCTTTTCCAAATCTTCGTTATCAACAGGGGCGTTCTCGGTGAACCATTGCCGCATCAACGGACTGTTCACGTTGTCGTTATAGACCCATCCCTCGTTGCCGGTGTTGTACGGTGGGTCGATATAGATGCACTTGATACGGTTGGCATAGCGTGGGAGTAACGCTTTGAGGGCGTGTAGGTTGTCGCCGTGGATGATGAGATTATCGTCTGTATCGGTTGGGTTGCAGGAGTGGGTTTCGTCAGGTTCAAGTGGGCGGTAGGGGACAGTGAGGTGGTGGGCGTAGATGTGTTGTTTTCCTTTGAATTCGAGTGTAGGCATTGGCAATTCCTTCTGGTTTATCTATACTGTGAAAGTTTGTTCATTCTTTTTCGTGTTCATCCAGTTCAAAAAGCAAATTGAACTTTATATATTTTTTCCCTTTCCCGATTTATAGGCGCGGGATTTCCAATTCTTTACAGATTTCCTTGGCAAGATCATTAGAGATTTCGGTGTGTCTCGGCACAGCGGCACGGGTGCCCCGTTCTGAATTCCCTCACCACGAGTGTTTACCGCCTTCTCGAATAAGATCACATTTATTTTCTCTAAGGTGCTTAATCAACCGCCTACGTTTCATACAGCAATATTTACTTCTTCAAACCCACTTTCAGTTTGATGTGATGTTTCCCGTGCTCCAAATTCTAAGATGTCAGAAGCTTTTATTTTTTCAACCTCACTTTCAGTTCGGATAGGGACTTCCGGTGCGTCAAATTCTAATGCTTCGCGAAGCGTGATCTGCAGCGTATCTAATAATTCACTCCTCGTTCGTTCTTGACAGGTAACACCACGGACTTCCAATATCCACCCAATCCACCATCCCTCGCTCTCTCGTATAAGAGCAGTATAGGTTTGCGTTGCCTCTTTTTCTTCCCGAGAAATTTCATAAGGCGTTTTTGGGAGAACGCTGAATTCGACTTCAAGTTCTTGTCCTTCGGGCAGGTTGATCTTATGCAACGGTTCAATCACGCCGTTTCTGTATGTTGCTCTTATTCTGTTTTTGTTTGTTTTCATCATTTTGCCTCCACCTATGTTTTCTCATATTTGCTTTCATCACGGAAGCTATCAATCCAATATCTCAACCCATTCACGAATAACCCGTGCCATTTCTACGAAAACGTCTTCTTCTGTCTTACGGCGTTTGAGCACCTTAAATCCGTGGTCTGCGGTGTCCAGCAGATGTAACGTTGCCCTGTCACCGAGGTTTTCGCAGACGGGTTCTAACAGGTCAAGCACCGCCAACTTGTCACGGGTACCAGACAGGAACAGCATCGGAATTGTGACATCAGCAAGATGCTCGGCACGCTCCGTGCCTTCTCTACCAGACGGATGCAGCGGAAACGCGAAAAATACGAGACCTTTGACGCGTTCAATCGGTTCCTTGGCTGCAGACATTGAAGACATACGTCCGCTATAGGAGTGTCCACCGACAAGGATAGATAAATCGCTTGCCGCCGCGTGTGCAGCAGCCGCAGCAGACCGGACAGTTTGCAATGCAACCGCTTCTGACTCTCTACCGCCACCACCGCGTTCCATATAGGGGAACTGGTAACGGAACGTCGCGATGCCGATGTCGGCTAACCGTTCGGCGATCGTCTGGAGTGTCGAATGCCGCATATTTGTACCTGCACCGTGTCCGAGTACAAGTATCCATTTCGCGTTGTCCGGACGCATCAAGATTGAGGAGACTTCACCTTTCTCTGGAGTCGCGATAAACTTCGATTCAATTGTTTCGCATCTCATTTTTGATACCTCGAATTCTTTTTTGTGAAATAGATTCTATTCTAGGAGATAGTTGTAAAGTGTGCGAAAATCTGTAAAGTAGTGAAGTTGACAAGAACCATTAATTACGTCAAAAATTTCTTTCCAACTTTAGCACACTTGCAAACTTTCCAAACTTCCTTGGTTATTGGATTAAGCACTGTTGTACAATATCATGATAGCTTTCTAATGCGGCAGTCTCTAACCCTCTTACCTTTGCCAGATCGTCCCATCGTCGTAAAGCGAGCGCGTCTTGGAAGTGTGGGATCTGTTCAAACGCCTCACGCTCCGCGCCTGACATCACGCCTCCCTGAACGATGAGGCTCTTCTTTGAGGCATCGGATAACCCCTCATGGTAAGAAGTATCCGTCGCGCACAGGTACCGTTTCGCTGGCACATGCAACCGAATCGGGGTTGTGACGGATTCAGGGAAAAACGGTGCCAAATACTGCGCGCCGATCTCTTCGTGGTTCAGGTCTATGTCGAGAAACGCTTTATCGGCATTGTGTTCATCTAAAATAATATGTCCGAGATCGTGCAACAAGGCACCCGTAATCAGTGTCGGATTTGCCTCGTGCTGTTTTGCGAGTGCAGCGCATTGGAGTGCGTGTTCTAACTGCGTCACGACCTCATCATAGAACGACTGCCCCCGCCTTTCCATGTATTCAAAGAGTGCGTCAACTTGTTGTCGTGTGGTTGCCCCCATCATCTCCTCTGCGAGGCTTTGGTCAACGTAATTTTCCATGATTTACAGTTTTCCCTTGAAAATGTGCGATTTTGCTAATTTGTGCGTCTCGGTCAGAACCGTCTTTCGCATATTCCGAGAACGCCTCTCTTTTGTCGGCATAATATTGTTCACGCCAGTCGCCTTGTGAACTGGCGTTGTAGGTGAGGTAGATAATACGCCTCGGATGCTCCGAACGATTTGCTGGACTTTTATGAGGTATGTAAGACCCAAAAAGGAGAATATCTCCGGGGTCCGTTGTTACTGCGACCCACGCCATCTCCGCGGCAGTTTCGGGGGCAACGCAGCCCTTTTCATCGAGTGCGATGAACCCCTCCCGATGCCGCCCCGGTGCGAAATAGAGGCAGCCGCTTTCCGGTGTCGCTGAATCTACCGAGATCAGACAAGTGATATGGTAGTTAACAAACTCGTAGGCAGGAGCATCCTGATGTGCAGCGTAGCCACCACCGCCCGGGTATTTGTAATTGATTTTCTCTTTGTAGAGGACTGCCGGTTCCGCCATCAACTCAGAGACAACATCTAACACCTTACCGCGCGTCACAGTCGCTTCCATACCGGTGTGGTACGGCACAAAATTTTCCGAACGCGATAGCCGCGGGCCATCTGGTGTAGATTCGTAGTGGTGCATCCACTTGTCGGATGTCAATTTCCATCGCGAGATTTCGGAGACCCACGTCTGTAAATCCGCAATCTCTTCGGTAGAGAAAAAGCGTGGGATTTTCAAGTAGCCGTCGGTTTCCCAATTTTGATGGCGTTCGCTGTTAAGATGAGGCATCGTCTGTTTCCTCGCGCATAAGTAAGTTGTGCGTTAGTATAGCACATCGGCGGTTCTCTGTCAAATTTTGTGGAGATACTGGAGGCTATAAACCGTCCATACCTCTTAGTCTTGCAGATCAGAACCTTTCACACGAAACTGAAGTACTTCTGTAGGATCCGCAACCTCCATCCGATAGTCCCATCGACCTGTGTAGTCTCCGGTCTGGATCACAATCGTATTCCAACCTGCTTTCAACGGTAACTCAAAGTGTGCCCATCCATGATATAGATGTGCCCCGCGTGCAGACGCTGCAGGGACCTCAACGCCATTAAGGAAAAGTCTCCCGAGGTTAGACCCCCACCCAATCTGTGCGAACACGCGCCGTTCATCCGGACTCTTGACATGCGTCATGCCATAGCCGAATGCCCAATTCGGGTTAGCGAAGACATCATCCACGTTAATCCGTTCCGTTTCGGAAATGTGTTCCTGCCAGACGATTTCTCCCGCTTGCCCTTCGTAGGTTGCGTTTTCACCGAATTCCGGTAGAAGTGCTGTCCTGAAATTCGGCGGAGCGTCGTTCGGGTCGGCAGGTGCTTCCGACACACCGAGGTCAAAGGGACCCAGAAGCACCCAATTTTTAAGCACACGCATATCGGCACTGTCAATCGGATGAAGTAGGTTGCTACCACTCCGCAGCTGCTCGCCCCCATATATGATTGCGTAATCATAGACAGGGAACGGTATTAAAGCATCAGAGGGAACGCGAAGGGCCACTGTCCCTTCTGCCGATTGCCCGGGTTTGACTTCAAAAGTTAACTGGTGTGGTGAAATCTGCCAATGCGCGTTGTCGTGAAAAGCGATCTCAACCATCACCTGTTTCTCAAGACTGTTGTTAATCTCTATTTCAAGGTTCCCCCTGTTAACATCTTCAGTGCTATCTATGTTAAAGTGCGGTGTAAAGGTGAGTAAGTTCCCCAGTCGTTCTTTGAAAACCGCCGTCGAGATGTCCGCAGGATAGATGTTCCCCGGCTTGATAATCGCGACGTTAACCGCGTCGCCATCCACCGTCACGATACTGTAATGGTCGAAGGCACCGACTTCCGGTACGTCTTGCGGTGTTAACCCACCACCGGTTGCGCTGAGGACAAAGTAGCGGCGATCATTCCGGGTATGTAGCGTCAAGTTATGGTAGTGTCCAGCAAAAACGGTGTACGCCCGATCGCCGAGCGCGTCTTCAATCTGTTCCCACCCCGAATTATCGTACAGCCAGATAGGTCTGTGCATCATGACAAACGTATGCCGGACAACCGTATGCCGTGCCAATTCGTCTTCAACGTATTGAATCTGCGATGCGCCGAACCATCCTTCTTTTTCCCAATCCCATTCTTCGTGCATCGGGTCATGCCACTCTTCGGTATTTAGCGTTATAAATAGACAATCTTTGTAGACGAACGCGGAATAGGTGCGTCCGAGGTGTTCTTTCCAGTAGTCATACATTACTGGATTGGTAATGTCATGGTTGCCGGGGAGTGGAATAAATGGCACGATTAAATCGGATTCATGTTGCCAGAATTCTTTCCATTCTGCTGCGAGTTGTTCGAGGTCTGTTGTATCGCCTTGTATTAAGTCGCCAACCATAATCGCAAAGTCAGGTTTTAGCGTATTGATTTCATCTATTGAGCGGTCAAACACAGGCCATTTGTCCAAACCGCCGCCGGTTTTATCGCCGATGATAGCGAAACTGAACTTGTCGGGATCTTCCGAGAACGGACGTTCAATGATCGGCATCCGTTCCGGAAATTCGGGGCTTTGGGCAGGTGCTGGAATCGTAATAGCGACGCATAAAACGAACGCTGCCGCAATCTTGGTGAAATTCGCAATTTTTTGTTTATGTATACGAAACATCTATGTGTACGTCTCCTCTGTATCGGAAATATAAACGATTGTAGACATCATTCCACACTGCAGGGTTTGAAACCCTACCTGCAATGCTTGTTAATTTTACTATAGAACTCATAGCGAGTAAGTGCTAAAAGTTCAAAGTCCATGTGGATCTGAAGTGGAAAAAAAGGACGCAAATTATCTCTCTTTCTTTTTCGATTGCTTTAGGCAAGTTATCCGCTAAAAAAGACTGTGGCTGCACCTACACTTCCTGAACTAACAACTTATAACTGATAACTAACAACTATTTCATAGTATATCACAAAATTATGGCATGGATACAAAATTTGTATCTTGTTAAAGTCGCGGTTCTGCCATCAATTCGCAAGGTAACTTTCACATAAAAATTAAGATTATGCAACATTTACTGTGTATAATTAACGAAATTCACTAATTTCTGTAGGACTTACGCATGCTTCTCTTTTGTAGCATAGACTGTTAGTCTGTGCCCCAAGAACGCTGTGTTTTCCGAGAAATATCCGCGAAAAAAACTGGCTATCGTCAAAATTGCGTAAGTCCTGTTCTGATCAAAGCCGCTGCATGACATCCGGGGTCCCTCTCGAACTTTAAATTTAATTTGGTAATTGCCCAAAGATGTGGTATGCTTATAACAGAGCCGATGAGTAGCGGGTCTGGTCTGTTCCAGTGAGTTCTCTTTAGGCTGAAATAAACCGGGATCCGCAAAGATGTGCCGCGTCGATACCTTAGAACCGGCATTCGGAGGTTGGCGGCATCTGTTGTGATTTAACGGGTGTCAACCTATGGGATATTTGGCTTATGGCAACGATTTTTTATAGCCTTTCCGGCGAAGGACGTGGGCACGCAACGCGGGTTCGCGCTGTCGTTGAAGAGTTACGGAAACAGCATCGCGTCGTGATCTACGCACCCGGACACGCTTATGAATTGTTATCACCGGTCTATGAGGAGACAGATGTCGACATCCGACACATTCCCGGACTCGTGTTCCATTACAAAGAATGTCCATCAACAGGTAGACGGC
Organism: Candidatus Poribacteria bacterium; assembly: GCA_022823085.1. Taxonomy (GTDB): domain Bacteria; phylum Poribacteria; class WGA-4E; order WGA-4E; family WGA-3G; genus WGA-3G. Next base: position 15,325 of record JAJDXV010000064.1, read on the forward strand.
AACTTGACCCTTTCAAAACAGGGATAGAAGGCTTAAACTATATCGCAGGCTACTCCGAACTTTCAAAACGGATACAGGACGACATCGAAACCGAAACGCCAGACTTAGTTATCACCGATTTTGAGCCTGCGTTGCCGAGAGTCGCACGGCAGGTCGGTATCCCGTTCATCAGCCTTGATCACCAACACTTTCTGCTCGTTTCAGACTTAAGTAAACTTCCTGCTGATTTGCAGCGGCACGCTTTTTTTATGGCACAGGTCGTGCGCGGCTATTATCACGGACAGGTGCAGACGGTCGTTTCGTCGTTTTACTTTCCGCCACTGAAACCGAACACACAAGACGTTTCGCAAATCGGTGTCCTGCTGCGCGATGAAATCCTCCAGGCGACTCCGGAACACGGCGAACACATCGTCGTCTATTTGAGACGCTTCGGCTCACCGGAGGTCTTTCGATCCCTTGAAGCCTGTGGTTGTGAGATGCGAATCTACGGACTCGGCGCGCAACGCTCGAACGGAAAACTGAAATTCTGTGAAATTGACATGCATAGGTTCGTTGAAGATTTGGCAACCAGCCGCGCATTGATTAGCACCGCTGGCAACCAACTTATCGGTGAAGCACTTTACCTTGAGAAACCGGTACTCGCAATGCCGGAATACTGCAACCACGAACAGCGTATCAACGGACATTTCCTTCAAGACTCTGGCGCAGGAATGACTGTCGGTATGGAACAGATGCAACCGCTATATACCCGCTATTTTATGGAACGCTGTGAGGAATTCCGATCCCGCATCGATCGGAAAAATATTCACGGGAATACAACCGCTTTAAACATTATCAACCGATATTTGCCAGGGACTACTTAGAAGGAATTTATACTTATGCGTCGGGTCCTATCATTTTTACCAGCACTCTGGCGGACACACCGCCGCCAAACGACCCTCCCCCGATTTTTGACATATACCGTGACCTTTTCGTGCAACGCACGTTGCATCATGTGCGACTCTTGGCGCAAACCTTCACCCAACGATCTAAGCCTCCAAGAGATTGAAGACATATTTGATCAACTTCCGCAGATGGATGCGGTGCGGTTAACAGGCGGCGAACCGTTTGTACGGCGTGATATGCTCGACATCGCACATATCACACAAGAGAAACTCCGTCCACTGATACTTCATGTCACCACGAATGGATTTCTGACCGATCGGATCGTTAAGTTCTGCGAGGAACGGAAACAGGATGTGCCGCTGAGTCTGCTTATTTCTGTAGACGGAATGAAGGATAAACACAACGCCGTCCGAGGACACGATAAGGCTTGGGATTTCATCGTCAAAACGCTTGAGACCCTCGCGCCACGTCAAAAAGAATTGCGGATGAATCTCGCCGTGAATCAGACGATCGTTGATGCCGAAGGTGTCGAACACTATAAACGCCTGCGCGATTTCCTAAAACCGTTGCGGATTCGGAATAACGTCGTTATGGCGTACGATGCCAGTGCAACCTATGATATAAAAGATGAAGTCGAGGTCGCGCCAACCGAAATCGGCGAGTTCGCAACGTTTGGCGAATTTACGCAAGCACATCTGAAAGAGCTCTTTGATGAGATTGAAAAAGATTTACCGACGTATCGGTTCTTAGACAGGATTGCGAAAAAGTACTATCTTCTCGGTATCCGAAATCGGCTGCTCGGCGATGGCGGCGCGCCGAACCCGAAATGCGTCGCGCTGAACGCACATCTCCGTATATTCCCTGACGGACGTGTACCGACCTGTCAGTTCAATACGACAAGTGTCGGAAATCTTCGCGATCAGAAATTTGAAGAACTCTGGGCAAACGTTGACATTGAAAAACAACGCGATTGGGTCTATAAATGCCCAGGATGTTGGGCGGAGTGCGAAGTATTGCCGAGCGCGATTTACACGGCGGATTTGCTAAAACAGACGCTGTTCCCTATCAAGCAGACTTAGAAACGCCTGATATTTGGACACTCAGTTGACTGTAGGAGCTGGGTAACCCAGCCCCTACGATGAGGCAAGGCAGGCGAGGATTCTATCCTCGCCTCTCTTATTTTTCACGGGACTTACGCATGCCGCTCTTTTGTACCACAAACTGTTAGTTTGTGAAGCAAGAACGCTGTGTTTTCTGAAAACTTTCATCTAACAGAACTGCCTACAGTCAAAATTGCGTAAGTCCTGTTTCAATCGGATTCTGGGATCGGTAAAACGTCGCGATAGACAGGTTCCATCTTTTCGGAGTAGGTATCCCCCCGAACCCATATCGCAGGACGGATATTTTTCCTATGCGGTATACGTTCTGCATCTCCACTAATATAGTGTGCGACATTACAACGCCGAAAACGTCCACTGTGGTTATCCGTGCTTTTATGGAGGAGTTGGTTGTTGAACCAAACGACGGCTCCGGGCGGTGCTTCAACAGCGACACCGTCTTCGTCTTTGGCACCGCGCGCGATCTTAAACTCCGCTTGTTGGGGGCCTTCAAGGTCTTCATGGTCAAGAACGCCGTATTTGTGGCTACCGGGGATAACGTAGAGACACCCGTTCTCTTTGTCAGCGGCATCAATAGCCGTCCACGTGCCAACCGTCATTTCAGTTTTATACTGATGATTAAAATACCATTTGTCCTGATGCCACGGGAACCCTAAGCCAATCTTCGGTGATTTCCAGATATACAGATTGTTGAGCCCCAGTATGTTCGGACCGAGTAGGTCAACAATCGGATCCGTGAGGCGCGCATCACGGACACGTGCGAGAAATTCAGGGATATAACAACTCACATGATGGATTTTGTGCATCGCGTGGATACCGGATGCCTCAATTTTTCCATCTCTTACTAAGGCGTTTTCATTGATGTTCGCTTTCGGGAAAAGTCGTTTTCCCAAAGCAATATCGTCAGCGGTGTGTCGTAGGATGTCGTTTTCTGCTTCCGTGAAAACGTCGTAACGGACAAAATAGCCGTCTTCCTCCCAAGCCTCTCGTTCTTCAGGTGTTATGGCAAATTTCTGTTCCGATTGTGCTGTATTTGTGTTCATTAATCCTCCTGTTCTTCTGGAATCGGCAAAGCGTCACGATAGACAGGTTCCATCTTTTCGGAGTATGTATCCCCCCGAACCCACATCACCGGTTTGATATGATTTATGTTCTTATATGGCAGCCGTTCTGAATCCGCACTGATATAATGCGCGACACTACACCTGCGAAAACGGACACTGTTGTTATCCGTACTTTTATGGAGGAGCCGATTGTCGAAAAAAATCACACTTCCGGGTGGCACTTCAACAGCGACACCGTCTTCGTCCTTCGCACCGCGCGCGCTCTTAAACTCGTTCTGTTGTGAACCTTCAAGCTCCTCGTGATCAAGCACACCTTCCTTGTGGCTACCCGGGATAACGTAGAGACACCCATTCTCTACATCTGAGGCATCAATGGCACTCCACGTGCCGACGGTCTTGTCTGTCTTATACTGCCTGTTGAAATACCATCTATCTTGATGCCACGGAAAACCGAGCCCGATCTTTGGCGGCTTCCAGATATAGAGGTTGTTGAGACCGAGGATATTTGGACCTATTAAGTCAACAACGGGATCGGTAAGACGCGGATCACGTGTGCGTTCAAGGAACTCAGGTGAATAATTGTTTATATGATGAATACAGTGCATCGCGTGGGTACCGGATGCTTCAGTTTTTCCATCTCTGACCAATGCGTTTTGGTGGATATTTTTCGCACGGAAGGGTCGCTTTCCGGTGGCGATGTCATCCGCGATTTGTGCTAAGAAGTCGTTCTCGTCTTTCGTAAAAACGTTGTAACGGATAAAGTAACCGTTCACTTCCCAAGAGATCCGTTCTTCTGCGGTCAGTCTAAATTTGCGTTCTTCAGGAGTTGTCTTTATACTCATGCGTCGGTTATTCCTTTGGGAACTTGTGCTTTTCTCTCCATTGTGGGTATTCCTCTGCGAGGAGCTTGGCAGCCCAGCTACCGTAGTGGTCGTATCCGCCGCGGCGTTCCTGACTGATCTCGGATAACGCGTAACGGACCACCGAATCGCGGTCGAGAAAGATTGGACGGTTGCTGCCGAGTTCGTAGAAACGCGCCCACAACGGTCCCGCGTCGGGATCCGCTACGATCCGTTTATCGTCCTCTCCCTCTGCATCGGTGAACTCGTCAAAACGCATACCGTGGATCGCAACGCTCCTGAACCACTCGATGGCTCCTTCAATAGCGGCGATGATCTCTGGTGTGGGTTCTTCTATTGACATCAGGAATCGCACGACACGGACGCTTTCGGCACCAGAGAGCGATGGCGGCTCATAAGAACGTGCCCACGCAGGCGCGAGCGTTTTCTCATCATGTTGCGCGCACCAGGCTGTGCGTTTACCGTTCTGCTTGATTTGCGTGTGCAGAACGCAGTCAATGCCTTTGGTTAAAGCCGCTTCAACCTTCGTGCGGGCCTCCATTTTCAGGAACCGATAGTCAGAAGATTCAGAGACATCTCGGAGAAGTCCGAGAATGCGGGACATAACATTGTCGTTGAACGTGATGTGCCGATGGTAACTTTTGCTTGGCGGATAATACTGTGGCCACCCGCCATTCGGATATTGCGCTTCAAGGATATGAGAGAGACCTTTGAGAAATGCCTGTTCGTAGCGTGGCTCGTTTGTCGCACGAAACGCCCGGGCAAGAAACCGGAGTTCGTCAATAGTCGCACCGTTGTCGAACGTTGCATGCAGATCCTCAATTTTACCATCAAACGGTTCAGACCCCGTGTCTCTAATCTTGGGCCAACCGCCGAGCGGTGTCTGCCAAGTAAGAACGTTGTCGGCAATACGACGACCCTCCTCGCTCTGGAACCATTCAAGAGACTGTTTCGCATATCGGGAAGGAACATTTGCATCGGCAGATGATAGAAACAAAAGAAGCAAGATATAGACGGTCATAAATCGTAGTTTCATCAGAACCCCTCCGTTGGGAGTCAATCAGATTCTAAAATCGGTATAACGTCATGTTGAACTTCATCTCCCATACCGGGATAGGTTTTACCCCGAATCCACATCGGTGGTCGTTTTTTATTTATAGCCTCAGGGCGTGTCCATTCTCCTTTCGCATTCATATAATGTGCGATGTTTGCGCGCCTGAAACGGTCGCTGTGGTTATCAGTGCTTTTATGGAGGACTTGGCTATTGAACCAGATGACCGCGCCCGCAGGGATTTCTACCGCAACACCATCTTCATCACGAGCCCCTTCTGCCTGTTTAAACTCTCCTTGTTGTGAGCCTTCAAGTTCCTTATGGTCACGAACGCCCTGCTTATGGCTGCCGGGGATAACGTGGAGACACCCGTTCTCTTTATCTGCGTCATCAATAGCAGACCATGTTGCGACTGTCGTTCCAGTTTTATATTGACGGTTAAAATACCATTTATCTTGATGCCACGGGAAACCGAGACCGATTTTTGGCGGTTTCCAAATATAGAGGTTGTTGAGACCGAGCAGATCGGGACCGAGGATGTCAACAGCGGGATCGGTGAGCCGCGGGTCGCGCGTACGCGCAAGGAATTCTTGACAATTACAACTCACATACTGGATATTGTGCATTGCCTGGACACCTTGTGCTTCAATTTTACCGTCTCTGACTAAAGCATTTTCAAAGATATGATAGTCTGGGAAGGTTCGTTTTCCGAGGGCAATTTCATCAGCGATTTGCGCTAAGATGTCGTTTTCTTCTTTTGTAAAAACGTCGTAACGGACAAAGTACCCGTTCTCGTCCCACGAGGCGCGTTCTTCAGGTGTCAGTCTAAATTTCCGTTCTTCAGATGTTGTGTTTGTGTTCACGTATGCTCCTGTTAACAAATGTTATATCACACGATCAGCCGTTGACTTTGCTGTATTTTATTCGGGTTCTGTAATGGGTAGAGGGTCATGGTAGACACCCTCAGACAGCGTCGGGTATATTTTACCGCGAACCCACATAAGCGGACGCAAATAATTTTTATGCGGTACCCGTTCTGCCTTTGCGCTGATATAATGTGCGATGTTACTACGGCGAAAACCTTCAGTATTATTATCGGTACTTTTATGGAGGATCCGATTGTCGAAGAAGATGACGCTTCCGGGCGGAATTTCGACAGCGATACCATCTTCGTCCTTCGCACCGACTGCCAGTTTAAACTCCTGTTGCTGTGAACCTTCAAGATCAACATGCTCAAGAATGCCGGTTTTATGGCTACCCGGAATCACGTATAAACAGCCATTATCTACAGTTGCGGCATCAATAGCCGTCCACGTGCCGACGGTCGTTTCGGTTATAAACTGGGGACGCGTATACCATCTATCTTGATGCCACGGGAAACCGAGCCCGATCTTTGGCGGTTTCCAGATATAGAGACTATTGAGACCGAGGATATCGGGACCGAGGAGGTCAACAACGGGGTCAGTGAGACGTGGATCACGTGAACGTTCAAGGAACTCAGCAGAATAACAACTCATTTGGTGGATACTGTGCATCGCATAGATACCAGACGCTTCAACTTTTCCGTCTCTCACCAACGCGTTTTGGAAGATACGGTGGTCTGGAAACGGAATCTTTCCGAGAGCGATGTCATCAGCAACTCGGCTTAAAAGGGCGTTCTCTTCTTCGGTAAAAATGCCGTGCCGGACAAAGTATCCGTTCTCTTCCCAAGAAGATCGCTCTTCAGGGGTCAGTCCAAATTTCCGTTCCTCGGATGTCGTATTTGTGGCCACGTATGCTCCTATTGGTCATAGTACCTACTACCTAAATTGGTCAGGGGCCGTATAATCTATTGGCACATAGGATAAATTCGGCAGATCCGTGTTTTGCTTAGCGTGTTCAATAGTCATGGAAACTGGATTGCCCGAAACATCTACGTCAATGTAAATATTCTCGCTAATTTCCTTCGTTTCAACAACATCATGTGTTGAAAACTCAATCAACGCTGTATCTGTGTCATAAAAATATGTTACTTTCATTCATATCTGTTTTTTCTATATAATTCATGGAAGCATCTGTAGCTGCCGTTGGGCAACTACAGACATTCAATATGCTACATCGAAAAAGTGCCGACAAAGACGTTGTTCGCAGTACCGCTTTGCTGCCACGTCACCGGGAGATGACCGTCTTTATAGCGATAGACTTCAGATTTGCCGACGATGGCATCCTGAAGTGTTGTCAGCGGTTTGTACCAAATCTGATGCGGTTGTGTACAGTTTGCACACGGGTAGCGGTTGGCACAGAGGGCGAGTACCTCACCGACTGTTACATCGTATTTGGTGCCTTTTTTCGTGAATTTAATAGGAGCCGTTTCGGTCGCAACGACTTCGCCTAAAACGTTAGCACGTTTCGTTGTGAGCATGTCTTTAAGCGCGGCGCGCTGTTCTGATGTGGTCTTCACGTCTACATACAACACACTCTTACGCGTTTCGGAATCGGTCGCCAAATTACTTTTCGCACTGATAACAGCCACGACAGTTAACCCATCTAACGAAACACCTTTCCAATTCCCTTGGTGGATGTTCCAGACGGTTGTCGCTTCTCTGCCACCTTCGACATATTCGGCACCGAAATGGCACGCGCCGACATATACACTCGCGGATCGCGCTTCAATGTACTCGCCTTCGACAGTTGCGGTTTCCGTCGCAAAGGCGAACCCCGCTACGAGTGTCAGCACGAGTGTCGTGAAAACAAAGATACCTTTCATGTATTGTTCCTCCTTATGCTTTGCTTGAGTGGGGTATAGTCTATAAATCGGGTTCGCGTTACCGGTCACGAACAGAATACTACACCGTTTAATGTTATTATACCCTGACGCGTGTGAAATGTCAACTTTTTTCTTCATCACGCCGGAGTCATTCAATTCCCTATTTTTTAACCTGATTCCCGTCAAGGCACTTTATATTTATCATCGGCGAAATATTTCGACCCATCAATTTGATGAATACGCCACACACCTGACTTCTTTGTGAAGTAAAAACGTCCGATCTCAGTGTAACAACCTCCTGCAAGAACAGCACCGGGCTCGTAGTAGAACGTCGGTCCTTTTGCACTCGCTTCTGTCCAAGGCACGCGAACATTCTGTGGACGAATATAAAAGTCTGTGAGTTCCGCGTTCGGATCGCCCTCACAATTCGCGAAGAGCCAGTTTGCTTGAATATAAGTTTTGACATTATGCCACCCATAGACATTACCTGTAGTGTCCGTCCCCCATTCAATTCCGGTTGATATGTCGAGTGTCTTCGTGAGTGCCGTCATATCTTCTTCAATATAGGCTTTAATGAAAGCACGATAGACCTGCTGAATGGCTTGTGTTTCGGCTTCAAAATCGATATATTTAACTGCTACTTCTTCTTCCGGTACTTTTTCTATGTAGGACTTATCGACATAAGGTGCAGTTGGAAAAAGGACATATTCAATAAAGCGGAGCGGTTTCTCCGTCTGTTCCTGATCAATGCTAAAATCGGCATCACCACAACTGAGAAAACATGTCAATGCAACTATTCCGAATAGTGCTGTTATCTGAGTTCCGAGACATCTTTTAGGATACATGATACCACCTCCGCAAAATGCGCTAATAGGCGAGGACACTGAGGGTTAGCGAATAAGTGACGACCTCATCTATGAGTTCTATTTCGCTGATGTCGTCAACGTTTCTTGTGTTAGCACTCCCAGAACTCACCGTGAAGTCAAGATTAAGATGCGGCAAGATTTGATAACCGATACCCCCTGAGAAAATGACACCGGTCTGTCTGGCGTTTTCCAATGTAAGCGGTGGCTGCCATGTTACGAGCGTTGCCAGTCCGATGTTACCGACGAAGTAAAGACCGAACCGCCGGAATGGGTAATACATAAACCCTGCCCCTGCGGCACCATTGGCAATCATCGTATCCTTGGTGAAGTGATCAAGCGGAAGCCACGCAATCCGACTTGTATAGTAGAGGAGAAACTGATCAGTAAGCCCGTGACCGATTTTCAACTCTGTTACCAAGGCGGATCTTGATCGACGTGTAGAAGGTGACCCCTCGGCTCTTTGAGCACTTCGCCAATAGTATTCCGCGAGCGGTTCGGTAAAACTGGTCCTACCGACACCGACACCGAAGCCAAAAACAAAACCTTTACGTCGTCCACCGAGCTTCTCTCGGACAAGAGGTCCGCTCCTTTCGTCCATAAGGCTATGCTCCCGATCCCAGAAAGCGTCGGCATTGCCAGACGGATGTAGCATGAAAAGGGTGACAATCAAGGTCAAATACCCTAACTGAGATATAACGGTTTTCGTCTTCAATTGTGTCTACTCCGTAAGATGGGTGCTTAATGGTAAGTAACGGTGAATATGGAACTTTCCTATCCCATAATATAACACAATCTGAAATAATTAAGAGATCATTTTTCTAACGATCGGATCAATCTCTAAATCGTTCCCGCATTATTTTTTTTCTTGCCATCGGTAGGTTCCGTTAACATTAGTAACTCAAAGCACGACGCTGCAGCTTCAGATCAAGGCATAAGGAACCTTGGGAATGGAATGCGACTGGCACGTGTTTCGACTTATATTTATCCCTTCTTTTCTCCTTCCAATTCCATTTTTTCTTGACAAGATGCATATAAAATGCTATAATTCTCGTTAAATTATATTTGAAAAACCTATTTTCTTGTGTATAATTAAAGATAAGTAGTCATTAGGGACAGTACTTGTCGCGTTCCAAATCCGAGGACACAATGAAGGGAACAAACGTGCAGAACCGAAAACATCAGTATTATGCTAAAACGATTTTTCCTATGTGTCATCTTCGTGATGTGTGCGGTGGTGCTACGCCTTGCGTTCTGTATTCACCAATAATGTCCGCTGACGCACAGGAATTAGCAAGGCACCCTGCCCCCCCCCCCCACTTCACAAAAGATAAGTAATTTGCTTCATAAGATGATCTTGACGGTCCTTCATCGGGCTGTCTTCGCGCCCGTAGGTGCTTCTGTTTTGCACAGAACCTCCATTGCGGGCTATTTTTGTTGCATCGGTCCTTTCCGAGTGTGTTGGACAATCCAATATAGACAGGCACAACACCTTGTCAATATGTCTGTGTAAACCCTAACCCCTACAAAGGAAGGCGAACACTATCGAAATTTTTAACTTCCATATCTCAAATATTGATACCCCGAAGCACAATTATGTGAATACATCTGACACCTGTTAGCAGCTGATGTTTCGGCTGCAGGCACGAACGGCTTTGCGCGTGATCCACGCGGGAATGTGCCGTCACCACAGATGTGTGAGCAACAAGGTGTATAAAATTTTATGAATACAGAAATACATATCTGCAATTTGTTAACTTTTGGCGTTGCTAAGGAGATCGGATGACATGAGACGCTTTTTCTTTTTCTTTTTATCGCTTGTATTGGCAACACTTCTGTGGTTCACAGAGAGTGTGGCAGAAAACGTAAACATCCCGGATGTGAACCTGCGTGCGGTGATTGCTGAAACACTCGACAAGCCACCGAATGTGCCGCTGACGCAAGCAGATATGGCACGTTTGACTCGTCTGAACGCACACAACAGGGACATCGAGGATTTGACGGGTCTCGACTTCGCGACGAACCTTCAAGACATACGCGCAAACAACAATTTGATCACCGATCTATCACCGCTCGCCGGATTATCTCGTCTGAATGTGGTTGAGTTTCGGGAGAATGTGATCCGTGATTTATCCCCGCTTTCGGGTTTAATCAATTTGCGTGAATTAATCGTCCCCGGTAATCTTATATCAGACGTATCGCCTGTCGCGGATTTACTGCGCTTAGAGGCGTTAGAGATTTCAGGGAACGCTATATCCGACTTCTCTGCGATTGCGGGGTTACCCAAGCTCCGACACATTCGGTTCAGCAATAATCCCCTCGCGGATTTCTCAGATTTTGCGGCGTTACCGAGTCTGCAAACATTACACACTTGGGGCACCCCCGTGATAAATCTTGAAGGGGTACGGGCATTTCCGAAACTGCAAGAGCTCGACATCTGTGGCGGTGAAATATCGGATATCTCTGCGTTAGAGGGATTAATAAACTTGACGGAACTCGATCTCGTTGGCAACGAGATCACAGACATCGCCCCTCTATCAAGTCTGACGGGGTTAAAACGTCTGAACCTTCGCCAGAATCAGATCACCGATGTATCGCCGCTTGCCGCTTTAGTGAATTTGCAATCCATAGATCTGCAGGATAATGAGATATCGGACTTTTCGCCATTGGATGTTTTCCCTGAGACGGTCATCATTGTTCGGCGTGAGAATCCAGGTAGCATCGTGGGGCGTTCTGTCCCGAAAATCAAGGGACCGTGGTTGTGGGTCATTCTGCCGACAGCGGGTGTGTTGGGGTCAGCGGCGGCGGCTTCTGAGCGAGACTATCTCTCGGTCGTCAGTGGGGGTCAGGTAACAGAAGCGCAGATAGCGTCCGAAGGTGCCGAGACAGGTGCCCGCGTGGGCAATAAGGTCTGGACAGTGGGTGAACTCCCTCGAAGCGGCCCGAACAATATCAATGACATGGTAAACGCGATAGGCTTAGGCACAGACAACATAGATTTTCATGTGGCTTACGGGTCAATTGCCTTGTTAGTACCGAACGAACAGGAGACCCGTTTGTTCGTCGGATCCGGCGATGCTGTCAAGGTTTGGCTGAATGGCAAACAGGTTCATAATAACGCCGTTGATAGAGACGCTGAAGACTACCAAGAGGATTTCCCTGTCACGCTAAAAAAGGGGAGAAACATCCTGTTAGTTGCAGTTTACGAAGGCGAGGGCTGGTGGAGCGGTTTTTTTGGGCTCGATAGAAACACGGAATATACAACGACGCTGCCGGACGCTGTGAATCGTGCCATCCCGCGTCGTGCTACGGATATAGATGGTGATGGCACGGTCGGTATTCTGGATATGATTTTGGTTTCGCGGTCTTTTGGAACGCTTACCGCCGATAAGCCCGGCGGCAGTGTATATGAGGATATAAACGGCGATGGGGTTGTCAATATAATTGATCTCATCCTTGTCGCACAGGATATAAATGCGCCCGTTGGTAACAATCCTGCTGCACCCATCTCGCCCAAATTAATCCAGCAATGGATAGACCTGGCATGGACAGAATACGATGGGTCCCTTGCATTCCAAAAAGGCATCACAAGCCTTGAAAATATCTTGATGGCTTTGCTGTCAGAGAAAACGGAAGCCCAAACAGCACTGTTCGCGAACTACCCGAATCCGTTTAATCCTGAAACGTGGATACCTTACCAGTTAGCTGTGCCCACCGAGGTCGCCGTGGCGATACAGACGACAACCGGTCGCATCGTGCGCACCTTGCGGTTAGGGCATCAGTCGGCGGGCGTGTATAAAACGCCGAACCGCGCCGCGTATTGGGACGGTAAAAACGATCTCGGTGAACCCGTCACCAGCGGAATTTATTTCTATACGCTTACGGCGGGCGACTTCACTGCCACCCGTAAAATGCTCATTCGCAAGTAGGAGATACACAATGAAAGACCTCAGAATTCTTTACTTCATTCTTGTTGGACTCATGACCTTCACCTATCCACCCGCCGATGCACAAGAGAACATCGCAGAACAGGCATATAATATTTTTCAACAGAACTGTTTCAACTGCCACGGTCCGTCGGGGAATTTTCGCGAGTCTCTGCTCATTGACCACGCCTCGCTCATAGACTCCGGCGCGGTGATTCCAGGCGACCCGCTTGCTTCTGAGTTCTATAAACGCTTGATTGAAGGCACACCTGAAAAACCGAAGATGCCCTTGGGACAACCTGCCCTCTCACCGCTGGCATTGGCAACAATAGCACTTTGGATTTCTGAAGGTGCCCCGGATTGGCAGACGCAGCGGGATGGTCCCTTTATTACGCCCGCCGCGATGCTAACGACCATCGAAGAACATCTCGAAACCCTATCTGCGTTTGACCGACCTTCCGCGCGTTATTTCACAATCACACATCTCTATAACGCCGGTGAAAGCCAAGACACCTTAAGTGCCTATCAGATCGCACTCTCGAAACTCATCAACTCTCTGTCTTGGGGCTACTCAGTGATCAATCCCGAACCGATTGACGACGCGGAGACGATCTTCTACATTGACCTGCGGGACTATGAATGGGATGTCCGGGGCGATGCGTGGACACAGATCGAAAATGTGTATCCATATACCATTGAATTTGATGCCGAAACACAAGTCGCCGAACTGCGTTCATTGGCGAATCTTCGCCAGCAAATGGACTGTCAAGTACCGTATGTGTACGCCGATTGGTTTATCGCAACGGCTTCATTGCCACCGCTGTATCACGACATCTTGGATCTCCCGACAACCGATAGTGCGTTGGAATCTCAACTCGGCGTGGATGTCGCCAGAAATCTTGAATCTGCACCAGGGCGGCGCGTCTGGCGTGCGGGTTTCAACGATTCGGGGGTCTCTAATCATAACCGCGTTGTTGAACGCCACACGTCTCGGCACGGCGCGTATTGGAAAAGTTACGACTTTGCAGGATCGGTCGGGACACAGAATGTTTTTACGCACCCACTGTCTTTTGCACAGGATGGCGGTGAAATGATCTTCAACCTGCCCAACGGCTTACAAGCGTATATGATCGTCGATGCCGCGGGGAACCGTATTGATGTCGCACCGACAGACATCGTGTCGAACCCCGCGGCAAGCGATCCAGCCGTCCGCAACGGGTTATCGTGTGTCGGGTGTCATACCGAAGGCATGAAGGCTGTTGAAGACGAGGTGCGTTCAGCGATAGAACGTGCCGAGAACCCGGCTTTCGATAAAGAACAGGCGTTGCGATTGTATGTCCCACACGCCGAAATGGAGCGTTACGTCGAACAAGATACTGAGCGTTACAAGATCGCACTTGAAGCGACAGGCGATACTTTTGGCGGACTCGTGGAACCGGTGCATCGTTTTCATGAAGTTTACCGAAATGCACTCGATGCCGGACATGCCGCCGCCGCAGTTGGGTTACAAACCGATGCCTTCCTTTCAGAAATTGACAAGAAACCGAGCCTACAAAACCTCGGGCTTACAGGGCTGCTCTCCGGGGGCAATGTCCAACGCGATACATGGTCAGAGCAATTTGAAAACATCATGATTGCCCTGAACGCTGAATATATTCCCCCGATACCGCCATCCGCCCCGACGATTACCGGTATTATTGAAAGCGATAGGCAGCTGACGATCAACTATAACGCACCAACGAACATCGGAAATGGCGGACCGATACAACGTTATGAGTATAGTCTGAACAATAGCATCTGGCGACTACTCCCGAACAACCGAATTATTACAGGGCTAACCAACGGCACGACTTATCGTGTGCGACTGCGTGCTGTGAGTGAATCGGGCTACGGAACACCCTCAGCAACTCTGAACGCGACACCGATACGGCAAGACACCGAGACCGATTCCGATGATAACTCTATCTTCACTTTCCCGGTCCCTGATGTGAACCTCCGCGTCGCGATTGCTGAAGCACTCGGTAAAGACCCCGGCACGGAGATTACCGAGGCAGATATGCAGCGTTTGACACGCCTTGATGCAGATGAACAGGGTATCCGTGATCTCACAGGGCTTGAGTTTGCGACAAACTTGGAACGTATCGAATTGCGTCGGAATCAGATATCTGACCTGACACCGATCGCCGAATTAACGCGACTGAATAATATCAAGTTGCGCGGGAATCTCATTTCCGATGTCTCGCCACTCGCAGAACTCGTTAACGTAGACTGGCTTGGTCTTGAGGAAAACGCGATCACGGATCTCTCACCCCTGAAAGATCTTATCAAACTCAACGGGATCGGCATCTCAGGTAACCCGATCACGAACGTCGCTCCGCTGGCGAGTCTCATCAGCCTCGAAAGGATAGATGCCTGGCGGGCACCGATCACAGACTTTTCACCGTTGGCAAAATTGCCGAAACTCTCATGGATCGAATTTGGCAACGA
Organism: Candidatus Poribacteria bacterium; assembly: GCA_022823085.1. Taxonomy (GTDB): domain Bacteria; phylum Poribacteria; class WGA-4E; order WGA-4E; family WGA-3G; genus WGA-3G. Next base: position 30,325 of record JAJDXV010000064.1, read on the forward strand.
GGGTGCTCTTAAAACGATTCCGACCCTCAAGGGATTAAAAGCACTCCGCCGCTTGCAAATCGACGACACCAATATCTCAGATTTGTCTGTACTCTCAGAACTAACAGGTCTCGAATGGCTACGGCTGGTGAATAACACGATTTCCGATGTCTCGGCATTGGCGGATCTGAAACGGTTGAAACACCTGAATCTCGATGCAAATATCATTTCCGATGTCTCGCCACTTGCTGCGTTAAGTCGCCTTGAAGTCCTCTATCTCGAAAACAATGCTATCTCGGATCCTTCGCCACTCACAGGACTGAAAAACTTGGATAGATTGGATCTCCGGAATAACATTATTTCGGATTTTTCGGCGTTAGAAGCATTACCGGATACAACTTTTCTTCGGCTTGAAGGCAATCCAGGGGTGCCTACCGGGGGGGCGAAAATAACGGGACCCTGGTTATGGGCGATCGTCCCCGGCACAGAATTGAATGCCAACACCGACTTCCTCGCACGCGCCACTCGCAACGCAACGACGGAACTGAAAGTCGCGACGCATGGCGCGAAGGAAGGCAAAACCGTCGGTGAGGGGAAATGGCGGCTTCATGAACTGGATGTCAGCCGTGGGGACAACATCAATCGAATGACAGAGGCACTCGGATGGGGATCGGGTTCGGAGATCTATGACCATATCGTTTACGGTTCTGTTATCTTGGATTCACCGAAAGAACAGGAGACGACCATGTTCGTCGGTTCTGATGATGCCTGTAAAGTCTGGCTCAATGGTGAGTTGATTCATTCGGCATTCGTTGCCCGGGGTGCTAACGATTACCAAGATTTCTTCCCGGCTACCTTGAAAGCCGGTCAAAATGTCTTGTTAGTCGCACTCGATAACCACGGGCATGGCGGGTTTAGCGGTTTCTTTGGGTTCGCGCCCGATGCGAAATACACCGTCTTCCGTCCGAGCATGAATTTCATCTTCGAGATAGATACACCCGCAGAAGAAATCGCGGTCGGGGACACGTTGACCCTGCATCTGAACGTCGAAAATGTGGACGATTTAGGCGGATGGCAAGCCGATCTGACCTTTGATCCGAAGGTGCTAAAAGCCGTGAGGGTCGCTGAGGGCGATTTTCTGAAGCAGAAGGACGCAGAAACCTTCTTCGCGGAAGGCAGTATCAAGAATCCACTCGGTAAAATCATCGGGATCAAATCACTACAGTTAGACGGACCGGCTGTCACAGGACTCGGCAGACTTCTCTCGGTGACCTTCACAGCGATCGGGACTGGGACCTCTGAAATAACACTTGATAACTTTATCGCGGGGACGCGTCGGGGCGAAAAAACCCGTTCTGTTCCGCCAGAGATGACGATCACTGTTGGGGGCACACGCGCCGCACCCGAAGCAGAAATGCGACCCGATCAGACGGCACTGCTGACGAACTATCCGAATCCGTTCAACCCGGAAACGTGGATACCGTATCAATTGTCAGCAGCTGCGGATGTTTCTTTGACGATTTATGATGTTCGCGGTGTCATCGTTCGGCGAGTGGCAGTGGGACATCAGCCCGCGGGGTATTATACCAGCAGAAGTCGTGCTGCGTACTGGGATGGGAAAAATGGGGTCGGTGAGTCCGTAGCGAGTGGCGTGTATTTCTATACCCTCACCGCCGGCGATTTTACTGCCACTCGTAAACTATTGATCCGAAAATAGTATCAAATGACCTTATGATAACTGGAATGCTGATGCTTATTAGCTTCTCAGTCATCCATCGCTAATGAGTGGATTGAGTTGGATTCGCTGGTATCTTCTTGAACTTCGTTGAGTGTCAGTTGCCTCTCAGCTGACAGAATGTGTAAACATTTTGTCAAAGTGCCCCCTTGTAGCGGTGAGTTTTACTCGCGACCCCAGCTCGCTCTTACAAAAACACACTATGCCGTTAGGGGTCAAGGAAGTCTCTTTGCTCCAGCGGAGCAATATGTCTATAGAAAAGCGTGCCTGAAGTGCCTGCACTCCAGCGGAGTGCTATGTAAACAGACCTAACAGCGGCATCCTTCTGGCGTTTCGTAGTAACCTTTATAAGGAGAGTATCGGTGATGTAAGCACATCTACCTGTTAGGCTAACTCATACTAAAAGTATAACTCATGGGGTCATTTGATACAAACTATAAATAAAGAAAACCCTTGACGATGATAAATCGCTGGTTTGCTGTCGAGAAGAAACACGATAACCTCAATGCTTTTACGCATCTTGAACCTTATCTTGATGGAGATGTGTATAAAATTCGGGGGCAGCTCATGTTCCTGTGTCCGTCGATGGAAATAGCAGCACATTCCGCTATAGAGACTTTATGACCCAATATAGAGCGGAATAGATCCAGCTGAACTGACCCAAAAAACAGAGTCGCTCGGCACAGCCCCCATCCGACTCACATTTTATAGGAGGAAAATTTGAGAAACACACTGTTTTACGTCTTAGCGTTTCTATTGATTTTAGTGCCGATGACCGCATCGAGCCAGATGAGTCTTAACCCATTACCCCAACGCCGAGCTGCCTTCGGTGTCGCGTTCGATTATCAACGAAACGATAACCTGTTCAAGAATATCTGTGGGGATCTGGGGTTTAATATCAGAACTTTTCAGACGCATATCGATTACGCTTTCAATCGTGATATAAAGATTTCGGTGATCCCGGGTATCCGTTTTACGGATGTCAATCTCGCTGATGTTCCGCCCTCACCCACTGCAGAGATACGGCTCACGAATATGGGACCATTAGGCACAACGACCTTAGATTATTTTTTAATCGGTAGTTTCGGCGCGGATTACGCACAACTTCATAATGCGTGTGTGGATGTGCTCCATTTAATTGAGATGGAACTCATTGGTGGGATAGGACTCTCACATACTTTGCGGACACAAAGCGAGTTGGTTATCATCCCTTTTTTCGGAGCATTCTATTCAAATATCTGGAGGAACATATCCACACAGCAGCAAATCTTAATTGACAACACCAGCGGCTTATTTACTGGACAAGCCGGTGCGGAATTCGCATTAACAGAGTCGATTAACATCATCGGCACATGGAATTTCTCTTTTCAAGGTCCTGAAAATGTTTACTTTCAAATCGGACTCAATTTCCATTAACGGAGGCTCACATTGATAAAATTATACCCTATATTCTTATTCCTCGTTTGTGTGATCGGTTGTGTGAGTTATAGCGATGATGATGATGGAATACGGGGCGTATTCCCCAGCGAATCGGTTACTGAAACCGAAAGCCAGACACCTGCCCAGGTGCCTATTGAGCTTGAACCTGCGATTAACAATGAAACGGTACAGCAAGATAATAAAGATTTGACTGCACCTAAACTTTTAGAAAGCACTGTAGATTCTGGCAGAGTTGACCCAAATACTGATGTAATAAATTTACGCTTTAATCAAAAGATTACAGAAATTGATATAAAGTTAGTAGATAATTCAGATGTGAGTATGGGATGGATACCATCAATCGACACGATTGCTGGTCGTAGAGTATTTCTTACTCGGATTAATGGAAGAAGACTTGTATCAAGTCGGACATATTATATAAAAGGTTTTGTAGAAGGTAAAAACGGAAATAAAACATCTATTGATATAGAATTTAGAGCCGTTGATGAAGATAGAGAAAATAGAGATAGAACGCCTCCAGTCATTTTATCTACTTCTGTAAACCACGAAGCAAGAAACGTAAGTATAAACACCGATCAGTTCGTTTTTACTTTCAGCGAAAACATCGATGAAGCTGAAGTCAGTCTTGTTAGAGGTGATTGGCAGACAGGAACTGATATGAGGTGGACTCGGTATATAGATAAAAAGAAAGTCGTTTTAATAAAAGAAACAGGCAAGTCATTCAGCCTAAGAAAAGGCGAATCTTACAACATAGTATTAAAAGCCAGAGATGCGTCTGGTAACTGGACCCCTGGTGGTAACGTGGTATGGCTTTATAAATTTACAACGCAGAATTAGTGCGTGCGATCGCCAAATCTGCTGCGCCGCTGCGGTCGCCGCTGATCGGTCTGCGTTCCTGAGTGCTCAAAAGTATCTGACTTTCCCTGATGAGGAGAGAAATTGGGAGCCTAAAGATTGGCGAGTTATAAGAATTATCTCTTCCCATACGAAAATTCGGTTCCTATTCTTTTTATTTTCCAGCATCAACTAACAGGCGTTGGAGCGTTCCTCCTAAAATCTCCGCTTTATCTGCCTCTGGAATAAAGGTGCAGTGCGTCCGAAACGCCTCAAGCGAATGCTGATACGTCATAAATCTCCGAACAACCGGATAATCCGATCCCCAACAGAGACGACCGGGACCGAAATGCTCGTAGAGGGCGCGCACGATCCAGTGTGTATCCGACTGCGGATAATCCCACGGCACCTGCGAGACATACGCAAACCCTGACATCTTGATGTGGATATTCGGTACATTCGCGGAGGCAAGTACCTGTTTCAATCGCGGATACGGGTGTTCCTCACCTGCCCGCGCACCGCCCATGTGATGGCACAGGAACGGCACACTCGGAAACTCTGCAGCGATTTTACGGAGTGCCTCATGCTGATGGCTGCCCATAGCGATACTCGCAATGAGTCCCATGTCGGCTGTTGTATGAAAAAAGCGTTCTCCTTCTTCGGAGAAGAACCAACTCCCGTCGTCATCGCCTCTGAGGTAGTGCGTATAGCCTTTGAGATTGTATTTCTCCGCAGCTGCTTTCAATCGGTCGGCTGCGCCCTCCGTATGATACGTATCCGTCCATGAGCAATCTACATCGGCAAATTGAATCAACCGTTCCGGGTAGCGATTGACGCACGCAGCGACGTAATCGTTATTGTCTGGGTTCCTCTCAATCCGGGCACAGATAAGCACCGCTTTATCAACGTTGTGCAGATCCATTTCGTGGAGGAGTTGTTCAACTTTGCCACGGCTTTCGTCATCAGGGACAGGCGGTTGGTAGGGCCAACGGGGCCATGCGTGTGTATGTGAATCAATTATCATCATTTTCTCCTGAGAATGTTCTTGTCGCTGTTGAGGTTTCCATCTCTACTTCATGCAATCCGAGCATTAAGGCACCCAATTCCTGCTTATCGGTTTCGGTAGGTTTCACGATCCCGACAATCTTGCCATCGGACATCACAGCGATTCTGTCGCTGAGATGGAGCAGTTCGTCTAACTCCGAAGAGACCAGTAAAATCGCTTTACCGCGGTTACGGGCATGAATAAGCCGTGTATGGACAAATTCCGCGGCGTGTATGTCTAACCCGCGTGTCGGGTGCGCGGCAATGATAACTTCCGGGTTCATCTCCAACTCACGCGCAACGACAACCTTCTGTTGGTTACCACCGGAGAGCGTCCTAATCCGATCCGAGACATTCCCGATCCGAATCTGGTATTTGTCCATAGCGTTCAGCGCGGATCGCTGGATAGATTTCCGCCGAAGCATACCGTGCCGACAATACCGACGTATCTTATGGTGTCCGACAATAAAATTGTCGTCAATACGGTCATTCAAACTTACCCCGTGTCGGTGTCTATCGGCTGGGATGTGCGCAACCCGCTCGCCGTTTAGTGTAAGCGTTCCGCTATCAATCTGGCGTAGACCTGTCAGTACCTCAACCAGTTCTGTCTGTCCATTCCCTTCCACGCCTGCTATTCCGACGATCTCACCCGGAAACACATCAAGGCTGATTTCGTTAAGGTGTCGTTTGCCGGTCTCTCTGTTTGACAGAACGTCTCTCCATCGATGTCTTCTCCCGATATTTGCGTTCTCAGAGAGCGTTACGCCTTCAATACAGAGCATCGGTGTCGTGTGTTCTGTCTGTTCTCGTGTTAGCGCACTCGGGATGACAGGCTCACCGAGCATCATTTCGGCTAACATCGCCGGATCGGTGTCGGTTATGGCACAGGTGTTGACGGCTTGCCCGCGCCGCATCACTGTAACTGTATCAGCGATCGCCATCACTTCATCGAGTTTGTGCGTGATAATAATCAGACTCTTTCCTTCGTTCCTGAGACGTCGCAGGCAGTTGAAAAGTCCTTCGATCTCTTGCGGTGCAAGCACTGCCGTCGGCTCATCCATGATAAGGATGTCCGCACCGTGATAGAGAACTTTCAAAATTTCGGTGTGCTGCTGTGTGCCGATCGGGAGTGATTCGATAGGCGTGTTCAACGGTACATCAAATCCGAGTTGCGTCGCGAGTGCTTTAATCTTCTTTTCCGCTTCACGGTCATCGAGTATCACACCGAATTTGCACGGTTCTTTAGCGAGTACGATGTTCTGGAGTGCAGTAAAGACCGGAATAAGTGTGAAGTGTTGTTGAACCATCCCTAAACCGAGACGCATCGCGTGTCGCGGGGAGGCTATATTCGCGCGATTTCCATCAACAAAAATCTCGCCTGCATCGGCTTGATACAGTCCGTAGAGAATTTTCATCAACGTAGATTTACCGGCACCATTTTCACCAACGATGGCGTGAATCTCGCCGCGTTGCAGCAGAAAATCCACAGAGTCGTTTGCTTGGACCTGTGCAAACTGTTTGCTGATGCCGCGCATCTCGATAATGGGTGCATGTGTCATATCTACTGTTGTGTTACGTCAAAAATGACAAGTGATCTTGACTGAAGATGTTCGGTTTCACTGCGTTCAACCCAACCTACAATCCATCAAAATAAGCATGACAGAACACTACTGCCGTTCATGCGGAACGACGATATCGCCCGCGATAATTTTCGCTTTGAACGCCTCGACCTGTTTCAGAATCTCGTCCGAAAGGAGTTCACGGTTCACATCGTCAACGATATATTCCACGCCGCCTTTTTTGAGTCCATAATCTTTCAAGCCGCCGGAGAAGCTGCCCTCTTGGGCACTCTTTATCGTTTCATAGACGGACATCTCCACCCCCTTGATGACGCTTGTGAGTACCAAGCCGGGCGCGAGATGGTTGCCGTTAGAATCGACCCATATAATCAATTTTTCTTTTTCTTTTGCGGCTTCAAGTACACCGAGTCCACTCGCGCCCGCGGCGGCGAGGATAATATCTACACCGCGGTTGTACTGGGCGAGTGCGAGTTCTTTGGCTTTCGCGGGATCGTTGAAGGCTTGCGGCGTAACACCGACATAATCCGCTACCAATTCAACATCGGGGTTTGCCGCTTTAATGCCTGCGTCGAACCCGATTTCAAACGCTTCAACGAGCGGTACCTTCATCCCGCCGATAAAACCTATCTGCTTCGTCTCCGTTTTCAATGCCGCCATGACCCCTGCTAAGTACGTCCCTTCGTGGGCGCGATAGGTAAGTGAAGCGACATTCGGTTGTTCGATGATCGCGTCAATCAACGCGAACTTGACATCCGGGAAGTCGGTTGCGACACGTTTCATCGGCTCTTGAAAAAGGAAACCGACCCCGATGATAAGATCATATTTCAGTTTCGCTAACCGGCGGAGCGTTAATTCGGTATCGGTACTCTGGCTGGGGGTGACCTCTGTGAGTTTGAACCCCCATTCGTTTTCTGCTTTTTTCGCGCCAGCGTAGGCAGCATCACAAAATGAGAGATCGCCGCGTCCCGTAACATCGTAGATGAGACCGACTTTCAATGCGGCGGTGGCTGTCCCTGCCACGACGAAAAACGCGGTGAAAAGTGCGACCAAAATTTTTATGCGCAAAATATTTTCCTTTCTATGCAATGATATTTATTTTTTATTGTAGTTTGGACAATTTGATCTCATTAGAAGTATAGACTATTGCGATAAACTTAGACACCATTATCATACCATCATAATAGATGTACATGCAAGCCTTCTTATGAATATGTCCAGAACCATCCACTTTTATCTCTGTAGGAGCAAGTGTTTTTGCTGAAGAGACACCCCAGCAAAAACGGTGTTCCTTGTGCTCGCGATTTTTAGGATTAACAGCTAATTGTCAGGGCCATTCAATTGTACCTATTCACTTTATATATATGGATACGTCTTCCTCTGTAGGAGCGAGCTGCGCTCGCGATCTTTCCTAAGAACGGGCACACATGTAAAGCAAAACCATGATCCAAATCGTACAATTGAATACC